>BNUT01000001.1 GCA_025997555.1 Spirochaetia bacterium
CCGGAAGGAGGCCCTTTCAAAAGGGCTTTTGCAGATAATCGACAAGGAGATCGATGAGCCCTACCAGGCAATGGTGAAGAGTCGGCTTTTCCGGCCCCAGCTTATCAAGGAAAAGGCCGGTGAGGTGAAGATTGTCTATACCCCCCTCCACGGCACCGGGGCTCTCCATGTTGAGGCCGTTTTGGGCAGTCTGGGACTCAAGGTGATCACCGTACCGGAACAACGGGAAGGGAACGGGGATTTCCCCACGGTGGCCTTCCCCAACCCGGAGGAAGCGGCCGCCCTGGAAATGGCGGTAGCGCTGGGCAAGAAAACGGGGGCCGATGTGGTCATGGCCACCGACCCCGATGCGGACCGCTTCGGGGTTGCCGTTCCCAGCCGGGGGGCCGCAAAAGGCGGGGACTACACCCTAGTCACCGGCAACCAGATGGGAGTATTGCTGGCGGACTATATCTTCCTCTCCCTTAAAGAGGCGGGGAAACTCCCCGCCAACGCCGCCATGGTCAATACCATTGTCACCACGGGGATGCAGAAGCGGGTAGCCGCCTCATACGGGGTTGCATGTATCGAGTGCCTCACGGGCTTTAAGTGGATAGCGGATGTGATGCGGCAGTGTGAAACCGGCCTTATCAAAAAGGAATTCGTCTTCGGCACCGAAGAAAGTTACGGTTATCTGGTAGAGCAGGAGGTTCGGGACAAGGACGGGGTAAGCGCCGCAGCCCTTACCGCCGAAATGACCCTCTACTGGCGCAGCAAGGGTAAGGGCCTCCTTGACCGGCTGGATGAACTCTATGCCAAAAACGGCTACTGGCAGGAACTGGGTATCTCCAAATACTTCCAGGGTCCCGAAGGTCCGGCAATCATGAAGGGTATCATGGACGAATACCGGAAGAATCCTCCCGCCGCATTGGGGGGCATCAAGGTGGAAAAGGTCCGGGACCTCGAAAAATCGGCGGACTTGCCAAAGAGTGATGTGCTCCAGTTCTACCTGGAAGACGGCACCGTGGTAAGCGCCCGGCCCAGCGGTACCGAGCCCAAGATCAAATTCTACGCCTCCTGCTGCGCTGAAGCGGGTTCAGGCGGACTTGAGGCGGCAAAAGCCGAGGCGGCGCGGAAACTTGAGGCCATCAAGAAGGATATCCGTGCGGTAATCGGCGATTAATGGCCGCCCCATTGGAATCCTACGACTGGGCGCTGGAAGCGTACCGTGGCGGGGCGGTTTTTACCGCCTTTGACATCGAAACCACGGGACTGGATGCCCAAAAGGACCGGATCGTAGAATTGGGGGCGGTCAAATTCGATAACCGGGGGCCCATCAGCCGCTTCAATGTGCTGATTGACCCCGGCATCCCCATGCCGGAAGCGGCGGGGCGGGTCAACAATATCACCGATAAAATGCTCGCCGGGCAGCCTTCCCTGGAAGAAGTCCTCCCGGACTTTCTGCGGCTGATTAAAGACTCGGCTGTCATCGCCCACAACGCCCCCTTTGACTACGGCTTCATCAATCAAAATTTAAAAGAAAGCTATGGGCGGACCGGGGGCGCCTGGGTTCCCCCCTTCCCTTCCCTTCCCAACAGAATAGCGGACACCCTGGTGTTGTGCCGCCGGGTCTTTCCGGGCCGCAGTTCCTATAAACTCCAGGAGTTGGCGGCCTTTCTGCAAATAAAAGCGGTCAGCGCCCACCGGGCCGAAGATGACGCCCGGCTCTGCATGGAGATATTTATTGCCTGTGCAAAACCGGCTATCGCCACGCAGGGCTCGGATGTGCTAGAATAATTTTATGAGGTACGCATGAAATTCCGAATTCATCCTTTATATATAGTTTTTTTTGCAGCGGCCATGATCCTGGGGTCCGGCTGTTCCATTAACCAGATGGCGATGCGTATGACCCCGGAAATTGTGGGGCCTTCCATTCCCTCGGTTCTCAAAAAAAACGAAGCCAAACTGGCAAAAAACCCGGATAATCAAAAACTGATCCTGGATACGGGTTCCCTCTGTGTGATGTACGCCAATGCCTTTGTGCAGGGACCGGCGGAATTCCTCCCCCCCTTGCAGTACGAGGAGCGGCAGGCCGCTCTGGAAGAGGCAAAGAAACTCTACGTTAAGGGGGCGGATATCCTCTACAACGGGCTCGATAAAAAGTACCCCGGCTTTAGCAAGGTTTCTTCAAAAGATGATACCCTAGACCCCTACCTTGCCAAAATGGGACCGGAGGATGTCCCCAGCCTCTACTGGACTGCGGCGGGCTACCTTTCCGCTTTTTCCCTGGACCCCTTTGATCCGGTCCAGAGCCGTCGGGTGACGGATCTGATGTTCTATATTGACCGGGCCTACGAACTGGACCCGGACTTTAACAATGGGGCGCTGGACGATTTCTATGTCATAGCGCTGTCCGCCCTGCCTGAGTCCCTGGGGGGGGACAAGACCAAAGTGGAACCTCATTTCCGTCTGGCCCTGGAAAAATCCGAGGGTAAACTGGCGGGACCTTATGTCTCCTACGCCCAGTCGGTCTCGATCCCTGAGCAAGATTATGATACCTTCAAGAAGTATCTGGAAAAAGCCCTGGCGCTGAATATCAGGGTGAATCCGGCAAACAAGCTGGTAAACATCATTTCCCAGCGCAAGGCCCGTTCCCTGCTGGACAATGCCGTCGATTATTTTATCGATATTGAAACCGATGATTTTGAAGATTTTGAGTAAGGAGCTTCCGGTGAAAAAAATTACCTCGTTAAAACTCTTTCTTGTAGCCTTGGGTTTTATTGTTTTTAACACCGCTTCCCCGGCATTCCTCCACGCCCAGCGTCAGCGGACCATCACCGTCAATCTTGCCTCGGCGCTCCCCCGGAACAGTCCCTGGGGGCGGACCCTGGACCGGATCGCCGCCGACTGGATCAGGGCCACCAACGGGGAGGTGACCCTTCATATACTCCACCAGTATCCCGGTTCCGAAGGGGACTACCTGATGAAGCTGCGTCAGGACAAGATCCAGGCCGCCATTTTTACCAGTCTTGCCCTCAATTCCATTGCCCCGGAAATAACGGCCCTGAGCATCCCCTTCTTAATCCAAAACAATGACGAAATGGATGCGGTCCTGAATGAGGTGCGGCCCCTTCTGAATTCCCGCATTGAACAGGAAGGCTATGTCAACATGGTCTGGGTAAAAGCGGGGTGGGTAAAAATATTTTCCCGGTCTCCGGTGTATACCCCCGACGATTTGCGGCGTCTCAAGCTGGGAACCAATCCTGATGAACAGGAACTGACGGACGCATTCCGTTCCATGGGATTTAATCTGGTTCCGGCGACCTATACCGACATACCCCAAAAGCTCAACAGCGGCATGATTGACGCAGTGTACTATAGTCCTGTCGCGATCTCCGCGTATCAGCTTTACCGGGTAGCAAAAAATATGAACTCCGTAAACCTTGCCCCCTTCATGGGAGGAATTCTGATGAGCAAGAATGCCTGGGCAAGGATCCCCGAAAAGTATCGGGCCCCGCTCCGGGAAATATGCCTCAAGGCGGGAGAGGATATTGAAAATTCCTTTCAGAAAAGCGAGGATGACGCCGTAATTGCCATGCGGCAGGACGGACTTATCGTAAATGTACCGAGCCCCGCACAGGAACAGGAATGGTACCGGGATTTGCAGCGGTATATCCCGGATTTGGTCAACCGGAATGTTTTCAATAAAAACATGTACGACAGGATTCAGGTAATTTTACAGAACTACCGGCAGGGCCGTTAAACGATGGCAGGAGAAGAGCAGAAACTTCAGGGGCCGGAAAAACAGTCCCACATAAAAGCAATCCTTTATAGCATCGAAAACGGATTCTGCATTTTCTCCCTTGCCGGTCTGGCGCTGCTGCCCCTTTGGGAAGTGCTTTCACGGAGTATCCGGGGGTTGTCCGATATCAACATGGGGATTCCCGGCTCCTCAAGCGTCATCACCCATCTGCTTCTTTGGGCGGGGATGTTCGCGGGGATGATCACTACCCGGAACGAAGCCCACCTTTCCATTGCGCTGGTGCAGTATTTCTCAAGCGAAAAAATAAAGCAAAAGCTCCGGGTTTTTACTAACCTGCTGTCAGCTTTTATTGTGACGATACTCGCATTGTCAGGCCCTGCGTTTATCAGAATCGGCCTTACGGGGCGGCTCGTCGGCTTTGTGCCCGACCGGATATTTGCGCTTGTTCTCCCCCTGGGTTACGGCATCATCGCCCTCCGCTTTGCCCGCCGCACCGGCCTTTCCGGCTGGAAGCGGATCTTTCCCGTATTGGTATTGCTGTTGGGAATTGTTTGCTCCTTCCCCTCGATCACCAAATTCTTGTGGGAATACGATCTTCCCGAATGGGCCTATAATCTGACGGAGAGCTTCTATGATATTGCCTGGTACATAAAAGCCCCGGCGGTGGTTTTTCTTCTGGTGTCCGCCCTTGCGGGGACTCCCCTCTTTGTGGTGATGGGCGGCCTCGTGTTGCTCCTGCTGGAGGCCGCCGGGAGCTCGGTAGATATTGTATCCACGGATATTTATTCCGCCCTTACCAGTGACAGTATTATTGCGATTCCCCTCTTTACCCTGGTGGGATTTTTCCTTTCCGAAAGCAGGGCCGGGGAACGGCTGGTCACTACTTTTCGCAGCCTCTTTAGCTGGATTCCCGGAGGGATGATCATCGCCACAGTGATCATCTGCGCCTTCTTTACTTCGTTTACCGGCGCGTCGGGGGTCACGATTCTGGCGTTGGGGGGCATCCTTTTTTCAATCCTTTCTGAGCACAGCAAATACTCTGAAAAATTTTCCATCGGCCTTCTCACCTCCGTGGGCAGCATCGGGCTCCTCTTCCCGCCAAGCCTTCCTCTGATTTTGGTATGGGCCAATTTATCAACATCACTGAGTTACCTGGGAAATTCCGAAAAGATAAGCATTATTGATATGTTTCTGGGGGGATTCATCCCCGGCGTTATTCTGGTCATTGCGGTGATCATCTTTGGGATAATCGCTTCGGTAAAAATAAAAATCCCCGTTGAACCCTTTCATCTTCGCAGGGCGCTCTCCTCTTTTAAAGGTTCGATTCTGGAAATCCTCCTTCCCTTTTTTCTTATCATAAGTTACTTTACGGGGTTCCTTTCCACGGTGGAAATCGGCGCCGCAGCGGTACTGTATATTTTCATTGTCGAGGTAATCATACACCAGGATATCAAATTTAACCAAATCCCCGCAGTGTTCATGAAAGCGGTCCCCATCATCGGCGGGGTGCTGGCTATCCTCGGTCTTTCACAATCCCTGTCGTTCTACATCATCGACACCAACGCCCCGGCGAACCTCGCCGAATGGATGCAGCGGACCATACAGTCCAAATACGTATTCCTCCTGCTCCTCAACCTGACCCTTTTGGTAGTGGGCTGCCTGATGGACATCTTCTCCGCCATTCTCATCGTGCTGCCCCTGATCGTCCCCCTGGGTCTTGCCTACGGCGTTGACCCGGTGCATCTTGGCATCATCTTTATTGTAAATCTTGAAGTGGGTTTCCTCACCCCGCCGGTGGGGCTCAACCTGTTCCTGGCCTCCTACCGGTTCAAAAAATCCTTTGTGGATATCTGCCGTTATGTGTTTCCGTTTTTACTGATCCAGCTCACAGTAGTAATACTGGTAACCTACGTTCCATGGTTCTCAACGTATCTGAAAAATTTATTTTAGGAACCGGTTGAAGCATAATGCCGCACTCCGAGTTTCCACACCAGCAGGCATGGCCCAATAAACAGTATTCCTAACAGGGGAGTAAGCATATAGAGAACCGGGTGCTGTATCGCCCTGCCTGTCAAATACATCAGTGGTAAATAATTGACGCAGCCGAAGGGAATAATAAAGGTAAAGAAACGCTGCACCCATTTTCCGTAAATAGGCAGCGGGTAGGAGGCAAGCTCCCGGCCGCCGTCTGTAAAGATGTTGATGAACTCAAGGCCCTCCACCGTGAAAAAGCAGACCGTGGCCCCAAGAATAAAGACCCCGGTAAAAACCGCCGTGCCGCCGATGATCATAAAGAGTAGTGTTACTATCTTATCAAGGGTCCAGATGATGTCCATTCGGGGCATCACCAGAATGAGTACAAGTATTCCCTGCAACAGTTTTCCTGCGCGGGTTATCTCAAATCCTGAACCCATGATCTGTAACACGGCGCTGCGGGGGCGCAGCAACACACGATCGAAATCGCCCCGGATGATCATGCGGGAAAAGATGTCAAAACCCCGTGCAAAGCACTCGGAAAGGGCAAAGGCGCTGTTGGTGACGGCAAAGCAGAGCGCCACCTCGGTAAAGGACCAGCCTTCAATGCTGCCGAAACGCCTGAAAAGCAGGTACAGGCTGATAAACCAGAAGAAGGACGTGAGGAACTGTGCGATTCCCAAAAGCCATGCGGAAAGCCGGTATTCAAGGACGGCCTTTAAATTCATCTTAATATATTTTGTGTAGAGCATTTCATCAGCCTCCCTGCACCACGATACGTTTCTGAATCGAATGAAATCCCCAAAGCCCCCCGGCGGCCAGAAGAATGATCCAGAAACACTGTATCCCGATACCGGCAACGGCATCCCCCGCAGTAATACTGCCGCTGTATACCCGGAAGGGAAAATCCGCCATGTACCGGAATGGGAGAAAATTCAGAAAACGCTGTAATGCCGCGGGCATGAAGGGTATGGGGATAAGGGCTCCCATGAGGAACTCCGCCGTAACCCCAAAGATAAGACGGGACCCCAAAGAATCAAGGGTAATAAAGGTGAGAAGGTAGATGTACATCGAGAGGGTCACAACCAGCAATGCTGCGAGTACAATGGCGGGAACAAAAAGCAGTAAGGCTGTTAAATCCGGGGGCAGGTGGAAGCGGTAAGGTTCGGGGAGAAAAAAGGCGATGACAAAAATGGGGACACAGCGCATTATTGTCCGGGAAATACGGAAGGCCAAAAGTCGGGCAAACCAGAAACTGTACAGGCTGAATGGCCGGCAAAGCTCATAGGCCACATTGCCTGAAGACACCGTTTCCAGAAGCTCACCGTCCTGGGCCCAGAGCATCACCAGGGCGAGAAAGGCTTGGCGCATCCAGACAAGGTCCGCAAGCTGCGGGTAGGGCATGGGTTCTATACCGCTGCGGTAAAAGGCGGCGTACACCAAAAGCTCAATGCCGCCCCAGAAAAACTGCGTGGCGATCCCCGCCCAGGCCGCCGCCCGGTACTGCATCCCCGCGATAAGCCGTATCCTGAAAATGCCGAAGTAGGGCGCAAAATTGGGCTTTGCGTTCACAGCGCCCCCTCTTCCTGATACAGCGACGCAATGATCTCTTCAATGTGGCGGACCTCGCCGCCGCCCGCAGGATCTTTGTAACGTTCCTTTATCGTGTCCAGTGATCCATCGTAAAGAATATTCCCCTTGCCGATCAGGATGATCCGGTCCGTCAGTGCCTCAATGTCATTCATATCGTGGGAAGTGAGGATCACCGTGATGCCCTTGGTTTTATTAAGATGGGTGATGAAGCGGCGCACCGCAAGTTTCGACACCGCGTCAAGGCCGATGGTGGGCTCATCCAGAAAGAGGACTTCGGGACTGTGGAGGAGGCTTGCGGCAATTTCACACCGCATCCGCTGGCCCAGGCTGAGCTGACGCAGCGGCGTTTTCAGGAGGGGCCCCAGTTCCAGCACTTCAGAAAGTTCCGCAAGGTTTTCACGAAATGTATCTTCAGAAGTCTTATAAATATCCCGGAGAAGCTCAAAGGAATCGATCACCGGCACATCCCACCAGAGCTGGGTCCGCTGGCCGAACACCACCCCGATGCGGCCCACGTAACGGGGACGGTTTTTCCATGGGACAACGCCGTTGACCGTACACGTCCCCGCATCGGGAACCAGGATGCCGCTCATGATCTTGATCGCCGTGGACTTCCCCGCCCCGTTGGGGCCGATAAAGCCCGCGATCTCCCCTTCCGCTACCTTGAAGGAAATCCCATCCAGGGCATGGATATCATCATATTGCCGGTGAAAAAGGGAGCGGAACGCCGCAGCCGCCCCTTTATTCCGCTTCGCCACCCGGAAAGTTTTCCCTATGTCCCGCAGCTCAATCATGATTCCCCCAATGAAAGGGACCAGAATAGACCGGGCGGGGATATGCGTCAAGAGGTTTATGGAGTCGTCCGCAATTCGCGGAGTTCCCTGAGACTCCGCAGTTTAAATGTGGCCTTTTCCTGAATCTGGCGGACCCGCTCACGGGTAATGCCCAACAGTTTTCCTGTTTCTTCCAGGGTGAGGGGGCCTTCGCCTGCGAGGCCAAAACGGAGCTGGATGATCTTCATCTCCCGTTCGGAAAGCTGGGAAAGGATGTCACCCATGGTTTCCTGGAGGGTCAAGGAAAAGACCATCTCGAAGGGTTCAACCTGGGTGTCGTCCTTGATAAGGTCCGCAAGCCGGGTAAGGTTGCCATCGTCAACGACGGTGTCAAGGCTGGTGGTTTCCTGTGACAGTTTTACTATTTCTTTTACCTTGGAAACGCTTACCCCCAAATATTCGGAAAGTTCTTCGTCGCTGGGGTCACGGCCCAGATCCTGGGTGAGCTGTTTGGCCACAAAATAGCATTTCTTGATGGTGTTGAGCATGTGGATGGGGATACGGATGACCCGGCCCTTGTCGGCAATGCTCTTGATGATGGCCTGGCGAATCCACCAGGTACCGTAGGTGGAAAAGCGGCAGCCACGGGTATAGTCAAAACGTTCCACTGCCTCAATGAGGCCGATGTTCCCTTCATCAATAAGATCCAGCAGGGACAGGCCCCGGTGCTGGTAATTTTTCGCGATGGAGACCACCAGACGGAGGTTGGAATTGATCATTCTGTTTTTATGGAGAAGCAGGGATTTGTCCAGGTCGGCCCTTTCTTTTTTATAGCCGGGGTTCTCGGTATCTTCCCTGAAGGATTCTTCAAGTTCCCTGATGGTGTTCCTGATTCCGACGATCCGCTCGCCGATGCTCTGTTCTTCCTGAACAGAAAGGAGGGGAAATTTTGAAATCTGCTTGAAATACAGGGCAAGGGGGTCCGTTTCTTTGACCGGTTTTGGTTTTTTGGAATTCTTTGAGGTTTGAGATTTCCCGATCCTGTCGTTTCCCCCGTCATTCATAAGATGAAGCACCGTTCCCTTTTTGCTATTCCGCCTTACGCTTGCTGACATCATACCACCTTCTCAACTTTTTTTCTATTTTTTTTGATAATTCGTAAGGAATTTCATCTTTAAATGGAAGTGATGGTTTTTCCCTACGCACGGGGTGCTTTGGAGGGGTCCATGGGGGTATTGTTCCGGTACACCATGAAGAAAAGCTGAGGCTTCTGTGAAACCGCATCAATTCCCAGCTTTCCAAGCTCTGTCCCAGGTCCTACCCGGTCCCCTTCCTTGACGGTCAAACTTTCACAGCCGCCGTATACGTACAAATAACCTCCTGTAACCTGAATTATCGCCACCCTTCCAAAACCGCGGTAGGGCCCTGCGGACACCACCGTTCCCTGGGTAAGGCTCTTGACGGATTCGGACCTTTCGCCGGTCACCACCACTCCGGACAATTTCCCCGTCATATAGGCAACTTCTTTTGCCGCAACGGGCCAGCGCAGGGAAGAATCCATTGTCTTTGCCGCAGTAGACCGGGGTTCAGGCACGGGAACTGCCGCCGGTCTGGCAGGAACCGCTTGCGGCTGTCCGGCGGGCGCAGTCGTAGTGGGCGCCGTTTGCGGCGGTGCGGTCCCGACAGCCGTGGTTGTACTCGTCCCGTTGGCCCCGCCGATACCGGCGGTCGGTATGCGGATGCGCTCCCCTTCCCGGAGCACATGGTCCTGGGAAAAATTATTGGCGCTCCGCAGGGCTGCAAGGGTAATGCCGTTGTTCCGGGCGATACTGTACAGGGTTTCGTTTTTTACCACCCGGTGTTCAGTATAGGTCACCGCCGGGGCGGCGCTAACCGAGGTAACACTCCCCGCAGAAGCACCCGGAATCCGCAACTGCCGGCCTACCTGGAGCTTTGAAGCATCGACGATGCCGTTAAACTGCATAAGTTCCTCGGGAGCTACCCTGAAAGAACGGGCTATGGAATAGATCGTATCCCCCTTCTCCACCACATGAACCGCATCCTGTGGAAAGACACAAAGGGCGCAGAGGAAGAAAACAAAGAAAATACCATTTCGATGGTTCATATTTATTCATTATCGGTAGATATGCCTTTTTTATTTATCTTACTATAGAATTATATATTCCGATTTTTTATAATGCACAATACTTTTTTATGTATTAACAAAGATAATTATAATATACTACTATTAATAATAATATGGCCTTTGAAATTGAACTAAAAGCCTGGGTTGATGATCCCCTCAATCTGAAAGAACGGCTCAACACCCTGGGTGAATACGAATGCGCTTATGAAAAAAACGATACCTACTGGATTTTATCCGTACCGGGGACCGGGTCAATCCCCCAATCTGGTGTCAGGGTGCGCCGGGAACAGAATATTGACGCCGATGGCCGCAGTTCCGAACGGGTCCCGGTTACCTACAAGGTCAAAGAGATTTTAGACGGCATCGAAGTAAACGATGAACGGGAATTCGAGGTTTCTGACGGCAAGGTCTTTGAGGAACTGCTGGAACGCTTCGGTTTAAGTCCGCTTGACATCAAAAGGAAAAAAGGCTGGGCCTGGAACTGTACCCTACCCGGAGAACCGCCTGTCCGGGCGGAGCTTTCCGAAGTTGAAGGGCTGGGTTGGTTTATCGAACCGGAGATCATCACCAATAACAACGATGAAAAAACCGTAAGCGCAGGGCGGAACCGGCTCCTCTCCCTGCTCGACAGCCTGGGCATCCCAAAAGACCGTATCGAAAGCCGCACCTATACGGGGATGCTCCGTGACCTGGCACAAAAACAGTCTTGAGAAAGGACAAAAAAAGCCCCATACTTCGCTCATACGGGGGATGAAATGGCGGCATACAAAAGGCCCAGTTGGGATGAATACTTTATGGAAGTCTGCGACGCCATTTCCAAACGGGCCACCTGTGACCGGGGCCGTTCGGGCTGCGTCATCGCACGGGAAAACCAGCTCCTGGTGACCGGCTACGTGGGGGCTCCCGCCGGGCTGCCCCACTGCGACGAAGCCGGGCACCAGTTCAAAAAAATGCTCCACGAGGACGGTTCCGTCACCACCCACTGTGTGCGGACGGTCCATGCGGAACAGAACGCCATCTGCCAGGCCGCCAAGCGGGGCATCTCCATCGAAGGGGCCACCCTCTATTGCCGGATGACCCCCTGCCGGACCTGCGCCATGCTGATCATCAACTGCGGCATTGTCCGGGTGGTCTGCCAGCGCCGCTACCATGACGCGGAAGATTCGGAATCCATGTTTGAACAGGCGGGCGTCAGGTTAGAATGTCTCAATAACGAGATACAGGAATACGAGAAGCAATAGGGGCGGTTAGCCCTGCTCCAGGATAATCCGGTATTTAAGGTAAAGCTCTTCCAGGGTGTGGACGGGACCGGGAGCGCCGGTCCGTTTACGGAAGAAGGCGGCGTCCCGGCGGTCAATATAAAAGTTATAGATGTCTTTGATATCCCCCCCCTTCACCATAGTGTAAAAGGACTTGCTGCCCAGGTAGGAACGAATCTCGTCGTAATTCACTGCGGGGATTCCAAAACGGATAAGCCGGGACCGGACCTCCTGAAGTTCTTCGTAGGAAAGGCTGAAAAGAAATTCTTCCAGCGCCCAGGTAGCCTCGTCACTGGTAGATTCCTCCACCAGGAAATCCTGCCAGTCATCCCCCATATCAATGGTGATCCGTAAAAGTTCGCTGTTACCGTCCATGGTGCCGAAGCTGGGGGGCGCCGATTCACGGGCGGTCCAGAGCGCCTCCAGGGTCGGCAAATGACGGATGGCACGGGAGTCCGTACCACTGTCCCAGAGGGAAACAAGGTCGTTGGCTATCTTCAGCTTAAGGTTCCCGGGAAAGGCGCTGTCTCCCAGACAGGAAAAGTAGACCTCTGCGGTTATCAGGATGCTGATGACCGAGAAAAGGATACGCCGCAGGGGTTTGTAATATTCGGTATTCTCCCCAACCAGGAGGGCAAGCATTGAAAAAGCATGGAATTTGGCCACCAGAAAACTGCGGGCAGCCACGACTTTAGTAGGGAGATGAAGCAAGCGGGAAGATCCGGAAAAGGCGCAGATGGATTCGATGAGTTTATCCCCGTCACGGGCTTCGCCCCGCAAAACATGGGATTCCCGGACCGAAGGATAGCGGAAAACCGCCTCCCCCAGGCCCCGGAGACACCGGATACGGTCCCGCATCGCCTGAATTTCCCCAGGGTTCTTTTCCGCCAGCCACGCTTCAACTTTTCCGATCAAACACTCTTCATCTTCGCTCAAGACAGACTCTGTTGCTTCCATAATGATTACCCTACCCCGCCTTTTGGGATAAATCAAGTAAAAAAATGCAAAACGCCGCTTTTTTGGAGGAATTAATCCTGTTGAGCAAAACACTCAGGATCGCCTATAATTCAGCATGGCCTTCATACAATGCGAGTTAAAATCCGAATCAATTCAGATCGATACTTCCCTTGCCGTCATCCTTCCCCATGACAAACCCCATAAGCCCGATTGCCAAGGGGTCCTGTACCTGCTCCACGGCCGGGGTCAGAGCGCCCAGGCCTGGATGCGCTATACCGGCCTTGAACATTACGTAAGCAAATACGATATCGCGGTGATCATGCCCGAAGCGGGGCGTACTTTTTATACCGACAAACGTTTTGGCGGCTCATACTTCAGCTATATAACCAAAGAACTGCCGGAACTCTGCAGCAGAATGTTCCATATTGAACAGGCTCCCGAAAAAACCTGGATCGCCGGGCTTTCCATGGGCGGTTACGGCACCCTGAAATGCGCCTTTAACTATCCCGATCAATATGCGGGCTGCGCCGCCTTTTCCGCAGTCACCGACATACGCTGGCGGCTTGAGGAGACCCCCAAGACCAGCCTAAGTTACCGCAGCCTCCAGGGAGTCTTTGGGGTAAACCCGGAACCCATGGCCGGGGAGGATCTTTTTGAGATTGCCGGTACTGCGGCCCGCGCCCCCCAACGCCCCCGGCTCATGATCACCTGCGGTCTGGAAGATGTCAGGCTGGACCAAAACCGCCGCCTTTCCGCGCTTCTTAAAGAACAGGGCTATGAACACGAATATCAGGAATGGACCGGGGTTCATGACTGGGATTTCTGGGATGCCTCGATAAAAAAGGCCCTTGGCTTTTTCTTTGAAAAATAGATGAGCTGGTTCCAAAATCTGACATTTTGGAACTGCTTCAGATGTACGGAATAATCCAAAAAGCAAGCGTAACTTTTCATAAACTTTTCCTTTATAATAGTGAATATCAATTTTAATTATTGGAATTGACATGTTTTTACAGGAGGAGTATATGAAATTTTCAAAATGGGCGCTTATCCTGATCATGGTAGGCATCACCGGGAATCTGTTCGCGGCCGGGGGAGGTCAAAAGGCCGACCAAAGCGCCGCTGACGGATTCAAATTCGGCTTTATGGCAAACTTCAACCAGCCTGAGCCGCCAAAAGATTCAACCAGGATGATTCAGTACTGGAAGAACGAACTCAAGGCGGATGTGGATTTTACCTGGGTTCCTACTTCGGCGTATACCGACAAACTTGCCGCACAGTTGGCCGCTGCGGATCTGCCCCACGTCATCGTGGCGCGCTCCCCCAAGGACGGCCTCATCGTCCAGTCCGTGCGGGACGGCCTTTTCTGGCCCCTGGACAAGTACCTCAACAATCCGGCCTATCCCGGACTTGACCGGCTGGGGGACATCCGGCTGAACAACCTCAAAATCGACGGCAAGATATACGCCCTCCCCAAGGAACGGGACATCGTGCGCTCCTGCATGTATTTCCGCCAGGACTGGATGGACAAGCTGGGGCTTAAAACCCCCACCACAATTGATGAAATCTACGCTGTTATCAAAGCCTTTACCGAGCGGGACCCCGACGGCAACGGTAAAAACGACACCACCGGCATTTCCATGAAGGGCCGGAACCTGAATATCTACACCACCAATGTGAGCATCTATTACGGCGGGCAGGCCGAGTGGTACCTCGCCGATGACGGGACCATCCACAATGAAGTGGATAATCCCTCCTATGAGAAAGCTCTGAACTGGTACCGGGACGTGTTTGCCAAGGGCTATATCATCAGTAATCTGGTGGAAAACAACGATGAATACGTCCCCTTCCAGCAGGGTCGGGCGGGTTTTGTGTTTACCGATGCCTTTACGGATATCATTGACGCCCGGACCAAGCTCAACTCGGTTTTCCCGAATGCCACGGTGGGATTTGCCCACAAAATTACCGCCCCCAACGGGGTTGTGGGGATGAAGGCCTATATCGGTTATACCGGCGCCCTCATGTTCCCCCGGACTTCCATCAAGACCGAAGCGGAACTGGACCGGATCATAAAATTCTTTGATCTTCTGGGAACCGACAAAAATATCCTGGTCATGCGCCGGGGTTTTGAAGGGGAGACCTACTCCATCCAGAACGGCAAGCTTTCCTTTACCGCAGATCAGACCAAGCGGTTCCGGGAAGTTGATTTCCCCGACGCCGATCAGATCACCCCCTACTATGTGACCAAGCCGATTCCGGAACTGACCAGCGATCCCCTGCAGCAGGCGATCAACGATGCTGTGGATGGCTATGACGGGAAGCTGTACCCCAATTACAGTAACATCTACATCTCCGAGACTGCGGTAAAACTGGGTTCCGGCCTTTCGGATATACTGACGGATGCCCGGATGAAGTACGTGCTGGGCCAGATTGATCTTGCGGGCTGGCGGGCGGCTGTCACCCAATGGAAGGCCGCAGGCGGCGACAAGGTTGCTGCGGAACTTACCGCAGCCTATAAAGCGGATCCGAATAAATAACAGCGGACTACTGTCCGCAGTATTACTGTTGCGGACCGGATCAGTTCCGGTCCGCAACTTTAAGGGGAGTATTTAATGGCGCGTCCTTCGGTTGCGAAAAAACCGTTCAGCAGATCAGCTTTCTACAAGGACCGGTGGCTCTACCTGATGCTGCTTCCGGGGATCATTTATTTTGTCATTTATAAATACGGTCCCATGTGGGGCATCACCCTGGCCTTTAAAAATTACCGGCCCTTTCTGGGCTTTTTCGGCAGCGCCTGGGTAGGGCTTGAAAATTTTGAGCGCTTCTTTACCGACCGCGCCTTTATGCAGCTCTTTTCCAATACCCTGATTTTATCGCTCCTTAACCTCGTGATTAATTTTCCGGTGCCGATTATCTTTGCCCTCCTCCTCAACGAGGTCCGCAACAAATATTTTTTAAAAATCGTACAAACCGTTACCTATCTGCCCCACTTTATGTCATGGGTGGTTGTTGCGGGGCTTTCTTATGTGATGTTCACCACCGAGGGCGGCATCATCAATGAGGGAATCAAAGCCCTGGGTTTTCCACCGATTAATTTTTTGTCCAGCGAAAAACTGTTCCGGCCCATGATTGTGGGACAGGCCATGTGGCGGGAAACCGGCTGGGGGACCATCGTGTATCTTGCGGCCCTGAGCGGCGTCGATGTGGAACAGTACGAGGCGGCCCGGATAGACGGCGCAAACCGCCTCCAGCAATTATGGCATATCACCCTACCCTCAATAAAAGTGGTTATCATCACCATGTTCATCCTGCGGCTCGGCAATATTCTGGATACTGGTTTCGATCAGATATACAATATGCTGAACGAGATGAACCGCAGCGTTGGTGAAGTATTCGATACCTATGTGTACCGCTTCGGTATCAATATGGGACAACTTAGTTATTCTACCGCCGTGGGGGTTTTTAAATCCGTCATCGGGCTCATTCTGGTGCTGGGCACCGACCGGCTGGCAAAGAAGGCCGGGGAAGAGGGTATCCTGTAATGAAATCAATGAAAACGAAATCTGTTTCTTCCCGGATAGCGGATATCATTATTTACACTATCCTGACTTTATTTGCCCTGGTTACCCTGTTGCCCTTCTACAATATATTGGTAGGCTCCCTGGCATCTGCGCGGGAGAATGCCCTGAATCCCTTTATCCTCTGGCCCATGGAACCGACCCTGGACGCCTACCGGTATATGATCTCATCGGCAACCATGCCGAGGGCGCTCATGGTTTCCATATATATTACCGTGATAGGAACCGCCGCCAATATTGCCATGACCACCCTTATGGCGTGGCCCTTAGCCCACAAAAGCCTCAAAGGCCGCTCGACACTGATGTTCCTCATCACCTTTACCATGATATTTTCCGGGGGGATGATCCCCAATTATTTTATTGTGCGGGCCACGGGGCTCCTCAATTCATTCAGCGCCCTGATAATTCCTTCGCTGATAAACGCCTTTAACCTGATTTTAATGAAAAACTTTTTCCAGAGCATTCCCGCAAGCCTTGAGGAATCCGCCAAAATGGACGGGTATAACGATCTTTTTATACTTATACGGATTGTTATTCCCCTGTCCCTGCCGGCCATTGCTACCTTTACCCTGTTTTATGCGGTGGGCCACTGGAACAGTTTTATGAATGTGCTGCTCTATATCAACGATCCGAAAAAATGGAACATCCAGATATTGCTGCGGCAGATCGTCATCCTCTCTCAGGGCGGGATTGGGGATGCCGCCTCGGTGGGTGAAAATTTTGTTATCCCGCCCCAGGGGGTAAAGATGGCGGCTATCATGTTTTCTACGCTTCCCATTTTGATAGTATATCCGTTCCTGCAAAAATATTTTACCAAGGGCGTTCTTGCGGGATCGATAAAGGGATAAGGAGGAAGGTATGCATCAGGGATACGCTGAAAAAACAATGTCTAAATCCCGCGGGCAGCAGATAAGGGCCAATTTTTTAAAGGACCGGTGGCTCTATGCCATGCTGATACCGGGCCTTTTGTTTTTTACGATATTCAAATACGGCCCCATGTTCGGGCTGACTTTGGCATTTAAAGAGTACCGGCCTTTTCTTGGTTTTTTCGGCAGTAAATGGGTAGGATTTGAGCACTTTAGGCGGTTCTTCAGCGACTCGACCTTCGTTACCCTTTTTTCCAATACCCTGACCCTGTCCGTACTCAACATTCTTTTTAATTTTCCTACACCGATTCTCTTTGCCATCCTTTTGAACGAAGTTCGTAATAGGTATTTCAAGAAATTCGTACAGACCGTTACGTACCTGCCCCACTTTCTGTCCTGGGTGGTGGTGGCGGGGCTCTCCTACGTTATGTTCACCACCGCCGGGGGCATTGTGAATGAAAGCATCAAGGCCTTGGGATTTCAGCCGGTGAATTTTCTCTCCAGCGCAAATATGTTCCGCCCCATGATCGTGGGGCAGTCCATGTGGAAGGAGACCGGCTGGGGTACGATCATCTACCTTGCCGCCCTGAGCGGGGTTGATATGGAACAGTACGAAGCGGCCCGCATCGACGGGGCAAACCGGCTCCAGCAGCTTTGGCACATCACCCTGCCGTCGATAAAGCCGGTGATCATCACCATGTTTATTCTCCGGCTCGGCAGTATCATAGATTCCAGTTTTGATCAGATATACAACATGCTCAACGAGCTGAACCGCTCGGTAGGAGACGTGTTCGATACCTATGTATTTGACACGGGAATCACCAACGGACAACTCAGTTATGCCACCACGGTGGGTCTTTTCAAGTCGGCGGTGGGGTTCCTCCTGGTGATAAGCGCCGACCGGATCGCCAAAAAAGCCGGGGAAGAGGGGATTTTTTAACATGGTAAAAAACAAGTCCCTGGGTTCCTATGCGGCCGATGCGGCAATTCACCTGATCCTGTTCCTGTTCGCCATGGTGACGCTGATCCCCTTTTACAGTATCCTGGCCGGTTCTCTGGCTTCGGCACGGGAAAACGCCCTGAATCCTCTGCTGCTCTGGCCCCGGGAGCCGACCTTTGATTCCTACCGGTACATCCTGTCCACCCCCACCATGCCGCGGGCGCTCCTGGTGACGATTTACATTACGATAGTGGGGACCACCGTTAATATCGTCATGACCATATTGATGGCCTGGCCCCTGGCGCACCGGCGCATCATGGGCCGGGCGGCGATTATGTTCTATGTTACCTTCACCATGTTATTTAACGGCGGAATGATCCCCACCTACCTGGTGGTCCGGGGCGTGGGGCTCCTCAATTCATGGGCGGCCCTGATTATCCCCACGGCGATCAATGCGTTTAACCTGATTTTGATGAAAAACTTTTTTCAGGAAGTTCCGGCAAGTCTTGAGGAATCGGCAAAGCTGGACGGGGCCAACGATTTGAGTATCCTTATTCGTATCGTAGTCCCCCTGTCCATGCCGGCCATCGCCACCTTTACGCTCTTCTACGCAGTGGCCCACTGGAACAGTTTTATGAATGTGCTGCTCTACATCCGAAACTCCAGCAAGTGGACCATCCAGATATTGCTGCGTCAGATAGTGATCCTCTCCCAGGGCGGCATGGGGGACTCCTCCATGATGGGTGAATCCTTTCTGATTCCTCCCCAGGGGGTGAAGATGGCGGCTATTATATTTTCCACATTTCCCATTCTCTGTGTTTATCCTTTCCTGCAAAAATACTTTATCAAGGGTGTGATGGCGGGATCGATAAAAGGTTAATGTCTTAATTTTTTTGAGGAGGAAAGTTTATGAAAGTTCTAAAGATGAAACCGGCGCTGGCGGCGGTTTCCCTGGTTCTGGCTCTGTCCCTGTTTTCCTGCGGAAAATCGGGAACCTCCGCAGCAAAGGACGATGGCCCCCGGCACAAGCTGACGATGATGGCGAATTTCAATCAGCCTGAGCCGCCCCGTGATACCAGCGATCTGATGCAGTATTTGAGGAATACCCTCAAGGCGGATATTCAGATTTCCTGGTATCCCACACCGGTCTACATGGATACCCTGGGGATGCAGATTGCGGCCAATGACCTGCCCGATACGGTGGTGGTCCGGGGGAACATACGGCCCGCCAATGTGGTAAGCGCCGTCCGGGACGGGATGTTCTGGGAAGTGGACAAATACCTGAACAACCCCGCGTGGCCGGGACTGGCGAAGTTAAGCAAAGACCGGCTCGTCAATGCCAGGATTGAGGGTAAGAGTTACGCCCTTCCCATTGAGCGGGAACTGGTACAGGCCGGTGTGCTGTACCGGACAGACTGGCTCGAAAAGCTGGGACTGGCGGAACCGAAAAACATTGAAGATATATGGAACATCATGGTAGCTTTTTCGGAACGTGACCCTGACGGCAACGGCAAGCGGGATACGGTCGGCCTTTCTATGAAGGGTACCAATTGGCCAAAAGTTACCGATACGGCGGTGTATTTCGGCGGCCAGATGGAGTGGTATTGGGATGAGGCAACACAGACCGCAAAACACGAGACGGAAGACCCGGCTTTCTACAAATCCCTGGACCTCTACCGGGAAGCCTATGCCAAAAATTACATGGTCCAGGATGTGGTGGAACTTCGCAACGAGTACCTGCCCCTTGAACAGGGCCGGGCGGGGCTGGTGTTTTTCAGTGATATTAACGATGTGGTTGATGCCCAGATACGGGTTTCCACCATATTCCCCGAAGCCAGGATTGGCTTTACCCAGCAGATCCAGGGACCGGACGGGTCTGTCGTGAGCCGTTCCCATATCGGGTTTAACGGCGGCTTTGTGTTTCCAAAAACTTCGATCAAAACCGAGGCCCGGCTTGAGGAGGTGTTGAAATTTTTTGATGCCCTCGGTTCCGATGACGCCATCCTGACCCTGCGGCGGGGAATCAAGGATAAGCACTACACCGTTGAAAACGGATACCTGGTTGCCACCGATGCCCAGATCAAAGCTTTCCGGGAGACCGACTTCCCCGATGCTTCCCTAATAAGCCCCTTCGGCGTTACCAGAATCATCCCTGAACGTCTCTCCGATCCCTTAACCCAGGCGACCTTTGACTCCATGGCCAACTATAACGGAAAGCGCTTTTTAAGTATCAGTGATACCTATATTTCCGACACCGCCGTGAAGCTGGGTAATACTTTGAGTAATATCATTGCGGATGCCCGTGTGAAGTATGTGCTTGGGCAGATTGACCTGGCAGCATATCAGGCGGAAGTCGCCCGGTGGCGGGCCGCCGGTGGTGATCAGCTTAAAGCGGAATATACTGCGGCTTATAAAGCCAGTCCGCGTTAAGGGGAGAAAAACCGTGTACAAACCTCACGCTGATTTTACGCCCCACCGGCCGGTTACCTTTGCACAGCTCCAGGAGCTTATGGACCAGCCGGTGATCAATGCCGGACTGGTTGACGGGCCGGTGTTAATTGATTCTTTCGCCCTGATTGAACGGAAGGGGGGCTATTTCCTCCGGGTCCGGGGGAAGAAGGGGGAGGAGGGGATCGCCCCCTGTGCCGCCAATGCGGAAATTTTTTACCCGATCTTGCAGAAGAAGCTCCTCCCCTACTTCCTGGGCCGGGATGCCCGGGACATGGAGAAGATCTTTCGGGAAGCCTTTGTCAACGACTTAAACTACAAGATGCAGGGCCTCCCCTGGTGGTGTTCCGTGGCCTGGACCGAATCGGCCCTGCTGGATATGCTGGGGAAAAAAGCGGGCCGCAATGTGACCGAACTTTTGGGCGAGGGAAAGCGATACCGGGATGAGCTGGAAATGTATGTGGCCAGCGGTAACCGGCACACCACCCCGGAGGAAGAGGTTGAGGTGCTCCAAAAGCGGGTAGACGAAACCGGGGTCCGGGCGATAAAGTTTAAGCTGGGGGGCCGGATGAGCCGGAACGCCGATTCCATCGCGGGCCGTACCGAGGGGATTCTTCATCTTGCACGGAAACATTTTGGGGATGATTTTATAATCCACGCCGATGGCAACGGTTCCTTCGACGCCGCCAAGGGTATCGAGGTCGGTAAAATCGCCGAGGGTATCAACGCCTACTTTTACGAGGAGCCCTGCCCCTTCGACGACCTCTGGGACACCAAGGCGGTAGCGGACGGCCTGGACATTCCCCTGGCCTTTGGGGAGCAGGAGACGAGCCTCCGCCGTTTCGCCTGGCTCATCGAACATGACGGGGCTCAGGTACTCCAGCCGGACATCCAGTACACCGGGGGCTTTATCCAGTGTATCAAGGTGGCCCGGATGGCCGAGGCCGCAGGTAAGCCGGTAACCCCCCACGTTTCCGGGGGCTGGCCTTCGTACAATACCCTGCTTTACCTGGCGGTGATCCCCAATGCGGGGCATTACCACGAGTACAAGCATTTCAAAGGCGTTGAGGATTCTGTGCCCGGGGGCCTCAAAGTAAAAGACGGACGGGTCCGCATTCCCGGCGGAAAAGGATTAGGTCTTGATCTGGGCTTTTTGGATAAATCCGATGCCCGGTTAATTTTTGAAGTAAGGGAGTAGTGGGTTCAAGTATGAACCCTTCCAATTTACATGGCGGCACAGCCGCCTATTATAAGGAGTAAAACATGGCAAAGAAGAAGTATGTACAGGTTGGCACCGGCGGAAGGGCCCGGATGTATTACGAGGCAATATCCACCACCTATAAGGACAGTGCGGAGATGGCGGCCTTCTGCGACATTTCCCAGACTCGCATGAATTATGCGAACAAGCTGCTCACCGAAAAATATGGGGTCGCACCGGCAAAGACTTATTTTTACACCGAATTTGAGACCATGCTGGACGAAATAAAACCCGATGCCGTCATTGTTACCAGCGTGGATCGTACCCACCACGATTACATTATCCGGTCCATGGAAAAGGGCTACGATGTGATCAGCGAAAAGCCCATGACCATCGACGAGAAAAAGGCACAGGCGATAATTGACACCCAGAAACGGACCGGCAAGCATTTGCGGGTAACCTTTAATTACCGCTACGCCCCCCACAACACCAAGATCCGGGAAATCCTGATGGATGGAACCATCGGCGAAGTATTCTCCATCCATTTTGAATGGCTGCTGAACACCCAGCACGGCGCGGATTATTTCCGCCGCTGGCACCGGAACAAGCTGAACTCAGGCGGCCTTTTGGTGCATAAGGCCACCCATCATTTTGATTTGGTCAATTTCTGGATTGGCAGCCGACCGGAAACCGTCTATGCCTTGGGGGATCTCAATTTTTACGGCATGAAAAACGCCGAGCGCCGGGGGGTAGAGAAATTCTATTACCGCGCCCACGGGAATCCGGCGGCAAAGGGCGATCCCTTCGCCATTGACCTGGAAGCAAACGAGACCCTTAAAGCCCTGTACCTGGACGCGGAAGCGGACAGCGGTTATATCCGGGACCGGAGCGTATTTTCCGAAGATATTTCCATTGAGGATACCATGGGGGTGATGGTCCGTTATCAGAACAATGTGATGATGAGCTACTCCCTTAACGCCTACATGCCATGGGAAGGGTACAACATCGCCTTTAACGGCTCCAAGGGCCGCCTTGAGGTGAACGTGGTGGAAAAGTCCTACATCAACGCCGGGGGCGAAAAGGGCGACGAGGGTGCGCTGGTGGGCAAGAAGCTCACGGTGAAGCCCATGTTCGGCAAGCCCTACGAAGTAAGCTTTGATGAGGTAAAGGGCGGCCATGGCGGCGGGGACACGGTGATGCTGAACGATATTTTCGGCGCCAACCCTCCGCCGGACAAGTTCAAGCGGGCCGCCTCCCATGTGGACGGCGCCTACTCAATCCTCACAGGGGTCGCCGCGAATAAATCAATCGCCTCCGGACTTCCGGTAAAGATCAAGGATCTGGTGCAGTTCTAGTTTTGAGTCATTGACCGGCGCTCCCCTTGCAGGGTATAGTTATCTTTCATCTTGAGGTCCTGTCCTCAGGATGCCCGGGGGGTGCACCGGTTTCGACTGATGCGATTCGGGATACAGGCTGCAGGTGGAGTGCCGATCTCCTGATTCGGCAAAAATTTAACTGCCGACAACGACAGTTACGCTTTCGCTGCGTAAGCAGTAGAGCGCGGGACCCGGCTCCGCTGCCTTGAGGAGCCGGCTTCCCGACGCAATCAAGGCTGGTCAAGCATCGGGTCCGGACGGTGTGCGGCGAGAAATTCCCAGAATACGGATGAGCCGCGTGCCGCTTAGCCAAGCCCATCCCGACAATTCAATAAGCGGCTAAACTTGTAGACGCCTGTGTTTCGCGTACCAGGACGCGGGTTCGACTCCCGCCACCTCCACAATATGGAAAGTCCCGGCACTGGACCTCTAATGGCCCCAAAAAGTGTTATAGCGGCAGTTATCAGCCTCATGTTTTTATTGGGCTTGGGTCCCGGCTCCTATGCGGCGGACCGGCCGTCGGTCGCCCTCGTCCTTGGCGGCGGGGGAGCGAAAGGATATGCCCATATTGCCGTTCTGGAGTTAATCGAAGAACTGGGCATCCCTATCGACATGGTGATAGGCGCAAGCGTGGGAGCGATTGTGGGGGGCCTGTATTCCGCCGGGTATACGCCGGAAATGATGAAAGACCTCATGTTTGATCTGGATTGGACCGGGATTTTTCAGGACAAGCCGGTTTCTCCCTTTAAAGACGAGCTTGGCGTCCAAAATTTTCCCTTTAATTTTCGCCTTGAAAACGGTTTGTCCTTCAATATTGGTGGGGGATATTCTACCGGCGAAGCGGTATACTCCCTTTTTAAGGCGCTTACCGTAAAGATTCCCTCGTATAGCAGCTTTGATGATCTGAGCGTTCCATTCAGGGCGGCGGTAATAGAAACAGCCGGAGGCAAACTGGAAATGATCGGGCAGGGGGATCTGGCGGAGGCTATCCGCGCAAGCATGAGCCTGCCCGGGGTTTTTGAGCCATTTATCATGGACGGTAAGCGTTACATAGACGGCGGTACGAAGAACAATCTGCCTGTCCGCGAAGCTAAAGAAATGGGCTATGATATTATCATCGCGGTTGAACTTTTTCCTGATGCGGAAAATTTTGACCTGTCCCCCCTCGCCGTCCCTAACCAATTGGTTGATCTGTATTTCACTGCCGCGAACAAAGGCCAATACGCCTTTGCGGACCTGGTTCTGACTCCTGATGTCAGAGAATTTTCCCTCCTTGATTTTCCAAAATCCCATGAAATTTATTCCCGTGCGGCGGCTGATCGGGAAAACTTCCGGGAAAAGCTGCTGGCGATTAGGGAAAAGATTTATGGCACACCTGAAGCCGCGCATCCGCCCCGTATTGCGGATGCGCCCCGCAGGATGTACACCGAACTGCCGCCCATTGCGCCCCAACGGTTGGTGATGTCAGGAGCCCTGCCTTCTGACACAGGATATATTGAAAAATCCTTTTCCCGCCTGATAGCAGGAAAGCCCCTTGAAGAAAATACTATTTCTGTTTTTATCGACAGTATTTACAAAACCGGGCATTACCGTTTTGTGATCGCCCGGACGGATATACGCACGGGAGAGAGCTGCCTTGAACTCGTTCTGTATCCTGATAATCCCGCAAAGACCCTGCTCCTTGCGGGGTGGAGCTATCAGAACGCCATCTCATCGGATTTTGCCGCCGTATTCAGCGCAGGGGTAGATCTTCAAATCCGGGAACTCACCGGGCCGCTTTCGGTGTTATCGTTGGGAGCGTCATATCTAAACTATCTTTCCCTGGAGCCTGAAACTATAGAGCCTCTGACACAAGACGGCGCTGTAAGCATGGACTCAGGATTCTCCCTGAAACTTTTATATTTACAGCCCCTGACACAAAAACTGTTTATAAGCGCCGCCTCGGAATTAACCATTGGCCCCAAGGATATACGGCAACTGGCAATCCTGAGCGCTCTGGGAAAAATCAACCTGGGAATACGGTTTAACGATACCAATACCCTCAATCTTGGCCCTGCGGTTATTTTTACCGGGGATGTTGTTCCCGGAGGGGAACCGCGGCTTGAAGGTTCGATACCTTCGATCCCGGCGGACGGTTCAGGTGATGAGCGGAGGACGGCGCTTTGTTTTATCACCGGTTACCGTTTCAACTCCCTTGATTCGCAAATTTTTGCCGCACGGGGCTTATACGTCAACCTGGAAAACACCCTGGCGTTTCCCTTTCCACCGGCAGGGTCAGCGGTAGCCGATTCTGTGTCCGACAGTGTTTCTGTCGATTTTTCCGCCGCAATCCCCCTGAACCGCCGTTTCAGTTTTATCGCCAATCTCTTTGCGGGGACCAGTATCCATCCGCTTTTTGGTTTTAGCGCCCTTGACCGGCTGTATTTTCCCCACCTTTCAGGAGCTCAGAGCCGTGGGGCGCATAAGGCGGCGGCATCACTTATTCTGCAATTCGAGCCCTGGGAAAACATAACCGTCCTGGGGGGACAGTTGGTTTTTTCTGTTTCGGGAGCTGCGGGTCTTGTCACCGCTGAATGGCGGCAATTCTCTTTCAACGATCTTATTTGGAACGCTTCATTGAACGCGGGCATCAGAATAGGAAAAACCTTTGGCCTTAGGCTCAAGGCGGGGGCGGGCAGCTATTCACCCAGGCCTATCGCCCCCTTCCTTTCAATTGATATTGGCGCCTTTAGGTATTAATCAATATACAAAATACTAACCGGCGCCCCCCGGAACACATCGGGGGCAAGCTGAGTTTTCCGGGACATGCTCACCGCCCGCAAATTTACGCAGCCGGAGAAGGCCCCGGTCCCAATATAAGTAACACTGTCGGGAATGGAAATGGCTGCAAGGTTTTTGCAGGAGGCAAAGGCATACTCATCAATAATGATAAGGCCATACTCTATGTTTACTATGGTAAGGCCCTCACAGCCCCGGAAAGCCCCGGCGCCGATACGGGTGACGCCATAGGGGATGTTTACCACAACAAGGCTTTTATTGCCGGAAAAAGCGCCGCTCTCAATATCGGTAATGTTATTTGGGATGCCGACATCTCCACCGGCCTCAAGTTCCCAGTCGTTGATTATAAAATCCTCAGCAGTTTGTCCGAAGAGAAATGCGCCTGAGCTGATACATATTAGTAATACTATTATTTTTTTCATTGATTCCTCCGGGAAATTTCCCAAACTACCAGAACAGTCGGAAGCCTGCCGGCATCACCCATATTTCGCAATGACCTCGTCAATTTTTTTTATGGTTTCATCATAGGCCGATTTAACTCCGTCCAGTGCGCCGGGTGGTACGGCTTTTTCTTTTATTTGGGATTCCAGGTCCCGGACCTTTTCAAACAGTTCCAGGAGGGAAAGGTTTGCGGCGAGTCCCTTGAGGGTATGGGCGGCTCCCTGAGCCTTTTCAAAATCAGAAGCTCCGAGGCGGTCTTCAATAAGCCCCATGTTCGTATCGGCCTTGAATTTATTAAGCAGGGTGACGTAGAGCTTGGCATTGTTCGCTACCCGTTTTACGCCCTCGTCAACATTCACATAAACTATTTTCCCGGCCATGAAGGGATACTCCTTGCCTATACCTTATTATAAGGTAACTGTTTTGGCAAGAATGGAAAACTGCTAAAAACGAAGCCGGGCCTTGAGGGTAAACGCAAAGCGGCTGCCTTCACCGGCGCCCGGCGGAAGGGGTCCCAGGGTTCCCCGCTCCCCGTTGTCCTGAAACACGCTCCGGTCCAGGGGGACGCGGCAGGAAAGGTCCAGATTAAAGCCCTGGAAGAGTTCATGGGATGCCCCTAGGATGGGGGTAAAGGAAATATCATCAAAGGAGGAGAGGCAGCCTAAACTGACATTGGTATACTCGCTGAAACGGTAAAGAATTTGGGCAAACAGGTAGTTTTGCCGGGAAAAACCGCCCAAATTCCCGTTATCTGTTGAAGTTGATGAGGCGGAACCGCTGTAAAGGTACTCTGCAAGAACATAAAAACGGCCCTCCCAAAAGGAATAATCGATACCGGCGGCGGCGGCAAGCCCCTCAATGCCGGTTCCCGCCTCCCTGTTATAGGTATAGAGCATATCTGCGGTGATACCCACTTCTACATCCGCCTTTAGGGAAAGCCCCATCCGGTGGATGCCCTGATCTGCCTCGTCATGGGGTGTTTCAAAGGCGTAGAGGGCCTGGATGCTGGCCCTGTCCCAATGCCAATCCCCGGAAAGCCCAACACGGGCACCTCCTCCGTTGGAGGTAAAGGGGTCTCTGGGGGCGGCTCCAAAGGCGAAAATCTTGCCGGTATCCGCAGGGTAATAATACAGCGCTCCCCCCAGAATGGCCCGGGGACGGGCATCAGGAACCAGGGGATTGCGGGGGTTGAGGAAGTCGGTGGGGCCGAATACCTGACCATAGCCAAAGGCCAGCCGCATAAGCCCCGCCTCAGCGTCAATATACTTCCCGTTCAGCCTGAAGTAGAGCCGTTCCAGTTCCATGGCGGCGATATAGTTTTCTCCGGCAACATAAGCCGAACCCGCAAGCCCCCATCCGGCGGCGGTGTTCAGCGCCCCCATCGCCGATGCTGCTTGAGCGGATGTCCCCGAGGCGGCGATAAAATTGAAGGCCCCGTAAAACACTGCCCGATCCCGAATCCGAGCCTGTATACGCAGATTGGCATATTCTTCGATGCCAATAAAAAAGTCCGGCGCATCCCCCGTTCCCGCCCCCGCAGTAACACTGCTGTCCAGAATGCCGGAAACCTTGAAGCCGCTGTCCTGCGCGGAAAGCGGAATCACGCTTGTCAGGATCATTATCATCAAAAAGAAAAAAACAGTATAACTGCAGCCGCATACTTTCTTCATCACCGCCCCCTCTTTATTCCTCATTATCTCTCAAGGTTCCTCATGCTGAACACCGAGTCCGCAATGGGCTGGTCCAGGGTGATATTCCGCATCACAATGGTGGTCTTGCTCCCCCGGCGCAGAAGGTCCCGCATTTCCGATTCCACGGGAAAACGGCGGCCGCTGAAAACCTCTACCTTCAGTAAGGTGTACTCCTTTAATTTGGAACCGGAAAGGGCAAAGAGTTCGTAGTGGAGGAGATCCCCGGTTTCCTTATCGATCCACAATTTTTGTTTCGGATAACTTTCGGTGCGTTTTTTTGCCGTAAGGTCCAGCACCCATGCGTCCCGGCCATTCCAGGTATCACTGCCGGAAAGTACCGGATCGTAGCGGGCGGAGAGGGTTTCATTTTCGATAGTATCCTCGTAGGACATATCAGAACCCATCATGGATTCCTTGAGCATGTGCCCGGAGATGAGCATCACCTCTTCGTTATCCGGGGAATACACATAGAGGCGGTTTCCCTTTTTAAGATACCGGGTTCCCCGGTCTTCGGGGTTTACGAATTCCACAAAGCTGTCGGTATTTCCCCGTGCCCAGGCCTTCATGGATTTGACATAACGCCGGTTCTGATACTCGATGATCATCTCACCTTCGTACTCGATGGTGTTGTAGACTTCGTTGTTATCAACCCGACGCAGTAATTCGGACGCCGTTGGCGTCTGGGCATTTGGGGTTTGCCCAAAAAGCGGAAATACCGCCGCCGATACCAGAAAAACTACGCATACTGATACTTTCATTTTCATACTTATGCTCCTTTCATAAAATTGCTACTAATTCCTCAACGCCTCAACCGGTTCCACAAAGGCGCTCTTCAGGGAAGGGATTAAGGTACATATTGAAGCGATGATAACCCCAAAGAGAAAGCCCTGTAAAATAACCGCCGGGGAAAATACCAAAAAGATGGTTCCCGTCATGGGGTAGTCCTTAAGCCCCCCGCCGGTCATGGCGTTGAAATCAAAGGGGAAGAAGGAACCGATCAGGGTTGAAACTCCTCCGGCAACACAGCCCGCAAGGGAACCAATAATGCTGAGGAAGATCGCCTCGAAGAAGAAAACCGCAACGATCTCCCGCCGGGTCATGCCCAAAGAACCCATCATACCGATTTCCTTTATCCGCTCGTGTATCACCATTACTACGGTGTTAACGATAAGGAAACTCGCCACAATCTGGAACACCAGATAAATGATCACATAGAGGATCATGCTCTGCTGCATGATGGCCACAAAGTAATTGTCCCGCCATTCGCGGATCACATCATTTTTTCCCAGCATGGCCCGCAGCTCCGCAGCGATGGCCCCGCTCTGCCTTTCATCATCGGCATAGACAAAAAGCTGCTGACTGCCTTCCCCCAGGACCAGCAGCCGCTGGAGCCGCTCAAAGGAAACCAGTATCGCTTCCTCGTCGTACTTCCGGTAATCGAAGTTGAAAAGGCCCACGATTACCGGGCTCCAGATTTTATCGGAGAACTGCGCCGAAACCGTTTTGAGGGGAATACGGTCACCGATTTTGAGCCCCGCTTTTTTCGCCATCCCCGCGCCGATGATACACTCATTGCCCTCCGCATTGGGGAAGCGGCCTTCCACAAGGCCGCTGGATCTTTTGGAAAGATTAAAAGTATTAACCGTCAGTTCCTTTTCGATATCAAGGCCCCAGAGGAGCGCGTGTTTTACCGTGCTGTCCTGCAAAGTCGCGTAGGCCGTTATCCGGGGCATCGCCGCCTTTACGCCGGGGACTGAGGTTTCGATGAGGGACGCAAGTTCCTCCGCACTCCGCCCGTTTGCAACCGGGTACTGCACGGGGAAGTATTCCTTTTCCGCCTCGTATTCGGCGGAGACCACGCTGACGTGGCCCGTGTCAAAAACCTGGACCACATCCTCAATACTCTGTACCATGCCGTCCATCATGGACTGCATAAAGATTGCGAAAAACACGGCAATCCCCACCGCAACAATGCAGAGCACGGTCCGCCGCATATTCCGCCAAATATTGCGGTACGCAATTTTTATGAGGGTAAATTTTGCGGCAACAAAACCGCCGCCCGCAGTAATACTCACTTTATCTTTCATATATCCTCCATGCGCTCACAGTAACGCTATTCAAAACGCAGGCTTTCGGTAACCGGCATCTTCAATGCCCGCCTGCAGGGCAAAAAGGCCATGAGTGACGCCAGCAGGGTTGCGGCGATACCTGCGCCGATAATCACCGGCGGGTTCCAGGCGGAGCGGAAATTGGACGCCACCCGGTAACCAATGTCCCCGCCCACGGACTGGGCGAGGGCGGAAAAATCGACCCCGTATTCCACCATGGGGATATTGATAAGGCAGCCTGCAATGATACCGAACAGGGAACCGAGGGCTCCGACCAGTCCCGCTTCGATCATGTAGGTTCCGGTGAGCTGGGCGTCGGTCATACCCATGGCGCGCATCATTCCGATTTCCTTTGTCCGTTCCAGTATGGCCATGAGCATGGTGTTGGCTATTCCCAGGAATGACAGGATGAACAACAGAAGGATGATGATCCGGGATGAAACATTGTCCGCGTTGGATACGGCGAAATAATCCCCGGCGTAATCAATCCAACTGTAAACGGTTAAATCGGGCGGCAATGTTGTGATCCCAGAGACCGCCGCAGTAATACTGTTAACCGATTCATGCTTGCCCGGCAGGGCGGCGTCACGGGGATTTTTTTCCCGGATGAGCAATTCCGTGACATGCCCATCCAGCATAAGCCCCGCCTCGTCCTGTAAGACATCCAGGGGCAGATAGGCAACATTAGTGTTGGTGCGGGGATCAGGGGAATTGACCACCCCAACCACCACTGCGTCAATAAGCTGGTTCACATGGCGGATTACCTCGTTTCCGTTTGTTCCGTTTTCCTTTATATCGATAACCGTGGAAATACGCACATGCATCCGGCCCGCATCGGCAAGAATATTCCAGTACCGGTCAATATCCGCCGCAGGAATACTGTTTTTCAGCACAAGCCGGGTTTCCCCTTCCGCAAGCTCATCCTTTGTTTCATAAAGGCCGGGCTTCTTGGGCTGTACCGGTTCGTAGAGGCCGGTAATAAATTCCCGGTCCGCATTGTCTATGGCATCGCCAAGCTCCGCAAGGAGTTCCTCCAGTTCGCCGCTGGTGGGCCGCTGGGGGATACCGGTCTTTAGTTTTTCTGCGGCCATGGTCCCCAATACCAGTTCAAAGGCCCCCGGCTGAATATAGCGGCCCGATTCCATATAGGGGCTATACCGGAGCAGCTTTGATTCCGCAGCGGGATCGCAGGCAATGAATTCCATGGGGGCGGAGCCGGTTTTTCCATAGAGGGTACCGGTAAAGACGAAGCGAGGGGCGCTGTCGTAACCCGCCTTGTCCAAGGCCGCCGCATAGCTTTGCCATTCGGCAAAACTTTCGTACATGGGGAGTTCATCCTTCTTTTCAAAATAGAGCCTGCCCTGTAGTTTTGCTGCTCCCGTTTCGTAGTTCACGATGTTCCGCTGGGACTCCAGGTTCATCCCCACGAGCCAGCCGTCCATGAAGATATACAGGGCCACGCTCACCGTTACTGCTATCACGGTGATGGCGGTCTTTACCTTGTGCCGGGCAAGATTGCGGAAGGCGATTAAAATTATCTGTTTCATGCTGATTTTACCTCATCGCTTTCGATCATGCCGTCACGGATACGAACAATCCGCCGCGCAAATTCCATGACCATGGAATCATGGGTAGAAAAGATGAAGGTTGTCCCTTCGGTTTGATTCAGCTTGAGCATGATCTCAAGAATTTCCCTGCCGGTTTTGGAATCAAGGTTCGCGGTGGGTTCGTCCGCGAGGATAAGGCTGGGACGTTTTACCAGTGCCCGTGCGATTGCCACCCGCTGCTGCTGGCCGCCGGACATTTCCTTGGGCCGCCTGTTTTCCATTCCCTCAAGTCCCACTTCCAGCAGGGCCGCTTCTGTCCGCGCGCGGATCTCTTTTTTATCAACCCCCAAAAGGGTGAGGGGGAATGAGATGTTTTCCATCACCGAAAGCACTGGGATAAGGTTGTATGCCTGAAAGATAAAGCCGATGCTGTTCCGCCGCAGCAATGCAAGATCAGTTTTTGAAAGCCGCGCCGTGTCGGAACCGCCGATGCTGATGCTCCCGGAGGTGATCGTGTCAAGGCATCCCGCCAGATGGAGAAAGGTTGACTTGCCGCTCCCCGATGGGCCTGCGATGGCGGCGAACTCCCCTCCTTCAAAATTCAGACTGACACCCCGCAGGGCATGAACCGCTATTCCGTTCAGGCTGTAATCTTTTACCACGTTTTCCGCTTTTACTACGGTCATTTTGTGTCTCCTTTTTCCTCATGGGTTTTAATCTTGTTCAAAGCTTGTAAACCAAAAATGTCTTTTCCTTTCAGTTCCTCGGTGATGGAATTGGGGACCAGCATCATGGAGTTCCCCGCCTTAAGGCCCTCGTTCAGGATGGAAAGAATTTTCAGTTTCATCGCCGGTTCGTTTTTGGCGTAGACCTGCACCGCCTCCTCAAGTTTTTTGGCGATCTCGATCTCCGCTTCCGCAAGGAGGATGCGGCTCTTCTTTTCCCGCTCCGCCTGGGCAAGCCGGGAAAGGGAATCTTGCAATTCTTCCGGAATCTGGATGTCGGTAATTTCGATGTACTGGACCGTGATCCCCCATTCGGTAGTTTTCCTGTCAACATCTTCCTGTATCTGCTTTTCGATGAGGTCCCCCCGTTCAAGAAAAGTAGAAAGATCGTGGCTGCTTACGGCGTTCCGCAGCGCGGTCTTGGAGGCGAGTATCACCGCGTCCTGATAATTCTCTACTTCAAGGATCGCCTTTTCCGGGTCCCAGACCAGCCAGAAACAGATGGCGTCCACCGTAACGGTAACCGAATCACGGGTCAGGGTTTCCTGCGCGGAAAAATCCGTCACCCGGATGCGGATGTCAACGATCTTTGCGATCCGGTCCACAATGGGAATGAGAAAGAAAAGTCCCGGTCCCCGCACTTTCTTGAAGCGCCCAAAGCGGAGCACGATGGCCCGCTCCCATTCCTCAAGTTTCTGAATGGAAAAGGTGATGATGATTACCGCAAGGGACACCGCCAGAAATATCCCCCATTCAGCGGAACCGGGAACACGGCGGGAGGACGCATACAGAATCCAGAGAAAAACCGCAATGATTGTTAAAAGGCAAATCCCCGCGCGGCCCATCATAAAATCCCGCCGCCTTTCCCGGCCCTGATTATTTTTAACCAGGGTTTCCTGATTCTTTCGCCGTTTTACTGTTTTCATCTCACCCTCCTTCATTAATTTGCAGTTCTTCTATCAATTCGATGATCTCCTTTTTATCCGCCCCCAGCCCCCGCATCTCCTGCATAAAGCGGGCAAGCAGTTCCTGTATCTTGCGGATTCTGCCGTCATCCTCCGCAGGGGGGCGCTTGTCGGAAATATAGGTGCCGCTTCCCACCTGGGTCGCCAGGATGCCCCGTATCTCCAGTTCGCTGTAGGCCCTGGCTATGGTGTTGGGGTTGATCTTTAAGTCAACCGCCAGGGAGCGGATGGTGGGCAGCTTGTCCCCGGTCCTGAGCCGCTCCGACAAAATGCCGTACTCGATCTGCTGAATGATCTGCCGGTAAATGGGCACGCCGTTGGCCGGGTCCAATGAAAAAATCATCGATTCGGCATTTGTACTATTCATCTAGTACAATCATAAATGCACTAGTACAATATGTCAAGAGAAATTTTAAAAATTTTCCCTACGGTAACCCGGTACCGGCCTCCGCCGTTGAACGGGACGGAAAAGATCGCTATACTTCTATATAATAGAAACAATCGGCGCAGGAAGGAGTTTGTATGTACACAAAAAAATTAACCGCCGCAGTACTCATGGCGCTGCTGGCTTCCACAGTTCTCTTTGCGGGTCCCAAGAAAGAGACCGGCCCTAAGGAGGCTGCGGAAATGCGGTACGGCCTTACCAGCGAGCCTGCTACCCTGGACCCCCTGAGTCCCTCCAATACGGCGGACGGCCGGAGCATCCTCTTTAACGTCTTTGAAGGGCTGGTTAAGCCCGATACGGACGGGAATTTGCAGCCCGCCATTGCCGAAAGCTGGACCATCGAACAGAACGGTCTTGTCTACAACTTTACCCTGCGGCAGGGGGTACTTTTCCACGACGGCTCGGCGGTAACGGTGGAGGATGTGGAATTCACCCTGAACAAGGCCATTGAAAACAAATATGTGGGTTTTACCCAGATTGAAAAGGTGGAAACAACCGGCGGCCGGAACATCAAAATAACTCTGAAAGCGCCGGACCCGGAATTTCTCCCCTTCCTGACCCAGGGGATAGTCCCCGCGCACAATGAGGACCGGGAAAAGAACCCTGTCGGCTCCGGGCCCTTCATGATCGAATCCTATACCACCCAGCAGTCACTGGTGCTGGTCAAGAATCCCCGTTACTGGAAACAGGGCTTCCCCAAACTGGATAAGGTGACCGTCGTTTTTGTGGCCGATACTGACGCCCTGCTCCTCAACCTGCAAGGGGGGAACATCGACAGCGCGACCCTGACCGGTTCCCAACTGGAACAGCTTGACCCCGGCCGCTTCGACATTGTGCAGGGGAATTCCAACTCGGTGCAGATTCTGGCACTGAACAACGCCGTTAAGCCCCTGGACGATATCCGGGTGCGGCAGGCCGTTAACTACGCCATCGACGTACCTGAAATTATCGGGACCGCTTTCTACGGCAAGGGGGAGCCTTCGGGGAGTCCCCTCATTCCGGGGCTGACAAAATATTACAACAAGGCCCTGGCCAATCCCTATCCGGCGGACGCGGACCGGGCAAAGCGGCTCCTTGCGGAGGCGGGTTATCCCTCAGGCTTTAACCTGGAGATCACCGTTCCTTCCAACTACACCATGCACATTGATACCGCACAGGTGGCGGTGAACCAACTGGCAAAGGTGGGGATTAACGCAACCATCAAACTGGTGGATTGGGCGACCTGGTATTCCGATGCGTACCGGGGCCGCAAATTCGAAGCCACCATTATTTCCTTTGATGCCGCCAATGTATCCCCCCGGACATTCCTGTCCCGGTACCGTTCCGACGGGTCCAGCAACCTTATCAACTTCAAGAACGCCGATTATGACCGGGCCTTTGACGGGGCGCTTCTGGAAGTTGATGAGGGCAGGCGGGCCGCGCTCTACCAGGAGGCGCAGAAGATCATTTCCGATAACGCCGCCAGCGTTTTCATTCAGGATATCCAGAGCTTTAGGGCCTTTCCCAAAGGACGCTACAGCGGGGTGGTACAGTATCCCCTGTATGTTTTGGATTTCTCCACGATCCAGAGAAAGTAAACGCAGAGAATAGAAACGGGGTCCGGGGAGGGGCGTGCATTTTGTATTATATCGGCAGAAGGCTGATCATTACCCTCCTGACCCTGTTTCTGGTATCCCTGCTCACCTTTACTGCGTTCAGGATCATCCCCGGAGACCCCGCCTCTTTTATTTTAGGGATGGAAGCCACCGATGAACAGATAGAAATGCTGCGGGAAGAGATGGGGCTGAACCGGCCCCTTCCGGTGCAGTATTTTGCCTGGCTCAAAAATTTTCTTACCGGAAACCTGGGGAACTCCTCCCGTTTCCGGGGGGCCTCCATTTCCGGGATGATCCGGGAACGGCTGCCCGTGACATTCAGCCTTGCAAGCATCGCTTTAGGCTTCATTCTGATTATTTCGATTCCCGCAGTATTACTGTCGGTAAAGAAAGAAGGGTCCGCCCTTGATCGCAGCATGAACACTTTAACTGCGGTGAATATTTCCTTTCCCGGTTTTTTTCTCGCGGTGTTATTTATCTGGGTCTTCGGCCTGATACTAAAACTGTTTGTCCCCGGCGCCTATGTTGATTACCGGACTAATACCGCCGGTTTTCTTGGCTACCTTGTGTTTCCCGCCCTTGCCATCGCCATACCGAATGCAGCGATACTGGTGAAATTTTTACGGGCCTCGGTGTTTCAGCAGCTCCGCAGCGATTATGTGCGGACCGCCTACAGCAAGGGTAATTCCCCCCGGCGGACCCTCTACATCCATGTATTAAAAAACGCGATCATTCCGGGGGTCACCCTTTTGGGGATGATCATCGGGGAGATTTTTTCAGGCAGCATCGTGATTGAGCAGGTCTTTACGATACCCGGCATCGGCCGGCTCCTGATCGCGTCAATCACCAGCCGGGACTACCCCATGGTGCAGACCCTGGTGGTGTACATCGCTTTTATTGTGATCGCGGCCAACACTTTGGTGGACATCGCCATCCAGAGCATCGATCCCCGCATACGGGTACGGTAGAACCATGAAAACAGCATGGGGAACGGATTTCAAAATCGGCGCGGTGCTCACGGCGCTAATCGGGGGGATGGTGCTGGTGAGCCTCTTCTACCTTCCCTACGATTACAACGGCATGGACAGCGGAAACCGCTTCCTCCCCCCCGATTTCAAACACCTGCTGGGAACCGACAACTTCGGCAGGGACGTGTTTTCCCGGATCATGACCGGCGGCAAATACACCCTCCTTACTGCGCTGATCACCGTGGCGGGAAGCGCCGCCCTGGGTTCCGCGCTGGGGCTGGTCTCTGGTTACGCCGGGGGCTTCCTTGACGAGATCGTAATGCGCCTGATGGACGCGTTAAGTGCCTTTCCCGGCATACTCCTTGCGCTGGTGATGGTAGCATTACTGAACAACGGAGAAGGAACACTGATTCTGGCGCTGCTGATTTTGTTCATCCCCAGCTTTGTGCGGATCATGCGCAGCGGCATGCTCCAGTACAAACACCGGGACTTTGTAAAAACAGCGGAACTCTGGGGCGTTTCCCATGCCCGGATCATCTTTGTGCATATCCTGCCGAATATACTGCCTTCCCTACTTTCCGCATCGATTCTGGGACTTTCCAACGCAATCCTCGCGGAGGCCACCATGAGCTATTTGGGCTTAGGGATACAGCCCCCGGTGCCGAGCTGGGGACGGATGCTTTCCGAATCCCAGAACTTTCTTTTTAACGCCCCTTGGTGCGCCCTTGCACCGGGGATCATGATCATGCTGACGGTCCTTGCCTTTCATTATTTAGGCGAGGGAATCCGTCAGCGGTATGCGTAGGGTACGGCAAATGAACACACTGCTGGAAGTAAAAAACCTTTCCATCGGCATTAGAAAGGGAAAGGAAATTTTATCCGCCGTGGATAATATTAGTTTTACTGTGGAAGCTGGTGAGATAGTAGGAATTGTGGGAGAGTCGGGCTGCGGCAAAAGCCTTACCGCCCTTTCCATTCCCAGCCTCCTTTCCCAGGGCGCGGAACGTACCGGGGGGAGCATCCGCTTTAACGACCTTGAACTTTCAAATCTTTCCCCCGAAGAAATGCAGCATATCCGGGGTAATGATCTTTCCATGGTCTTCCAGGAACCCCAATCATCGTTAAACCCCCTCCTCAAAATCGGCGCACAGATTGCGGAGCCATTGACCATCCACGGTGAAAAGGACAAGGCTTTTATTCACAGCAGAGTTATTGATCTGATGGAAAAACTTGGCCTAAGCGATCCTGAGAAACTCCTTTCCGTATATCCCCACCAGCTTTCCGGGGGGATGTGCCAGCGGGTAATGATCGCCCTGGCGGTGATCTGCAAACCGAAACTCCTAATCGCCGATGAACCCACCACGGCGCTGGATGTGACCATTCAGGTTCAGATACTAGAACTTCTGAAAAAAATAAATACCGAATTGGGAACCTCGATTCTTTTTATCTCCCACGACCTGAGCGTCATCAGCCGGCTCTGTGACCGGGTGCTGGTGATGTACGCGGGGAAGATTGTGGAATCAGGCAGGGTGCGTGAAGTGTTCACCAACCCCGTACACGAATACACCCGTGGGCTTTTGGGTTCCATCCCGGACCGGACGCGCAAGGGTAAACCATTGGCCAGTATTCCCGGAAAAGTGCCGTCACTTGAAGAGGGCCGCCCCGCAGGGTGCCCTTTTAATCCCCGGTGCAGTAAAGCTGTGAAGCAATGCCGCAATAGTTTTCCTGCGGAAGCCGATCTTGGCGGCGGCCACCGGGTCCACTGTGTGCTTGCGGAACAGGCGGCAGAATATTCAGTGAAGCTTCCTGCGGAAAAAGAAGGCACACATGGTGATTGAAAACCTCTTGTCCATCCGGGGAGTATCCAACACATATATCAGCCACGCTTGGGGCATTGTGGGCAAACGGATTGCAAAACCCGTGCTGGACAACATCAACATTGAAATCGCACCGGGGGGAAATCTTCGGACTGGTGGGTGAATCGGGGTGCGGTAAAACCACATTAGGACGCTGCATTCTGGGGCTCATCAATTACGAAGGGGAAATATTCATCGACGGGGTAAAGCAGGAAAGCAAGGGCCGCACCAAACGCCGCAGGGAAATGGCCCGCAGGGTGCAGGCGGTTTTCCAGGACCCCGCAGCTTCACTTAACCCTGTCAAACGGGCCGGTTGGCTTCTGGAAGAACCCCTGCGGGTGCACAAATTGGGCAGTAAACAGGAGCGGCTCAAACGGGTAGACGAAATACTCGACCTCGTGGGGCTTGATTCTTCTTATAAAGACCGGCGGGTAAACGAATTATCGGTGGGACAAAAACAGCGGATCTGCATCGGCTGCGCCCTGATGCTCAAACCTGAGATCATCATCGCCGATGAAGCGGTAAGCGCCCTGGATGTTTCCGTGGGGGCGCAGATTTTAAACCTCTTCCGGGATTTGCATGATCAGCTTGGGCTGGGAATGGTGTTTATTGGGCACAATCTCAACCAGGTGTACTACCTCTGCGACCGCATCGCCGTGATGCGGGATGGACGGATTCTGGAACAGGGGACTGCGGAGGAAATCTACACCAAGCCGCAGCATGAGTATACGAGGGAATTGCTGAAGGCGGGAGGGGGAATAGTTTAATTCCTGATTATCTTTTGTTTTTCTAAATAGGCGTTTTGGGCGGCGGCCATATTTACCGCCCGCAATTCATATAAAGCCCTTTCTATCGGATTTATGCCGGGCATGCGCAAAATATTTTTCAGCCGGGTGCGGTGAGAAATGCAGGCGATATGAAACGCATCCTTCGGCATTCCATGAATACGGTATTTAGGATGATGGGGATGAGTTTTTTCAGCGCCCTGATATACAGCGGCATCCTGTACCGCCTCCAGAGAAAGCAGGGCGTCATCAAAGTACGAAATGGCCTGGCTTATACTGGCAACCGTCTCAGCTTCGTCGCTGCCGCAATGCCGCAATTCCTCGGCTAAAAAAGTACGCTCCAATTGAATCAAGGTTTCCAGGTCCAGATCGGATTGAACTTCCTTAAAAGTCTCCAGGGCGGATAATAGACCCTTAGTGAATATCTCCCGCCCTTCATTTGCCTCTCCGGCAGCGGCGAGCCCCTTTCGTCCGAGGTTGATGTAATCCGCACTAAGGACTATTCTAGCGAGTAAGCCAGTCTTTTCCATATACTGCTTCTGCCTCGGAAAGGTTAAGACCGCATGCTTTCAGAGCCTCGGCGCCAAAATTCTCCTTAATGGTTTTCGCCAATGGTGCCTCTATCGGAAGCATTTTTTGTACCATTATTGCTTCCTCAAGTTTTCCGGCTTTCTCTAATTCAATACTTTTCATCGCCAAGGCGAGTTTTTCATGTAATGTCATTTGCCCCATACTATTCATTATGCCCTGCCCCCGGGCAAAAATCAAGAATTCAAAAGAGGAACCGATATCCCGGTATCACCCCTCGGCCTTTTTGGTTTTACCATCGAGGTAATACAGATTAGCCAAAGATCCCACCACTACCAGGATGCCATAGACGGTTAAGGCCGGAAAGGCATACTTGTGGCAGCGCATGGTCATCATGCTACAGCCGCCAATAAGCCAGTTGGGGATGAGCAGCGCGACGATGCCCATAAAGAATATCCCGATGGTCAGGCCGAAGCGTGTCCGGGGATCGGAAAAAACGATAAGGCAGATACCCAGGGCGGCGATTATTACGCCGATGCCCATGTCCCCCTGGATGGACCAGTGACAATGGGAAAAACTGTCCTCCGTGCCGCAGGGCTTAAAGATGAACAGGGGGCCAAAGGCGATAAGCAGACCCAGCAAGGCTGCGCCGCCGCCGCTCAAAATACGGTTCTTCATGGTTTCTCCGTTGTATTGAATTTAAAAAAGCGCTTACCGGACCCCAAGAAGACCCGGCAAGCGCCCCGGATTGCTATTTGGTTAGCAGTCGCAGATGTCTCCAGCCTCACTTACGCCGCAACTCCAGTCATAACACCTTATTGCGCTTTTCTCGTCAGCCCTGACTGTGCAATCGCCGGCCCCAGAGCAGTTCGCGTTACACGCAACCAGTCCAACCGTCATCAACAAACCGACAAAAGCCACCACGAGAAGTTTCTTTCCTCTTTTCATAACCAAAATCCTTTGCGGTCTTTCCCGCCGTCTTTTATCAGCATTCATACGAACGCTGTATTTGCCATAAAAAAACCCGGAAATCCATAAAATTCTTACTAAAAATATCAGATATATCCATTATCATTCATAAATGTATGAATAGATATAATTTTACGTTATATATTATATACCGCTACTGTATTTGTCAAGGCCCTGGATACCCTTAAAGCTAAAAATTATGACGAGTCTTAGGGCTGTATTAGCTTTTAATATGAAGGAACAACGGCATATCCTGAGAATTTCGCAGGAAAAACTGGCGGAACGGGTGAATACATCGACCCATTATATTAGTATGATAGAAAAGGAACGGAGTTTTCCGACCCCGGAGATGCTGGAACGGATCGCCGCCGCCCTGGAGATTGACGCGCCGGAGCTGTTTTCAACCAGGGCCTTTCCATCGGAAGAAAGGGGCGCCGCTAAAAAGTTTCAGGAACTGGTGATAAGCGATATGGAGAAGGTCCTTGCCTTCAGATTAAAAGAGTTGGAACAGGACCCCAAAGGCTTTAAGCCGGATTGACCAACATCCCCGTATAGCATCTAGATATATCCATTTTAAAGAGCAAGGAGTATCAAATGACCAGTTATAAGGAACTCGGCCTTGTCAACACCAAGGAACTGTTTAAGAAAGCGGTAAGCGCCCTGGATGTTTCCGTGGGGGCGCAAATTTTAAACCTCTTCCGGGATTTGCATGATCAGCTTGGGCTGGGAATGGTGTTTATTGGGCACAATCTCAACCAGGTGTACTACCTCTGCGACCGCATCGCCGTGATGCGGGATGGACGGATTCTGGAACAGGGGACTGCGGAGGAAATCTACACCAAGCCGCAGCATGAGTATACGAAGGTGTTGTTGAAGGCAGGGACAAACGAACATGCAGCTTATTAACCTGTAATTCCCTGGACGAATGAGGCTTCCGGCTTCCTGCCTGTTCCAAAAATCAGAAGTTCCGGGTGATATTCAAAGTGCATGGTATCGTACCAGGCCCACCTGCCCCCCCAGATAAAGCCCTGTTCCTCAAAGATCCGGATCACGGCGGAGGGCGGGTTCTGCCGCTTTTCGGAGGGCAGGGAACGCCAGTCAATCCCCTTGGCGGCGGTCCACTGCCAGTAGGTTTCCATGCCCGGCTGGGCCTTCATCAACAGATCTACCGCCACCCCATAAGCATGAAAGCTGCGGTTTTGACTGCCCGCGATGTTCCGCCAATTCCAGCTGCTTATACTGTCCAGATTTTTGATCCACCCCTGTATTTTCGGGTCCGTTTCCGCCAGCGCCAAAATACGCGCCTCCGCCTTTTTAAGCGGGGCGGCTATGCCCCGGTGTACCGGCACGGACCATCCCAAAAAAGTGATCCGCTGCTGCTGCGAAAAAGCCTCCTCCCTGTTGCGGGCCTGCCAGAGGTTTTCGTAAAAGGGAGAACGGAGGGCGCCGGGATTTGATGAGAAACGGCCCCGGGAAAAATAAGAAGAAAAACGCCGGGAAAGAACCTGATCCGCCAGGGGCTGCCAGGGGTTTGGATCATCCCGGCTTTCGAGGGCATAACGGTACAGGTACAGGGGACGGAATTCCTCATGTCTCGATGCGTCCTCCTTGGGGAGAAACCTGCTCTGGGCGTACTGCCAGCGTTTCCCGTCCATTTCAAAGGTCCACTCACCGTCCTCGAAAACCGCAGGCCCGATCCGTTCAGGATAGGCCGCTGAAAATAGTTTTACCATGTCCTCCGCCAGGTCCCCCCCGGCGGCCTGGCGGAGCTCCAGTTCCGCCAGGGGAGCAGCCGCCCAGGTCTCGACCATCCCGGCGCCCTTGGCGGATTTTCTTGCCCGGACAGATTTCATCGACGGCAGGGTTATCCCCTTTTGGACCAGTCGGGAGGAGACAGGGGATTTGAATGGAGAATTTGAAAAACTCATCCAGGGCGGGCGGTTCCTTTGTGGCGGGGGTTTCCATTTTAACAGGCGGTGGGTAAGGGCCAAAGAAATCAACGGGATGGTCGAGACCTGGGCGGCTGCTCCCCTGGCGGAACTGGAGCTCCGCCAGGCCGCCGGGGGGGACCTGGCGGAGGACATGGTAAAACTATTTTCAGCGGCCTATCCTGAACGGATCGGGCCTGCGGTTTTCGAGGACGGTGAGTGGACCTTTGAAATGGACGGGAAACGCTGGCAGTACGCCCAGAGCAGGTTTCTCCCCAAGGAGGACGCATCGAGACATGAGGAATTCCGTCCCCTGTACCTGTACCGTTATGCCCTCGAAAGCCGGGATGATCCAAACCCCTGGCAGCCCCTGGCGGATCAGGTTCTTTCCCGGCGTTTTTCTTCTTATTTTTCCCGGGGCCGTTTCTCATCAAATCCCGGCGCCCTCCGTTCTCCCTTTTACGAAAACCTCTGGCAGGCCCGCAACAGGGAGGAGGCTTTTTCGCAGCAGCAGCGGATCACTTTTTTGGGATGGTCCGTGCCGGTACACCGGGGCATAGCCGCCCCGCTTAAAAAGGCGGAGGCGCGTATTTTGGCGCTGGCGGAAACGGACCCGAAAATACAGGGGTGGATCAAAAATCTGGACAGTATAAGCAGCTGGAATTGGCGGAACATCGCGGGCAGTCAAAACCGCAGCTTTCATGCTTATGGGGTGGCGGTAGATCTGTTGATGAAGGCCCAGCCGGGCATGGAAACCTACTGGCAGTGGACCGCCGCCAAGGGGATTGACTGGCGTTCCCTGCCCTCCGAAAAGCGGCAGAACCCGCCCTCCGCCGTGATCCGGATCTTTGAGGAACAGGGCTTTATCTGGGGGGGCAGGTGGGCCTGGTACGATACCATGCACTTTGAATATCACCCGGAACTTCTGATTTTTGGAACAGGCAGGAAGCCGGAAGCCTCATTCGTCCAGGGAATTACAGGTTAATAAGCTGCATGTTCGTTTGTCCCTGCCTTCAACAACACCTTCGTATACTCATGCTGCGGCTTGGTGTAGATTTCCTCCGCAGTCCCCTGTTCCAGAATCCGTCCATCCCGCATCACGGCGATGCGGTCGCAGAGGTAGTACACCTGGTTGAGATTGTGCCCAATAAACACCATTCCCAGCCCAAGCTGATCATGCAAATCCCGGAAGAGGTTTAAAATTTGCGCCCCCACGGAAACATCCAGGGCGCTTACCGCTTTCTTAAACAGTTCCTTGGTGTTGACAAGGCCGAGTTCCTTATAACTGGTCATTTGATACTCCTTGCTCTTTAAAATGGATATATCTAGATGCTATACGGGGATGTTGGTCAATCCGGCTTAAAGCCTTTGGGGTCCTGTTCCAACTCTTTTAATCTGAAGGCAAGGACCTTCTCCATATCGCTTATCACCAGTTCCTGAAACTTTTTAGCGGCGCCCCTTTCTTCCGATGGAAAGGCCCTGGTTGAAAACAGCTCCGGCGCGTCAATCTCCAGGGCGGCGGCGATCCGTTCCAGCATCTCCGGGGTCGGAAAACTCCGTTCCTTTTCTATCATACTAATATAATGGGTCGATGTATTCACCCGTTCCGCCAGTTTTTCCTGCGAAATTCTCAGGATATGCCGTTGTTCCTTCATATTAAAAGCTAATACAGCCCTAAGACTCGTCATAATTTTTAGCTTTAAGGGTATCCAGGGCCTTGACAAATACAGTAGCGGTATATAATATATAACGTAAAATTATATCTATTCATACATTTATGAATGATAATGGATATATCTGATATTTTTAGTAAGAATTTTATGGATTTCCGGGTTTTTTTATGGCAAATACAGCGTTCGTATGAATGCTGATAAAAGACGGCGGGAAAGACCGCAAAGGATTTTGGTTATGAAAAGAGGAAAGAAACTTCTCGTGGTGGCTTTTGTCGGTTTGTTGATGACGGTTGGACTGGTTGCGTGTAACGCGAACTGCTCTGGGGCCGGCGATTGCACAGTCAGGGCTGACGAGAAAAGCGCAATAAGGTGTTATGACTGGAGTTGCGGCGTAAGTGAGGCTGGAGACATCTGCGACTGCTAACCAAATAGCAATCCGGGGCGCTTGCCGGGTCTTCTTGGGGTCCGGTAAGCGCTTTTTTAAATTCAATACAACGGAGAAACCATGAAGAACCGTATTTTGAGCGGCGGCGGCGCAGCCTTGCTGGGTCTGCTTATCGCCTTTGGCCCCCTGTTCATCTTTAAGCCCTGCGGCACGGAGGACAGTTTTTCCCATTGTCACTGGTCCATCCAGGGGGACATGGGCATCGGCGTAATAATCGCCGCCCTGGGTATCTGCCTTATCGTTTTTTCCGATCCCCGGACACGCTTCGGCCTGACCATCGGGATATTCTTTATGGGCATCGTCGCGCTGCTCATCCCCAACTGGCTTATTGGCGGCTGTAGCATGATGACCATGCGCTGCCACAAGTATGCCTTTCCGGCCTTAACCGTCTATGGCATCCTGGTAGTGGTGGGATCTTTGGCTAATCTGTATTACCTCGATGGTAAAACCAAAAAGGCCGAGGGGTGATACCGGGATATCGGTTCCTCTTTTGAATTCTTGATTTTTGCCCGGGGGCAGGGCATAATGAATAGTATGGGGCAAATGACATTACATGAAAAACTCGCCTTGGCGATGAAAAGTATTGAATTAGAGAAAGCCGGAAAACTTGAGGAAGCAATAATGGTACAAAAAATGCTTCCGATAGAGGCACCATTGGCGAAAACCATTAAGGAGAATTTTGGCGCCGAGGCTCTGAAAGCATGCGGTCTTAACCTTTCCGAGGCAGAAGCAGTATATGGAAAAGACTGGCTTACTCGCTAGAATAGTCCTTAGTGCGGATTACATCAACCTCGGACGAAAGGGGCTCGCCGCTGCCGGAGAGGCAAATGAAGGGCGGGAGATATTCACTAAGGGTCTATTATCCGCCCTGGAGACTTTTAAGGAAGTTCAATCCGATCTGGACCTGGAAACCTTGATTCAATTGGAGCGTACTTTTTTAGCCGAGGAATTGCGGCATTGCGGCAGCGACGAAGCTGAGACGGTTGCCAGTATAAGCCAGGCCATTTCGTACTTTGATGACGCCCTGCTTTCTCTGGAGGCGGTACAGGATGCCGCTGTATATCAGGGCGCTGAAAAAACTCATCCCCATCATCCTAAATACCGTATTCATGGAATGCCGAAGGATGCGTTTCATATCGCCTGCATTTCTCACCGCACCCGGCTGAAAAATATTTTGCGCATGCCCGGCATAAATCCGATAGAAAGGGCTTTATATGAATTGCGGGCGGTAAATATGGCCGCCGCCCAAAACGCCTATTTAGAAAAACAAAAGATAATCAGGAATTAAACTATTCCCCCTCCCGCCTTCAGCAATTCCCTCGTATACTCATGCTGCGGCTTGGTGTAGATTTCCTCCGCAGTCCCCTGTTCCAGAATCCGTCCATCCCGCATCACGGCGATGCGGTCGCAGAGGTAGTACACCTGGTTGAGATTGTGCCCAATAAACACCATTCCCAGCCCAAGCTGATCATGCAAATCCCGGAAGAGGTTTAAAATCTGCGCCCCCACGGAAACATCCAGGGCGCTTACCGCTTCATCGGCGATGATGATCTCAGGTTTGAGCATCAGGGCGCAGCCGATGCAGATCCGCTGTTTTTGTCCCACCGATAATTCGTTTACCCGCCGGTCTTTATAAGAAGAATCAAGCCCCACGAGGTCGAGTATTTCGTCTACCCGTTTGAGCCGCTCCTGTTTACTGCCCAATTTGTGCACCCGCAGGGGTTCTTCCAGAAGCCAACCGGCCCGTTTGACAGGGTTAAGTGAAGCTGCGGGGTCCTGGAAAACCGCCTGCACCCTGCGGGCCATTTCCCTGCGGCGTTTGGTGCGGCCCTTGCTTTCCTGCTTTACCCCGTCGATGAATATTTCCCCTTCGTAATTGATGAGCCCCAGAATGCAGCGTCCTAATGTGGTTTTACCGCACCCCGATTCACCCACCAGTCCGAAGATTTCCCCCCGGTGCGATTTCAATGTTGATGTTGTCCAGCACGGGTTTTGCAATCCGTTTGCCCACAATGCCCCAAGCGTGGCTGATATATGTGTTGGATACTCCCCGGATGGACAAGAGGTTTTCAATCACCATGTGTGCCTTCTTTTTCCGCAGGAAGCTTCACTGAATATTCTGCCGCCTGTTCCGCAAGCACACAGTGGACCCGGTGGCCGCCGCCAAGATCGGCTTCCGCAGGAAAACTATTGCGGCATTGCTTCACAGCTTTACTGCACCGGGGATTAAAAGGGCACCCTGCGGGGCGGCCCTCTTCAAGTGACGGCACTTTTCCGGGAATACTGGCCAATGGTTTACCCTTGCGCGTCCGGTCCGGGATGGAACCCAAAAGCCCACGGGTGTATTCGTGTACGGGGTTGGTGAACACTTCACGCACCCTGCCTGATTCCACAATCTTCCCCGCGTACATCACCAGCACCCGGTCACAGAGCCGGCTGATGACGCTCAGGTCGTGGGAGATAAAAAGAATCGAGGTTCCCAATTCGGTATTTATTTTTTTCAGAAGTTCTAGTATCTGAACCTGAATGGTCACATCCAGCGCCGTGGTGGGTTCATCGGCGATTAGGAGTTTCGGTTTGCAGATCACCGCCAGGGCGATCATTACCCGCTGGCACATCCCCCCGGAAAGCTGGTGGGGATATACGGAAAGGAGTTTCTCAGGATCGCTTAGGCCAAGTTTTTCCATCAGATCAATAACTCTGCTGTGAATAAAAGCCTTGTCCTTTTCACCGTGGATGGTCAATGGCTCCGCAATCTGTGCGCCGATTTTGAGGAGGGGGTTTAACGATGATTGGGGTTCCTGGAAGACCATGGAAAGATCATTACCCCGGATATGCTGCATTTCTTCGGGGGAAAGATTTGAAAGTTCAAGGTCGTTAAAGCGGATGCTCCCCCCGGTACGTTCCGCGCCCTGGGAAAGGAGGCTGGGAATGGAAAGGGCGGTAAGGCTTTTGCCGCAGCCCGACTCTCCCACAATTCCTACTATCTCACCAGCTTCCACAGTAAAACTAATATTATCCACGGCGGATAAAATTTCCTTTCCCTTTCTAATGCCGATGGAAAGGTTTTTTACTTCCAGCAGTGTGTTCATTTGCCGTACCCTACGCATACCGCTGACGGATTCCCTCGCCTAAATAATGAAAGGCAAGGACCGTCAGCATGATCATGATCCCCGGTGCAAGGGCGCACCAAGGGGCGTTAAAAAGAAAGTTCTGGGATTCGGAAAGCATCCGTCCCCAGCTCGGCACCGGGGGCTGTATCCCTAAGCCCAAATAGCTCATGGTGGCCTCCGCGAGGATTGCGTTGGAAAGTCCCAGAATCGATGCGGAAAGTAGGGAAGGCAGTATATTCGGCAGGATATGCACAAAGATGATCCGGGCATGGGAAACGCCCCAGAGTTCCGCTGTTTTTACAAAGTCCCGGTGTTTGTACTGGAGCATGCCGCTGCGCATGATCCGCACAAAGCTGGGGATGAACAAAATCAGCAGCGCCAGAATCAGTGTTCCTTCTCCGTTGTTCAGTAATGCTACCATCACCAGCGCAAGGAGTATGCCGGGAAAGGCACTTAACGCGTCCATCAGGCGCATTACGATCTCGTCAAGGAAGCCCCCGGCGTAACCAGAGACCAGCCCCAGCGCGGAACCCAGGGCGGCGCTTCCCGCCACGGTGATCAGCGCAGTAAGGAGGGTGTATTTGCCGCCGGTCATGATCCGGGAAAACACGTCCCTGCCGAAGTTGTCGGTTCCCAGCAGGTGTTTGAAATCGGGGGGGAGGAAGCGGTTTCCGCTGTCCATGCCGTTGTAATCGTAGGGAAGGTAGAAGAGGCTCACCAGCACCATCCCCCCGATTAGCGCCGTGAGCACCGCGCCGATTTTGAAATCCGTTCCCCATGCTGTTTTCATGGTTCTACCGTACCCGTATGCGGGGATCGATGCTCTGGATGGCGATGTCCACCAAAGTGTTGGCCGCGATCACAATAAAAGCGATGTACACCACCAGGGTCTGCACCATGGGGTAGTCCCGGCTGGTGATTGACGCGATCAGGAGCCGGCCGATGCCGGGTATCGTAAAGACCTGCTCAATCACGATGCTGCCTGAAAAAATCTCCCCGATGATCATCCCCAAAAGGGTGACCCCCGGAATGATCGCGTTTTTTAATACATGGATGTAGAGGGTCCGCCGGGGGGAATTACCCTTGCTGTAGGCGGTCCGCACATAATCGCTGCGGAGCTGCTGAAACACCGAGGCCCGTAAAAATTTCACCAGTATCGCTGCATTCGGTATGGCGATGGCAAGGGCGGGAAACACAAGGTAGCCAAGAAAACCGGCGGTATTAGTCCGGTAATCAACATAGGCGCCGGGGACAAACAGTTTTAGTATCAGGCCGAAGACCCAGATAAATAACACCGCGAGAAAAAAACCGGGAAAGGAAATATTCACCGCAGTTAAAGTGTTCATGCTGCGATCAAGGGCGGACCCTTCTTTCTTTACCGACAGTAATACTGCGGGAATCGAAATAATCAGAATGAAGCCTAAAGCGATGCTTGCAAGGCTGAATGTCACGGGCAGCCGTTCCCGGATCATCCCGGAAATGGAGGCCCCCCGGAAACGGGAGGAGTTCCCCAGGTTTCCGGTAAGAAAATTTTTGAGCCAGGCAAAATACTGCACCGGAAGGGGCCGGTTCAGCCCCATCTCTTCCCGCAGCATTTCTATCTGTTCATCGGTGGCTTCCATCCCTAAAATAAAAGAGGCGGGGTCTCCGGGGATGATCCTGAACGCAGTAAAGGTGAGCAGGGATACCAGAAACAGGGTCAGGAGGGTAATGATCAGCCTTCTGCCGATATAATACAAAATGCACGCCCCTCCCCGGACCCCGTTTCTATTCTCTGCGTTTACTTTCTCTGGATCGTGGAGAAATCCAAAACATACAGGGGATACTGTACCACCCCGCTGTAGCGTCCTTTGGGAAAGGCCCTAAAGCTCTGGATATCCTGAATGAAAACGCTGGCGGCGTTATCGGAAATGATCTTCTGCGCCTCCTGGTAGAGCGCGGCCCGCCTGCCCTCATCAACTTCCAGAAGCGCCCCGTCAAAGGCCCGGTCATAATCGGCGTTCTTGAAGTTGATAAGGTTGCTGGACCCGTCGGAACGGTACCGGGACAGGAATGTCCGGGGGGATACATTGGCGGCATCAAAGGAAATAATGGTGGCTTCGAATTTGCGGCCCCGGTACGCATCGGAATACCAGGTCGCCCAATCCACCAGTTTGATGGTTGCGTTAATCCCCACCTTTGCCAGTTGGTTCACCGCCACCTGTGCGGTATCAATGTGCATGGTGTAGTTGGAAGGAACGGTGATCTCCAGGTTAAAGCCTGAGGGATAACCCGCCTCCGCAAGGAGCCGCTTTGCCCGGTCCGCGTCCGCCGGATAGGGATTGGCCAGGGCCTTGTTGTAATATTTTGTCAGCCCCGGAATGAGGGGACTCCCCGAAGGCTCCCCCTTGCCGTAGAAAGCGGTCCCGATAATTTCAGGTACGTCGATGGCGTAGTTAACGGCCTGCCGCACCCGGATATCGTCCAGGGGCTTAACGGCGTTGTTCAGTGCCAGAATCTGCACCGAGTTGGAATTCCCCTGCACAATGTCGAAGCGGCCGGGGTCAAGCTGTTCCAGTTGGGAACCGGTCAGGGTCGCGCTGTCGATGTTCCCCCCTTGCAGGTTGAGGAGCAGGGCGTCAGTATCGGCCACAAAAACGACGGTCACCTTATCCAGTTTGGGGAAGCCCTGTTTCCAGTAACGGGGATTCTTGACCAGCACCAGTGACTGCTGGGTGGTATAGGATTCGATCATGAAGGGCCCGGAGCCGACAGGGTTCTTTTCCCGGTCCTCATTGTGCGCGGGGACTATCCCCTGGGTCAGGAAGGGGAGAAATTCCGGGTCCGGCGCTTTCAGAGTTATTTTGATGTTCCGGCCGCCGGTTGTTTCCACCTTTTCAATCTGGGTAAAACCCACATATTTGTTTTCAATGGCCTTGTTCAGGGTGAATTCCACATCCTCCACCGTTACCGCCGAGCCGTCGTGGAAAAGTACCCCCTGCCGCAGGGTAAAGTTGTAGACAAGACCGTTCTGTTCGATGGTCCAGCTTTCGGCAATGGCGGGCTGCAAATTCCCGTCCGTATCGGGCTTAACCAGCCCTTCAAAGACGTTAAAGAGGATGCTCCGGCCGTCCGCCGTATTGGAGGGACTCAGGGGGTCCAGGGTAGCAGGCTCGCTGGTAAGGCCGTACCGCATTTCCGCAGCCTCCTTAGGGCCGGTCTCTTTCTTGGGACCCGCAAAGAGAACTGTGGAAGCCAGCAGCGCCATGAGTACTGCGGCGGTTAATTTTTTTGTGTACATACAAACTCCTTCCTGCGCCGATTGTTTCTATTATATAGAAGTATAGCGATCTTTTCCGTCCCGTTCAACGGCGGAGGCCGGTACCGGGTTACCGTAGGGAAAATTTTTAAAATTTCTCTTGACATATTGTACTAGTGCATTTATGATTGTACTAGATGAATAGTACAAATGCCGAATCGATGATTTTTTCATTGGACCCGGCCAACGGCGTGCCCATTTACCGGCAGATCATTCAGCAGATCGAGTACGGCATTTTGTCGGAGCGGCTCAGGACCGGGGACAAGCTGCCCACCATCCGCTCCCTGGCGGTTGACTTAAAGATCAACCCCAACACCATAGCCAGGGCCTACAGCGAACTGGAGATACGGGGCATCCTGGCGACCCAGGTGGGAAGCGGCACCTATATTTCCGACAAGCGCCCCCCTGCGGAGGATGACGGCAGAATCCGCAAGATACAGGAACTGCTTGCCCGCTTTATGCAGGAGATGCGGGGGCTGGGGGCGGATAAAAAGGAGATCATCGAATTGATAGAAGAACTGCAAATTAATGAAGGAGGGTGAGATGAAAACAGTAAAACGGCGAAAGAATCAGGAAACCCTGGTTAAAAATAATCAGGGCCGGGAAAGGCGGCGGGATTTTATGATGGGCCGCGCGGGGATTTGCCTTTTAACAATCATTGCGGTTTTTCTCTGGATTCTGTATGCGTCCTCCCGCCGTGTTCCCGGTTCCGCTGAATGGGGGATATTTCTGGCGGTGTCCCTTGCGGTAATCATCATCACCTTTTCCATTCAGAAACTTGAGGAATGGGAGCGGGCCATCGTGCTCCGCTTTGGGCGCTTCAAGAAAGTGCGGGGACCGGGACTTTTCTTTCTCATTCCCATTGTGGACCGGATCGCAAAGATCGTTGACATCCGCATCCGGGTGACGGATTTTTCCGCGCAGGAAACCCTGACCCGTGATTCGGTTACCGTTACGGTGGACGCCATCTGTTTCTGGCTGGTCTGGGACCCGGAAAAGGCGATCCTTGAAGTAGAGAATTATCAGGACGCGGTGATACTCGCCTCCAAGACCGCGCTGCGGAACGCCGTAAGCAGCCACGATCTTTCTACTTTTCTTGAACGGGGGGACCTCATCGAAAAGCAGATACAGGAAGATGTTGACAGGAAAACTACCGAATGGGGGATCACGGTCCAGTACATCGAAATTACCGACATCCAGATTCCGGAAGAATTGCAAGATTCCCTTTCCCGGCTTGCCCAGGCGGAGCGGGAAAAGAAGAGCCGCATCCTCCTTGCGGAAGCGGAGATCGAGATCGCCAAAAAACTTGAGGAGGCGGTGCAGGTCTACGCCAAAAACGAACCGGCGATGAAACTGAAAATTCTTTCCATCCTGAACGAGGGCCTTAAGGCGGGGAACTCCATGATGCTGGTCCCCAATTCCATCACCGAGGAACTGAAAGGAAAAGACATTTTTGGTTTACAAGCTTTGAACAAGATTAAAACCCATGAGGAAAAAGGAGACACAAAATGACCGTAGTAAAAGCGGAAAACGTGGTAAAAGATTACAGCCTGAACGGAATAGCGGTTCATGCCCTGCGGGGTGTCAGTCTGAATTTTGAAGGAGGGGAGTTCGCCGCCATCGCAGGCCCATCGGGGAGCGGCAAGTCAACCTTTCTCCATCTGGCGGGATGCCTTGACACGATCACCTCCGGGAGCATCAGCATCGGCGGTTCCGACACGGCGCGGCTTTCAAAAACTGATCTTGCATTGCTGCGGCGGAACAGCATCGGCTTTATCTTTCAGGCATACAACCTTATCCCAGTGCTTTCGGTGATGGAAAACATCTCATTCCCCCTCACCCTTTTGGGGGTTGATAAAAAAGAGATCCGCGCGCGGACAGAAGCGGCCCTGCTGGAAGTGGGACTTGAGGGAATGGAAAACAGGCGGCCCAAGGAAATGTCCGGCGGCCAGCAGCAGCGGGTGGCAATCGCACGGGCACTGGTAAAACGTCCCAGCCTTATCCTCGCGGACGAACCCACCGCGAACCTTGATTCCAAAACCGGCAGGGAAATTCTTGAGATCATGCTCAAGCTGAATCAAACCGAAGGGACAACCTTCATCTTTTCTACCCATGATTCCATGGTCATGGAATTTGCGCGGCGGATTGTTCGTATCCGTGACGGCATGATCGAAAGCGATGAGGTAAAATCAGCATGAAACAGATAATTTTAATCGCCTTCCGCAATCTTGCCCGGCACAAGGTAAAGACCGCCATCACCGTGATAGCAGTAACGGTGAGCGTGGCCCTGTATATCTTCATGGACGGCTGGCTCGTGGGGATGAACCTGGAGTCCCAGCGGAACATCGTGAACTACGAAACGGGAGCAGCAAAACTACAGGGCAGGCTCTATTTTGAAAAGAAGGATGAACTCCCCATGTACGAAAGTTTTGCCGAATGGCAAAGCTATGCGGCGGCCTTGGACAAGGCGGGTTACGACAGCGCCCCTCGCTTCGTCTTTACCGGTACCCTCTATGGAAAAACCGGCTCCGCCCCCATGGAATTCATTGCCTGCGATCCCGCTGCGGAATCAAAGCTGCTCCGGTATAGCCCCTATATGGAATCGGGCCGCTATATTCAGCCGGGGGCCTTTGAACTGGTATTGGGGACCATGGCCGCAGAAAAACTAAAGACCGGTATCCCCCAGCGGCCCACCAGCGGCGAACTGGAGGAACTCCTTGCGGAGCTTGGCGATGCCATAGACAATGCGGACCGGGAATTTATTACCGGCCTCTACGAACCGGTACAGCCCAAGAAGCCCGGCCTTTATGAAACAAAGGATGAGCTTGCGGAAGGGGAAACCCGGCTTGTGCTGAAAAACAGTATTCCTGCGGCGGATATTGACCGGTACTGGAATATTCTTGCCGATGCGGGCCGGATGCATGTGCGTATTTCCACGGTTATCGATATAAAGGAAAACGGAACAAACGGAAACGAGGTAATCCGCCATGTGAACCAGCTTATTGACGCAGTGGTGGTTGGGGTGGTCAATTCCCCTGATCCCCGCACCAACACTAATGTTGCCTATCTGCCCCTGGATGTCTTACAGGACGAGGCGGGGCTTATGCTGGATGGGCATGTCACGGAATTGCTCATCCGGGAAAAAAATCCCCGTGACGCCGCCCTGCCGGGCAAGCATGAATCGGTTAACAGTATTACTGCGGCGGTCTCTGGGATCACAACATTGCCGCCCGATTTAACCGTTTACAGTTGGATTGATTACGCCGGGGATTATTTCGCCGTATCCAACGCGGACAATGTTTCATCCCGGATCATCATCCTTCTGTTGTTCATCCTGTCATTCCTGGGAATAGCCAACACCATGCTCATGGCCATACTGGAACGGACAAAGGAAATCGGAATGATGCGCGCCATGGGTATGACCGACGCCCAGCTCACCGGAACCTACATGATCGAAGCGGGACTGGTCGGAGCCCTCGGTTCCCTGTTCGGTATCATTGCAGGCTGCCTTATCAATATCCCCATGGTGGAATACGGGGTCGATTTTTCCGCCCTCGCCCAGTCCGTGGGCGGGGACATTGGTTACCGGGTGGCGTCCAATTTCCGCTCCGCCTGGAACCCGCCGGTGATTATCGGCGCAGGTATCGCCGCAACCCTGCTGGCGTCACTCATGGCCTTTTTGCCCTGCAGGCGGGCATTGAAGATGCCGGTTACCGAAAGCCTGCGTTTTGAATAGCGTTACTGTGAGCGCATGGAGGATATATGAAAGATAAAGTGAGTATTACTGCGGGCGGCGGTTTTGTTGCCGCAAAATTTACCCTCATAAAAATTGCGTACCGCAATATTTGGCGGAATATGCGGCGGACCGTGCTCTGCATTGTTGCGGTGGGGATTGCCGTGTTTTTCGCAATCTTTATGCAGTCCATGATGGACGGCATGGTACAGAGTATTGAGGATGTGGTCCAGGTTTTTGACACGGGCCACGTCAGCGTGGTCTCCGCCGAATACGAGGCGGAAAAGGAATACTTCCCCGTGCAGTACCCGGTTGCAAACGGGCGGAGTGCGGAGGAACTTGCGTCCCTCATCGAAACCTCAGTCCCCGGCGTAAAGGCGGCGATGCCCCGGATAACGGCCTACGCGACTTTGCAGGACAGCACGGTAAAACACGCGCTCCTCTGGGGCCTTGATATCGAAAAGGAACTGACGGTTAATACTTTTAATCTTTCCAAAAGATCCAGCGGCCTTGTGGAAGGCCGCTTCCCCAATGCGGAGGGCAATGAGTGTATCATCGGCGCGGGGATGGCGAAAAAAGCGGGGCTCAAAATCGGTGACCGTATTCCCCTCAAAACGGTTTCGGCGCAGTTCTCCGATAAAATCTGGAGCCCGGTAATCGTGGGCCTTTTCAACTTCGATTACCGGAAGTACGACGAGGAAGCGATACTGGTTTCCTTTGAGCGGCTCCAGCGGCTGCTGGTCCTGGGGGAAGGCAGTCAGCAGCTTTTTGTCTATGCCGATGATGAAAGGCAGAGCGGGGCCATCGCTGCGGAGCTGCGGGCCATGCTGGGAAAAAATGATGTGATCCGCGAATGGCGGGACAATTACTTTGTGGCCATCATGCAGCAGAGCATGATCCTCTATGTGATCATTTATCTGGTGTTCCAGATTGTGGCGAGTTTCCTTATCGTTAACACCGTAGTAATGGTGATACACGAGCGGATAAAGGAAATCGGTATGATGGGTTCTTTGGGCATGACCCGGCGGGAGATCGTTGCGGTTTTCTTCTTCGAGGCGATCTTCCTCAGCATTATTGGTTCCCTTGCGGGCTGTGTTGCCGGAGGAGTTTCAACCCTGATCGGTTCCTTCTTCCCCTTTGATTTCAACGCCATGACCGGCGGGGGGCTTAAGGACTACCCCATGACGGGAACCATCTTTTTGGTATTTTCCCCGGCGGTTATTTTACAGGGCTTTCTCTTTGGGGTTATCATCGCTTCAATATGTACCTTAATCCCTTCCCTGAAGAGCGCCTTTGTGGAACCGGTTGAGGCGTTGAGGAATTAGTAGCAATTTTATGAAAGGAGCATAAGTATGAAAATGAAAGTATCAGTATGCGTAGTTTTTCTGGTATCGGCGGCGGTATTTCCGCTTTTTGGGCAAACCCCAAATGCCCAGACGCCAACGGCGTCCGAATTACTGCGTCGGGTTGATAACAACGAAGTCTACAACACCATCGAGTACGAAGGTGAGATGATCATCGAGTATCAGAACCGGCGTTATGTCAAATCCATGAAGGCCTGGGCACGGGGAAATACCGACAGCTTTGTGGAATTCGTAAACCCCGAAGACCGGGGAACCCGGTATCTTAAAAAGGGAAACCGCCTCTATGTGTATTCCCCGGATAACGAAGAGGTGATGCTCATCTCCGGGCACATGCTCAAGGAATCCATGATGGGTTCTGATATGTCCTACGAGGATACTATCGAAAATGAAACCCTCTCCGCCCGCTACGATCCGGTACTTTCCGGCAGTGATACCTGGAATGGCCGGGACGCATGGGTGCTGGACCTTACGGCAAAAAAACGCACCGAAAGTTATCCGAAACAAAAATTGTGGATCGATAAGGAAACCGGGGATCTCCTCCACTACGAACTCTTTGCCCTTTCCGGTTCCAAATTAAAGGAGTACACCTTACTGAAGGTAGAGGTTTTCAGCGGCCGCCGTTTTCCCGTGGAATCGGAAATGCGGGACCTTCTGCGCCGGGGGAGCAAGACCACCATTGTGATGCGGAATATCACCCTGGACCAGCCCATTGCGGACTCGGTGTTCAGCATGAGGAACCTTGAGAGATAATGAGGAATAAAGAGGGGGCGGTGATGAAGAAAGTATGCGGCTGCAGTTATACTGTTTTTTTCTTTTTGATGATAATGATCCTGACAAGCGTGATTCCGCTTTCCGCGCAGGACAGCGGCTTCAAGGTTTCCGGCATTCTGGACAGCAGTGTTACTGCGGGGGCGGGAACGGGGGATGCGCCGGACTTTTTTATTGGCATCGAAGAATATGCCAATCTGCGTATACAGGCTCGGATTCGGGATCGGGCAGTGTTTTACGGGGCCTTCAATTTTATCGCCGCCTCGGGGACATCCGCTCAAGCAGCATCGGCGATGGGGGCGCTGAACACCGCCGCCGGATGGGGGCTTGCGGGTTCGGCTTATGTTGCCGGAGAAAACTATATCGCCGCCATGGAACTGGAACGGCTCTACTTCAGGCTGAACGGGAAGTATATTGACGCTGAGGCGGGGCTTATGCGGCTGGCCTTTGGCTATGGTCAGGTATTCGGCCCCACCGACTTCCTCAACCCCCGCAATCCCCTGGTTCCTGATGCCCGTCCCCGGGCCATTCTGGGGGGAGCGCTGTATTATTACCCTGCGGATACCGGCAAGATTTTCGCCTTTGGAGCCGCCCCCAGAGACCCCTTTACCTCCAACGGAGGAGGTGCCCGTGTTGGGCTTTCCGGGGATTGGCATTGGGACAGGGCCAGCATCCAGGCCCTCTACGCCTTTGAAACACCCCATGACGAGGCAGATCAGGGCATCCACCGGATGGGGCTTTCCCTAAAGGCGGATGTAGAAGTGGGTATCACCGCAGATATGCTCTATACCTATAACAGGGAGGCGGGAACCGGCATTGAGGGGCTTGCCGCCGCCGCCGGTATCGATTATTCCTTTTGGGAGGGCCGTTTTTATGTTCTTGCAGAGTACCTTTACAGCGGTTCCGCCTCATCAACTTCAACAGATAACGGGAATTTGGGCGGTTTTTCCCGGCAAAACTACCTGTTTGCCCAAATTCTTTACCGTTTCAGCGAGTATACCAATGTCAGTTTAGGCTGCCTCTCCTCCTTTGATGATATTTCCTTTACCCCCATCCTAGGGGCATCCCATGAACTCTTCCAGGGCTTTAATCTGGACCTTTCCTGCCGCGTCCCCCTGGACCGGAGCGTGTTTCAGGACAACGGGGAGCGGGGAACCCTGGGACCCCTTCCGCCGGGCGCCGGTGAAGGCAGCCGCTTTGCGTTTACCCTCAAGGCCCGGCTTCGTTTTTAGCAGTTTTCCATTCTTGCCAAAACAGTTACCTTATAATAAGGTATAGGCAAGGAGTATCCCTTCATGGCCGGGAAAATAGTTTATGTGAATGTTGACGAGGGCGTAAAACGGGTAGCGAACAATGCCAAGCTCTACGTCACCCTGCTTAATAAATTCAAGGCCGATACGAACATGGGGCTTATTGAAGACCGCCTCGGAGCTTCTGATTTTGAAAAGGCTCAGGGAGCCGCCCATACCCTCAAGGGACTCGCCGCAAACCTTTCCCTCCTGGAACTGTTTGAAAAGGTCCGGGACCTGGAATCCCAAATAAAAGAAAAAGCCGTACCACCCGGCGCACTGGACGGAGTTAAATCGGCCTATGATGAAACCATAAAAAAAATTGACGAGGTCATTGCGAAATATGGGTGATGCCGGCAGGCTTCCGACTGTTCTGGTAGTTTGGGAAATTTCCCGGAGGAATCAATGAAAAAAATAATAGTATTACTAATATGTATCAGCTCAGGCGCATTTCTCTTCGGACAAACTGCTGAGGATTTTATAATCAACGACTGGGAACTTGAGGCCGGTGGAGATGTCGGCATCCCAAATAACATTACCGATATTGAGAGCGGCGCTTTTTCCGGCAATAAAAGCCTTGTTGTGGTAAACATCCCCTATGGCGTCACCCGTATCGGCGCCGGGGCTTTCCGGGGCTGTGAGGGCCTTACCATAGTAAACATAGAGTATGGCCTTATCATTATTGATGAGTATGCCTTTGCCTCCTGCAAAAACCTTGCAGCCATTTCCATTCCCGACAGTGTTACTTATATTGGGACCGGGGCCTTCTCCGGCTGCGTAAATTTGCGGGCGGTGAGCATGTCCCGGAAAACTCAGCTTGCCCCCGATGTGTTCCGGGGGGCGCCGGTTAGTATTTTGTATATTGATTAATACCTAAAGGCGCCAATATCAATTGAAAGGAAGGGGGCGATAGGCCTGGGTGAATAGCTGCCCGCCCCCGCCTTGAGCCTAAGGCCAAAGGTTTTTCCTATTCTGATGCCCGCGTTCAATGAAGCGTTCCAAATAAGATCGTTGAAAGAGAATTGCCGCCATTCAGCGGTGACAAGACCCGCAGCTCCCGAAACAGAAAAAACCAACTGTCCCCCCAGGACGGTTATGTTTTCCCAGGGCTCGAATTGCAGAATAAGTGATGCCGCCGCCTTATGCGCCCCACGGCTCTGAGCTCCTGAAAGGTGGGGAAAATACAGCCGGTCAAGGGCGCTAAAACCAAAAAGCGGATGGATACTGGTCCCCGCAAAGAGATTGGCGATAAAACTGAAACGGCGGTTCAGGGGGATTGCGGCGGAAAAATCGACAGAAACACTGTCGGACACAGAATCGGCTACCGCTGACCCTGCCGGTGGAAAGGGAAACGCCAGGGTGTTTTCCAGGTTGACGTATAAGCCCCGTGCGGCAAAAATTTGCGAATCAAGGGAGTTGAAACGGTAACCGGTGATAAAACAAAGCGCCGTCCTCCGCTCATCACCTGAACCGTCCGCCGGGATCGAAGGTATCGAACCTTCAAGCCGCGGTTCCCCTCCGGGAACAACATCCCCGGTAAAAATAACCGCAGGGCCAAGATTGAGGGTATTGGTATCGTTAAACCGTATTCCCAGGTTGATTTTTCCCAGAGCGCTCAGGATTGCCAGTTGCCGTATATCCTTGGGGCCAATGGTTAATTCCGAGGCGGCGCTTATAAACAGTTTTTGTGTCAGGGGCTGTAAATATAAAAGTTTCAGGGAGAATCCTGAGTCCATGCTTACAGCGCCGTCTTGTGTCAGAGGCTCTATAGTTTCAGGCTCCAGGGAAAGATAGTTTAGATATGACGCTCCCAACGATAACACCGAAAGCGGCCCGGTGAGTTCCCGGATTTGAAGATCTACCCCTGCGCTGAATACGGCGGCAAAATCCGATGAGATGGCGTTCTGATAGCTCCACCCCGCAAGGAGCAGGGTCTTTGCGGGATTATCAGGATACAGAACGAGTTCAAGGCAGCTCTCTCCCGTGCGTATATCCGTCCGGGCGATCACAAAACGGTAATGCCCGGTTTTGTAAATACTGTCGATAAAAACAGAAATAGTATTTTCTTCAAGGGGCTTTCCTGCTATCAGGCGGGAAAAGGATTTTTCAATATATCCTGTGTCAGAAGGCAGGGCTCCTGACATCACCAACCGTTGGGGCGCAATGGGCGGCAGTTCGGTGTACATCCTGCGGGGCGCATCCGCAATACGGGGCGGATGCGCGGCTTCAGGTGTGCCATAAATCTTTTCCCTAATCGCCAGCAGCTTTTCCCGGAAGTTTTCCCGATCAGCCGCCGCACGGGAATAAATTTCATGGGATTTTGGAAAATCAAGGAGGGAAAATTCTCTGACATCAGGAGTCAGAACCAGGTCCGCAAAGGCGTATTGGCCTTTGTTCGCGGCAGTGAAATACAGATCAACCAATTGGTTAGGGACGGCGAGGGGGGACAGGTCAAAATTTTCCGCATCAGGAAAAAGTTCAACCGCGATGATAATATCATAGCCCATTTCTTTAGCTTCGCGGACAGGCAGATTGTTCTTCGTACCGCCGTCTATGTAACGCTTACCGTCCATGATAAATGGCTCAAAAACCCCGGGCAGGCTCATGCTTGCGCGGATAGCCTCCGCCAGATCCCCCTGCCCGATCATTTCCAGTTTGCCTCCGGCTGTTTCTATTACCGCCGCCCTGAATGGAACGCTCAGATCATCAAAGCTGCTATACGAGGGAATCTTTACGGTAAGCGCCTTAAAAAGGGAGTATACCGCTTCGCCGGTAGAATATCCCCCACCAATATTGAAGGACAAACCGTTTTCAAGGCGAAAATTAAAGGGAAAATTTTGGACGCCAAGCTCGTCTTTAAAGGGAGAAACCGGCTTGTCCTGAAAAATCCCGGTCCAATCCAGATCAAACATGAGGTCTTTCATCATTTCCGGCGTATACCCGGCGGAATACAGGCCCCCCACAATCGCTCCCACGCTTGCGCCTATCACCATGTCGATAGGGATGCCCAGTTCTTCGATTAACTCCAGAACGGCAATATGGGCATATCCTTTCGCTCCCCCGCCGCCAAGGACGAGGGCGACCGACGGCCGGTCCGCCGCATAGGAGCCGGGACCCAAGCCCAATAAAAACATGAGGCTGATAACTGCCGCTATAACACTTTTTGGGGCCATTAGAGGTCCAGTGCCGGGACTTTCCATATTGTGGAGGTGGCGGGAGTCGAACCCGCGTCCTGGTACGCGAAACACAGGCGTCTACAAGTTTAGCCGCTTATTGAATTGTCGGGATGGGCTTGGCTAAGCGGCACGCGGCTCATCCGTATTCTGGGAATTTCTCGCCGCACACCGTCCGGACCCGATGCTTGACCAGCCTTGATTGCGTCGGGAAGCCGGCTCCTCAAGGCAGCGGAGCCGGGTCCCGCGCTCTACTGCTTACGCAGCGAAAGCGTAACTGTCGTTGTCGGCAGTTAAATTTTTGCCGAATCAGGAGATCGGCACTCCACCTGCAGCCTGTATCCCGAATCGCATCAGTCGAAACCGGTGCACCCCCCGGGCATCCTGAGGACAGGACCTCAAGATGAAAGATAACTATACCCTGCAAGGGGAGCGCCGGTCAATGACTCAAAACTAGAACTGCACCAGATCCTTGATCTTTACCGGAAGTCCGGAGGCGATTGATTTATTCGCGGCGACCCCTGTGAGGATTGAGTAGGCGCCGTCCACATGGGAGGCGGCCCGCTTGAACTTGTCCGGCGGAGGGTTGGCGCCGAAAATATCGTTCAGCATCACCGTGTCCCCGCCGCCATGGCCGCCCTTTACCTCATCAAAGCTTACTTCGTAGGGCTTGCCGAACATGGGCTTCACCGTGAGCTTCTTGCCCACCAGCGCACCCTCGTCGCCCTTTTCGCCCCCGGCGTTGATGTAGGACTTTTCCACCACGTTCACCTCAAGGCGGCCCTTGGAGCCGTTAAAGGCGATGTTGTACCCTTCCCATGGCATGTAGGCGTTAAGGGAGTAGCTCATCATCACATTGTTCTGATAACGGACCATCACCCCCATGGTATCCTCAATGGAAATATCTTCGGAAAATACGCTCCGGTCCCGGATATAACCGCTGTCCGCTTCCGCGTCCAGGTACAGGGCTTTAAGGGTCTCGTTTGCTTCCAGGTCAATGGCGAAGGGATCGCCCTTTGCCGCCGGATTCCCGTGGGCGCGGTAATAGAATTTCTCTACCCCCCGGCGCTCGGCGTTTTTCATGCCGTAAAAATTGAGATCCCCCAAGGCATAGACGGTTTCCGGTCGGCTGCCAATCCAGAAATTGACCAAATCAAAATGATGGGTGGCCTTATGCACCAAAAGGCCGCCTGAGTTCAGCTTGTTCCGGTGCCAGCGGCGGAAATAATCCGCGCCGTGCTGGGTGTTCAGCAGCCATTCAAAATGGATGGAGAATACTTCGCCGATGGTTCCATCCATCAGGATTTCCCGGATCTTGGTGTTGTGGGGGGCGTAGCGGTAATTAAAGGTTACCCGCAAATGCTTGCCGGTCCGTTTCTGGGTGTCAATTATCGCCTGTGCCTTTTTCTCGTCGATGGTCATGGGCTTTTCGCTGATCACATCGTAGCCCTTTTCCATGGACCGGATAATGTAATCGTGGTGGGTACGATCCACGCTGGTAACAATGACGGCATCGGGTTTTATTTCGTCCAGCATGGTCTCAAATTCGGTGTAAAAATAAGTCTTTGCCGGTGCGACCCCATATTTTTCGGTGAGCAGCTTGTTCGCATAATTCATGCGAGTCTGGGAAATGTCGCAGAAGGCCGCCATCTCCGCACTGTCCTTATAGGTGGTGGATATTGCCTCGTAATACATCCGGGCCCTTCCGCCGGTGCCAACCTGTACATACTTCTTCTTTGCCATGTTTTACTCCTTATAATAGGCGGCTGTGCCGCCATGTAAATTGGAAGGGTTCATACTTGAACCCACTACTCCCTTACTTCAAAAATTAACCGGGCATCGGATTTATCCAAAAAGCCCAGATCAAGACCTAATCCTTTTCCGCCGGGAATGCGGACCCGTCCGTCTTTTACTTTGAGGCCCCCGGGCACAGAATCCTCAACGCCTTTGAAATGCTTGTACTCGTGGTAATGCCCCGCATTGGGGATCACCGCCAGGTAAAGCAGGGTATTGTACGAAGGCCAGCCCCCGGAAACGTGGGGGGTTACCGGCTTACCTGCGGCCTCGGCCATCCGGGCCACCTTGATACACTGGATAAAGCCCCCGGTGTACTGGATGTCCGGCTGGAGTACCTGAGCCCCGTCATGTTCGATGAGCCAGGCGAAACGGCGGAGGCTCGTCTCCTGCTCCCCAAAGGCCAGGGGAATGTCCAGGCCGTCCGCTACCGCCTTGGTGTCCCAGAGGTCGTCGAAGGGGCAGGGCTCCTCGTAAAAGTAGGCGTTGATACCCTCGGCGATTTTACCGACCTCGATACCCTTGGCGGCGTCGAAGGAACCGTTGCCATCGGCGTGGATTATAAAATCATCCCCAAAATGTTTCCGTGCAAGATGAAGAATCCCCTCGGTACGGCCCGCGATGGAATCGGCGTTCCGGCTCATCCGGCCCCCCAGCTTAAACTTTATCGCCCGGACCCCGGTTTCGTCTACCCGCTTTTGGAGCACCTCAACCTCTTCCTCCGGGGTGGTGTGCCGGTTACCGCTGGCCACATACATTTCCAGCTCATCCCGGTATCGCTTTCCCTCGCCCAAAAGTTCGGTCACATTGCGGCCCGCTTTTTTCCCCAGCATATCCAGCAGGGCCGATTCGGTCCAGGCCACGGAACACCACCAGGGGAGGCCCTGCATCTTGTAGTTTAAGTCGTTGACAAAGGCTTCCCGAAAGATCTTCTCCATGTCCCGGGCATCCCGGCCCAGGAAGTAGGGGAGGAGCTTCTTCTGCAAGATCGGGTAAAAAATTTCCGCATTGGCGGCACAGGGGGCGATCCCCTCCTCCCCCTTCTTCCCCCGGACCCGGAGGAAATAGCCCCCCTTCCGTTCAATCAGGGCGAAAGAATCAATTAACACCGGCCCGTCAACCAGTCCGGCATTGATCACCGGCTGGTCCATAAGCTCCTGGAGCTGTGCAAAGGTAACCGGCCGGTGGGGCGTAAAATCAGCGTGAGGTTTGTACACGGTTTTTCTCCCCTTAACGCGGACTGGCTTTATAAGCCGCAGTATATTCCGCTTTAAGCTGATCACCACCGGCGGCCCGCCACCGGGCGACTTCCGCCTGATATGCTGCCAGGTCAATCTGCCCAAGCACATACTTCACACGGGCATCCGCAATGATATTACTCAAAGTATTACCCAGCTTCACGGCGGTGTCGGAAATATAGGTATCACTGATACTTAAAAAGCGCTTTCCGTTATAGTTGGCCATGGAGTCAAAGGTCGCCTGGGTTAAGGGATCGGAGAGACGTTCAGGGATGATTCTGGTAACGCCGAAGGGGCTTATTAGGGAAGCATCGGGGAAGTCGGTCTCCCGGAAAGCTTTGATCTGGGCATCGGTGGCAACCAGGTATCCGTTTTCAACGGTGTAGTGCTTATCCTTGATTCCCCGCCGCAGGGTCAGGATGGCGTCATCGGAACCGAGGGCATCAAAAAATTTCAACACCTCCTCAAGCCGGGCCTCGGTTTTGATCGAAGTTTTTGGAAACACAAAGCCGCCGTTAAACCCGATATGGGAACGGCTCACGACAGACCCGTCCGGTCCCTGGATCTGCTGGGTAAAGCCAATCCTGGCTTCGGGGAATATGGTGGAAACCCGTATCTGGGCATCAACCACATCGTTAATATCACTGAAAAACACCAGCCCCGCCCGGCCCTGTTCAAGGGGCAGGTACTCGTTGCGAAGTTCCACCACATCCTGGACCATGTAATTTTTGGCATAGGCTTCCCGGTAGAGGTCCAGGGATTTGTAGAAAGCCGGGTCTTCCGTCTCGTGTTTTGCGGTCTGTGTTGCCTCATCCCAATACCACTCCATCTGGCCGCCGAAATACACCGCCGTATCGGTAACTTTTGGCCAATTGGTACCCTTCATAGAAAGGCCGACCGTATCCCGCTTGCCGTTGCCGTCAGGGTCACGTTCCGAAAAAGCTACCATGATGTTCCATATATCTTCAATGTTTTTCGGTTCCGCCAGTCCCAGCTTTTCGAGCCAGTCTGTCCGGTACAGCACACCGGCCTGTACCAGTTCCCGCTCAATGGGAAGGGCGTAACTCTTACCCTCAATCCTGGCATTGACGAGCCGGTCTTTGCTTAACTTCGCCAGTCCCGGCCACGCGGGGTTGTTCAGGTATTTGTCCACTTCCCAGAACATCCCGTCCCGGACGGCGCTTACCACATTGGCGGGCCGTATGTTCCCCCGGACCACCACCGTATCGGGCAGGTCATTGGCCGCAATCTGCATCCCCAGGGTATCCATGTAGACCGGTGTGGGATACCAGGAAATCTGAATATCCGCCTTGAGGGTATTCCTCAAATACTGCATCAGATCGCTGGTATCACGGGGCGGCTCAGGCTGATTGAAATTCGCCATCATCGTCAGCTTGTGCCGGGGGCCATCGTCCTTTGCTGCGGAGGTTCCCGATTTTCCGCAGGAAAACAGGGACAGAGCCAGAACCAGGGAAACCGCCGCCAGCGCCGGTTTCATCTTTAGAACTTTCATAAACTTTCCTCCTCAAAAAAATTAAGACATTAACCTTTTATCGATCCCGCCATCACACCCTTGATAAAGTATTTTTGCAGGAAAGGATAAACACAGAGAATGGGAAATGTGGAAAATATAATAGCCGCCATCTTCACCCCCTGGGGAGGAATCAGAAAGGATTCACCCATCATGGAGGAGTCCCCCATGCCGCCCTGGGAGAGGATCACTATCTGACGCAGCAATATCTGGATGGTCCACTTGCTGGAGTTTCGGATGTAGAGCAGCACATTCATAAAACTGTTCCAGTGGGCCACTGCGTAGAAGAGCGTAAAGGTGGCGATGGCCGGCATGGACAGGGGGACTACGATACGAATAAGGATACTCAAATCGTTGGCCCCGTCCAGCTTTGCCGATTCCTCAAGACTTGCCGGAACTTCCTGAAAAAAGTTTTTCATCAAAATCAGGTTAAACGCATTGATCGCCGTGGGGATAATCAGGGCCGCCCATGAATTGAGGAGCCCCACGCCCCGGACCACCAGGTAGGTGGGGATCATTCCGCCGTTAAATAACATGGTGAAGGTAACATAGAACATAATCGCCGCCCGGCCCATGATGCGCCGGTGCGCCAGGGGCCAGGCCATCAATATGGTCATGACGATATTAACGGTGGTCCCCACTATCGTAATGTAAATCGTCACCAGGAGCGCCCGCGGCATGGTGGGGGTGGACAGGATGTACCGGTAGGAATCAAAGGTCGGCTCCCGGGGCCAGAGCAGCAGAGGATTCAGGGCGTTTTCCCGTGCCGAAGCCAGAGAACCGGCCAGGATACTGTAAAAGGGGATCAGCGTCACCATGGCGAACAGGAACAGGATCAGGTGAATTGCCGCATCGGCCGCATAGGAACCCAGGGACTTGTTTTTTACCATGTTAAAAAATCCCCTCTTCCCCGGCTTTTTTGGCGATCCGGTCGGCGCTTATCACCAGGAGGAACCCCACCGCCGACTTGAAAAGACCCACCGTGGTGGCATAACTGAGTTGTCCGTTGGTGATTCCCGTGTCAAATACATAGGTATCGAACACGTCTCCTACCGAGCGGTTCAGCTCGTTGAGCATGTTGTATATCTGATCAAAACTGGAATCTATGATACTGCCGAGCCGGAGAATAAACATGGTGATGATCACCGGCTTTATCGACGGCAGGGTGATGTGCCAAAGCTGCTGGAGCCGGTTTGCCCCGTCGATGCGGGCCGCTTCGTACTGTTCCATATCAACCCCGCTCAGGGCGGCAAGGTAGATGATCGTACCCCAGCCGGTCTCCTTCCACATGGACTGCCCCACGATCATGGGGCGGAACATATTTGCGCTGGAGAGAAAATTCACCGGCTGAAATCCCAAGGCCTTGATGCTTTCATTCACAATGCCCCCGGCGGTGGTGAACATAACGTAGGAGAGCCCCGCCACCACCACCCAGGACAGAAAGTGGGGCAGGTACGTAACGGTCTGTACGAATTTCTTGAAATACCTATTACGAACTTCGTTCAAAAGGATGGCAAAGAGAATCGGTGTAGGAAAATTAAAAAGAATGTTGAGTACGGACAGGGTCAGGGTATTGGAAAAAAGGGTAACGAAGGTCGAGTCGCTGAAGAACCGCCTAAAGTGCTCAAATCCTACCCATTTACTGCCGAAAAAACCAAGAAAAGGCCGGTACTCTTTAAATGCCAAAGTCAGCCCGAACATGGGGCCGTATTTGAATATCGTAAAAAACAAAAGGCCCGGTATCAGCATGGCATAGAGCCACCGGTCCTTTAAAAAATTGGCCCTTATCTGCTGCCCGCGGGATTTAGACATTGTTTTTTCAGCGTATCCCTGATGCATACCTTCCTCCTTATCCCTTTATCGATCCCGCAAGAACGCCCTTGGTAAAATATTTTTGCAGGAACGGATATACTATCAAAATGGGAAGCGTAGAAAACATGATAGCCGCCATCTTTACCCCCTGGGGCGGGATAACAAAATTTTCACCCACCGAGGCGGCATCCCCAATCCCGCCCTGAGAGAGGATGACGATCTGCCGCAGCAATATCTGGATGTTCCATTTTTTCGGATCGTTGATATAGAGCAGCACATTCATAAAACTGTTCCAGTGGCCCACCGCATAAAACAGGGTAAAGGTAGCAATGGCCGGCAGGGACAGGGGAATAACAATCCGTATAAGTATAAAAAGATCGTTATACCCGTCCATTTTGGCGGATTCCTCAAGGCTTGCGGGAATGCTCTGGAAAAAGTTTTTCATTAAAATCAGGTTAAAGGCGTTTATCAGCGAAGGAATTATCAGGGCGCTGAATGAATTGAGGAGCCCCGTGGCCCGCACAATAAAATAATTGGGGATCATCCCCCCGGAAAATATCATGGTAAAGGTGATGAGGAACATCAGTGTCGAGCGGCCTTTGAGGCTTTTGTGGGCTAAGGGCCACGCCATAAGGGTGGTCATGGCAATATTGGCGGCGGTTCCTATCACGGTAATATATATGGAAACCATGAGCGCCCTCGGCATGGTTGCCGATGAGATCATATACCGGTAGGCGTCCAGGGTCGGTTCCATGGGCCAGAGGATAAAGGGATTCAGGGCATTCTCCCGCGCAGATGCCAGGGAGCCTACCAATATATTGTAGAAGGGCAACAGGGTAACCAGGGCAAATAAAGTCAGGATAGTGTAAATAATGATATCCGCTATCCGGGAAGAAACAGATTTCGTTTTCATTGATTTCATTACAGGATACCCTCTTCCCCGGCCTTCTTTGCCAGCCGGTCGGTGCCCAGCACCAGAATGAGCCCGATGACGGATTTAAAAACCCCCACGGCGGTAGAATAACTAAGTTGTCCCATATTGATACCGAAGCGGTACACATAGGTATCGAATACTTCACCAACGCTGCGGTTCATCTCGTTCAGCATATTGTATATCTGATCGAAACCAGTATCCAGAATATTGCCGAGCCGCAGGATGAACATGGTGATGATAACCACTTTTATTGAGGGTAGGGTGATATGCCATAATTGCTGGAGGCGGTTTGCGCCGTCTATCCGGGCCGCCTCGTACTGTTCCACATCGACGCCGCTCAGGGCCGCAAGATACACGATGGTCCCCCAGCCGGTTTCCCGCCACATGGCCTGTCCCACAATCATGGGCCGGAACAGTTTTTCGCTGGACAAAAAATTAATCGGTGGAAAACCCAGGGCTTTGATTCCCTCATTGATGATGCCGCCCTCGGTGGTGAACATCACATAAGAAAGCCCCGCAACAACCACCCATGACATAAAGTGGGGCAGATAGGTAACGGTTTGTACGATTTTTAAAAAATATTTGTTGCGGACCTCGTTGAGGAGGAGGGCAAAGATAATCGGCACCGGAAAATTAATCACGAGGTTAAGGAGCGATAAAATCAGGGTATTGGAAAAGAGCTGCATAAAGGCGCGGTCGGTAAAGAAGCGCTCAAAATTTTCAAGCCCTACCCAGGCGCTGCCGAAAAAGCCCAGAAAGGGCCGGTAATTTTTAAAGGCCAGGGTGATGCCCCACATGGGACCGTATTTATAAATGACAAAATAAATGATCCCCGGAAGCAGCATCAGGTAGAGCCACCGGTCCTTGTAGAAAGCTGATCTGCTGAACGGTTTTTTCGCAACCGAAGGACGCGCCATTAAATACTCCCCTTAAAGTTGCGGACCGGAACTGATCCGGTCCGCAACAGTAATACTGCGGACAGTAGTCCGCTGTTATTTATTCGGATCCGCTTTATAGGCTGCGGTAAGTTCCGCAGCAACCTTGTCGCCGCCTGCGGCCTTCCATTGGGTGACAGCCGCCCGCCAGCCCGCAAGATCAATCTGGCCCAGCACGTACTTCATCCGGGCATCCGTCAGTATATCCGAAAGGCCGGAACCCAGTTTTACCGCAGTCTCGGAGATGTAGATGTTACTGTAATTGGGGTACAGCTTCCCGTCATAGCCATCCACAGCATCGTTGATCGCCTGCTGCAGGGGATCGCTGGTCAGTTCCGGAATCGGCTTGGTCACATAGTAGGGGGTGATCTGATCGGCGTCGGGGAAATCAACTTCCCGGAACCGCTTGGTCTGATCTGCGGTAAAGGAAAGCTTGCCGTTCTGGATGGAGTAGGTCTCCCCTTCAAAACCCCGGCGCATGACCAGGATATTTTTGTCGGTTCCCAGAAGATCAAAGAATTTTATGATCCGGTCCAGTTCCGCTTCGGTCTTGATGGAAGTCCGGGGGAACATGAGGGCGCCGGTATAACCGATATAGGCCTTCATCCCCACAACCCCGTTGGGGGCGGTAATTTTGTGGGCAAATCCCACCGTGGCATTCGGGAAAACCGAGTTGAGCTTGGTCCGGGCGTCAATGATATCCGTAAAGGCATCGGTAAACACAAAACCCGCCCGACCCTGCTGGAAGGGGACGTATTCATCGTTGTTTTCCACCAGATTACTGATGATATAGCCCTTGGCAAACACGTCCCGGTACCAGTTCAGAGCTTTCTCATAGGAGGGATTATCCACTTCATTGTGGATGGTCCCGTCATCGGCGAGGTACCACTCGGCCTGCCCGCCGTAATAGATGCTCACATTGGTGGTGTAGATATTCAGGTTCCGGCCCTTCATGGAAATGCCGGTGGTGTCGTTTTTACCGTTGCCGTCGGGGTCCCGCTCGGTAAAGGCTTTGATAACAGCGTAGATTTCATCAATTGTGGTGGGGGTTTTAAGCCCCAGCTTGTCCATCCAGTCCTGGCGGAAATACATGCAGGAGCGCACGATGTCCCGTTCCTTGGGGAGGGCGTATATCTTGCCGTCGATTTTGAGGTTGTTCAGCCGGATGTCCCCCAGCCGGTCAAGTCCGGGATAGGCCGGATTGTTGAGGTACTTGTCCAGGGGCCAGAAAAGGCCGTCCCGCACGGACTGGACGATGAGGCCGTCCTTGGGGGAGCGCGCCACGATGACGTGGGGCAGATCCGCAGCGGCCAACTGTGCGGCAAGTTTGTCGGTATACGCCGAAGTAGGAACCCAGGTAAAATCCACATCCGCCTTGAGTTCGTTCTTCCAGTACTGAATCATCCTGGTTGAATCTTTTGGCGGCTCAGGCTGGTTGAAGTTTGCCATAAAGCCGAATTTGAATCCGTCAGCGGCGCTTTGGTCGGCCTTTTGACCTCCCCCGGCCGCGAACAGATTCCCGGTGATGCCTACCATGATCAGGATAAGCGCCCATTTTGAAAATTTCATATACTCCTCCTGTAAAAACATGTCAATTCCAATAATTAAAATTGATATTCACTATTATAAAGGAAAAGTTTATGAAAAGTTACGCTTGCTTTTTGGATTATTCCGTACATCTGAAGCAGTTCCAAAATGTCAGATTTTGGAACCAGCTCATCTATTTTTCAAAGAAAAAGCCAAGGGCCTTTTTTATCGAGGCATCCCAGAAATCCCAGTCATGAACCCCGGTCCATTCCTGATATTCGTGTTCATAGCCCTGTTCTTTAAGAAGCGCGGAAAGGCGGCGGTTTTGGTCCAGCCTGACATCTTCCAGACCGCAGGTGATCATGAGCCGGGGGCGTTGGGGGGCGCGGGCCGCAGTACCGGCAATCTCAAAAAGATCCTCCCCGGCCATGGGTTCCGGGTTTACCCCAAAGACTCCCTGGAGGCTGCGGTAACTTAGGCTGGTCTTGGGGGTCTCCTCAAGCCGCCAGCGTATGTCGGTGACTGCGGAAAAGGCGGCGCAGCCCGCATATTGATCGGGATAGTTAAAGGCGCATTTCAGGGTGCCGTAACCGCCCATGGAAAGCCCGGCGATCCAGGTTTTTTCGGGAGCCTGTTCAATATGGAACATTCTGCTGCAGAGTTCCGGCAGTTCTTTGGTTATATAGCTGAAGTATGAGCCGCCAAAACGTTTGTCGGTATAAAAAGTACGCCCCGCTTCGGGCATGATCACCGCGATATCGTATTTGCTTACGTAATGTTCAAGGCCGGTATAGCGCATCCAGGCCTGGGCGCTCTGACCCCGGCCGTGGAGCAGGTACAGGACCCCTTGGCAATCGGGCTTATGGGGTTTGTCATGGGGAAGGATGACGGCAAGGGAAGTATCGATCTGAATTGATTCGGATTTTAACTCGCATTGTATGAAGGCCATGCTGAATTATAGGCGATCCTGAGTGTTTTGCTCAACAGGATTAATTCCTCCAAAAAAGCGGCGTTTTGCATTTTTTTACTTGATTTATCCCAAAAGGCGGGGTAGGGTAATCATTATGGAAGCAACAGAGTCTGTCTTGAGCGAAGATGAAGAGTGTTTGATCGGAAAAGTTGAAGCGTGGCTGGCGGAAAAGAACCCTGGGGAAATTCAGGCGATGCGGGACCGTATCCGGTGTCTCCGGGGCCTGGGGGAGGCGGTTTTCCGCTATCCTTCGGTCCGGGAATCCCATGTTTTGCGGGGCGAAGCCCGTGACGGGGATAAACTCATCGAATCCATCTGCGCCTTTTCCGGATCTTCCCGCTTGCTTCATCTCCCTACTAAAGTCGTGGCTGCCCGCAGTTTTCTGGTGGCCAAATTCCATGCTTTTTCAATGCTTGCCCTCCTGGTTGGGGAGAATACCGAATATTACAAACCCCTGCGGCGTATCCTTTTCTCGGTCATCAGCATCCTGATAACCGCAGAGGTCTACTTTTCCTGTCTGGGAGACAGCGCCTTTCCCGGGAACCTTAAGCTGAAGATAGCCAACGACCTTGTTTCCCTCTGGGACAGTGGTACGGACTCCCGTGCCATCCGTCATTTGCCGACCCTGGAGGCGCTCTGGACCGCCCGTGAATCGGCGCCCCCCAGCTTCGGCACCATGGACGGTAACAGCGAACTTTTACGGATCACCATTGATATGGGGGATGACTGGCAGGATTTCCTGGTGGAGGAATCTACCAGTGACGAGGCTACCTGGGCGCTGGAAGAATTTCTTTTCAGCCTTTCCTACGAAGAACTTCAGGAGGTCCGGTCCCGGCTTATCCGTTTTGGAATCCCCGCAGTGAATTACGACGAGATTCGTTCCTACCTGGGCAGCAAGTCCTTTTACACTATGGTGAAGGGGGGGGATATCAAAGACATCTATAACTTTTATATTGACCGCCGGGACGCCGCCTTCTTCCGTAAACGGACCGGCGCTCCCGGTCCCGTCCACACCCTGGAAGAGCTTTACCTTAAATACCGGATTATCCTGGAGCAGGGCTAACCGCCCCTATTGCTTCTCGTATTCCTGTATCTCGTTATTGAGACATTCTAACCTGACGCCCGCCTGTTCAAACATGGATTCCGAATCTTCCGCGTCATGGTAGCGGCGCTGGCAGACCACCCGGACAATGCCGCAGTTGATGATCAGCATGGCGCAGGTCCGGCAGGGGGTCATCCGGCAATAGAGGGTGGCCCCTTCGATGGAGATGCCCCGCTTGGCGGCCTGGCAGATGGCGTTCTGTTCCGCATGGACCGTCCGCACACAGTGGGTGGTGACGGAACCGTCCTCGTGGAGCATTTTTTTGAACTGGTGCCCGGCTTCGTCGCAGTGGGGCAGCCCGGCGGGAGCCCCCACGTAGCCGGTCACCAGGAGCTGGTTTTCCCGTGCGATGACGCAGCCCGAACGGCCCCGGTCACAGGTGGCCCGTTTGGAAATGGCGTCGCAGACTTCCATAAAGTATTCATCCCAACTGGGCCTTTTGTATGCCGCCATTTCATCCCCCGTATGAGCGAAGTATGGGGCTTTTTTTGTCCTTTCTCAAGACTGTTTTTGTGCCAGGTCACGGAGCATCCCCGTATAGGTGCGGCTTTCGATACGGTCTTTTGGGATGCCCAGGCTGTCGAGCAGGGAGAGGAGCCGGTTCCGCCCTGCGCTTACGGTTTTTTCATCGTTGTTATTGGTGATGATCTCCGGTTCGATAAACCAACCCAGCCCTTCAACTTCGGAAAGCTCCGCCCGGACAGGCGGTTCTCCGGGTAGGGTACAGTTCCAGGCCCAGCCTTTTTTCCTTTTGATGTCAAGCGGACTTAAACCGAAGCGTTCCAGCAGTTCCTCAAAGACCTTGCCGTCAGAAACCTCGAATTCCCGTTCATCGTTTACTTCGATGCCGTCTAAAATCTCTTTGACCTTGTAGGTAACCGGGACCCGTTCGGAACTGCGGCCATCGGCGTCAATATTCTGTTCCCGGCGCACCCTGACACCAGATTGGGGGATTGACCCGGTCCCCGGTACGGATAAAATCCAGTAGGTATCGTTTTTTTCATAAGCGCATTCGTATTCACCCAGGGTGTTGAGCCGTTCTTTCAGATTGAGGGGATCATCAACCCAGGCTTTTAGTTCAATTTCAAAGGCCATATTATTATTAATAGTAGTATATTATAATTATCTTTGTTAATACATAAAAAAGTATTGTGCATTATAAAAAATCGGAATATATAATTCTATAGTAAGATAAATAAAAAAGGCATATCTACCGATAATGAATAAATATGAACCATCGAAATGGTATTTTCTTTGTTTTCTTCCTCTGCGCCCTTTGTGTCTTTCCACAGGATGCGGTTCATGTGGTGGAGAAGGGGGATACGATCTATTCCATAGCCCGTTCTTTCAGGGTAGCTCCCGAGGAACTTATGCAGTTTAACGGCATCGTCGATGCTTCAAAGCTCCAGGTAGGCCGGCAGTTGCGGATTCCGGGTGCTTCTGCGGGGAGTGTTACCTCGGTTAGCGCCGCCCCGGCGGTGACCTATACTGAACACCGGGTGGTAAAAAACGAAACCCTGTACAGTATCGCCCGGAACAACGGCATTACCCTTGCAGCCCTGCGGAGCGCCAATAATTTTTCCCAGGACCATGTGCTCCGGGAAGGGGAGCGCATCCGCATACCGACCGCCGGTATCGGCGGGGCCAACGGGACGAGTACAACCACGGCTGTCGGGACCGCACCGCCGCAAACGGCGCCCACTACGACTGCGCCCGCCGGACAGCCGCAAGCGGTTCCTGCCAGACCGGCGGCAGTTCCCGTGCCTGAACCCCGGTCTACTGCGGCAAAGACAATGGATTCTTCCCTGCGCTGGCCCGTTGCGGCAAAAGAAGTTGCCTATATGACGGGGAAATTGTCCGGAGTGGTGGTGACCGGCGAAAGGTCCGAATCCGTCAAGAGCCTTACCCAGGGAACGGTGGTGTCCGCAGGGCCCTACCGCGGTTTTGGAAGGGTGGCGATAATTCAGGTTACAGGAGGTTATTTGTACGTATACGGCGGCTGTGAAAGTTTGACCGTCAAGGAAGGGGACCGGGTAGGACCTGGGACAGAGCTTGGAAAGCTGGGAATTGATGCGGTTTCACAGAAGCCTCAGCTTTTCTTCATGGTGTACCGGAACAATACCCCCATGGACCCCTCCAAAGCACCCCGTGCGTAGGGAAAAACCATCACTTCCATTTAAAGATGAAATTCCTTACGAATTATCAAAAAAAATAGAAAAAAAGTTGAGAAGGTGGTATGATGTCAGCAAGCGTAAGGCGGAATAGCAAAAAGGGAACGGTGCTTCATCTTATGAATGACGGGGGAAACGACAGGATCGGGAAATCTCAAACCTCAAAGAATTCCAAAAAACCAAAACCGGTCAAAGAAACGGACCCCCTTGCCCTGTATTTCAAGCAGATTTCAAAATTTCCCCTCCTTTCTGTTCAGGAAGAACAGAGCATCGGCGAGCGGATCGTCGGAATCAGGAACACCATCAGGGAACTTGAAGAATCCTTCAGGGAAGATACCGAGAACCCCGGCTATAAAAAAGAAAGGGCCGACCTGGACAAATCCCTGCTTCTCCATAAAAACAGAATGATCAATTCCAACCTCCGTCTGGTGGTCTCCATCGCGAAAAATTACCAGCACCGGGGCCTGTCCCTGCTGGATCTTATTGATGAAGGGAACATCGGCCTCATTGAGGCAGTGGAACGTTTTGACTATACCCGTGGCTGCCGCTTTTCCACCTACGGTACCTGGTGGATTCGCCAGGCCATCATCAAGAGCATTGCCGACAAGGGCCGGGTCATCCGTATCCCCATCCACATGCTCAACACCATCAAGAAATGCTATTTTGTGGCCAAACAGCTCACCCAGGATCTGGGCCGTGACCCCAGCGACGAAGAACTTTCCGAATATTTGGGGGTAAGCGTTTCCAAGGTAAAAGAAATAGTAAAACTGTCACAGGAAACCACCAGCCTTGACACCGTCGTTGACGATGGCAACCTTACCCGGCTTGCGGACCTTATCAAGGACGACACCCAGGTTGAACCCTTCGAGATGGTCTTTTCCTTGACCCTCCAGGAAACCATGGGTGACATCCTTTCCCAGCTTTCCGAACGGGAGATGAAGATCATCCAGCTCCGTTTTGGCCTCGCAGGCGAAGGCCCCCTCACCCTGGAAGAAACAGGAAAACTGTTGGGCATTACCCGTGAGCGGGTCCGCCAGATTCAGGAAAAGGCCACATTTAAACTGCGGAGTCTCAGGGAACTCCGCGAATTGCGGACGACTCCATAAACCTCTTGACGCATATCCCCGCCCGGTCTATTCTGGTCCCTTTCATTGGGGGAATCATGATTGAGCTGCGGGACATAGGGAAAACTTTCCGGGTGGCGAAGCGGAATAAAGGGGCGGCTGCGGCGTTCCGCTCCCTTTTTCACCGGCAATATGATGATATCCATGCCCTGGATGGGATTTCCTTCAAGGTAGCGGAAGGGGAGATCGCGGGCTTTATCGGCCCCAACGGGGCGGGGAAGTCCACGGCGATCAAGATCATGAGCGGCATCCTGGTTCCCGATGCGGGGACGTGTACGGTCAACGGCGTTGTCCCATGGAAAAACCGTCCCCGTTACGTGGGCCGCATCGGGGTGGTGTTCGGCCAGCGGACCCAGCTCTGGTGGGATGTGCCGGTGATCGATTCCTTTGAGCTTCTCCGGGATATTTATAAGACTTCTGAAGATACATTTCGTGAAAACCTTGCGGAACTTTCTGAAGTGCTGGAACTGGGGCCCCTCCTGAAAACGCCGCTGCGTCAGCTCAGCCTGGGCCAGCGGATGCGGTGTGAAATTGCCGCAAGCCTCCTCCACAGTCCCGAAGTCCTCTTTCTGGATGAGCCCACCATCGGCCTTGACGCGGTGTCGAAACTTGCGGTGCGCCGCTTCATCACCCATCTTAATAAAACCAAGGGCATCACGGTGATCCTCACTTCCCACGATATGAATGACATTGAGGCACTGACGGACCGGATCATCCTGATCGGCAAGGGGAATATTCTTTACGATGGATCACTGGACACGATAAAGGAACGTTACAAAGATCCTGCGGGCGGCGGCGAGGTCCGCCACATTGAAGAGATCATTGCGTCGCTGTATCAGGAAGAGGGGGCGCTGTGAACGCAAAGCCCAATTTTGCGCCCTACTTCGGCATTTTCAGGATACGGCTTATCGCGGGGATGCAGTACCGGGCGGCGGCCTGGGCGGGGATCGCCACGCAGTTTTTCTGGGGCGGCATTGAGCTTTTGGTGTACGCCGCCTTTTACCGCAGCGGTATAGAACCCATGCCCTACCCGCAGCTTGCGGACCTTGTCTGGATGCGCCAAGCCTTTCTCGCCCTGGTGATGCTCTGGGCCCAGGACGGTGAGCTTCTGGAAACGGTGTCTTCAGGCAATGTGGCCTATGAGCTTTGCCGGCCATTCAGCCTGTACAGTTTCTGGTTTGCCCGACTTTTGGCCTTCCGTATTTCCCGGACAATAATGCGCTGTGTCCCCATTTTTGTCATCGCCTTTTTTCTCCCCGAACCTTACCGCTTCCACCTGCCCCCGGATTTAACAGCCTTACTGCTTTTTGTTCCCGCCATTGTACTCGCAGCATTGCTGGTTGTGACCCTCTCGATGTACATCTACCTTCTCACCTTTATTACCCTTGATTCTTTGGGGTCCCGTCTTATCTTTGGGGTTACGGCGGAGTTCCTCATGGGAGCCCTTATCCCCATACCCTTCATGCCCGCGGCATTACAGCGTTTTCTGAATTTTCTCCCATTCCGGTACATGGCGGATTTTCCCTTCCGGGTATACAGCGGCAGTATTACTGCGGGGGATGCCGTTGCCGGTATCGGGATACAGTGTTTCTGGATCATTCTTCTGGCCGCCGGGGGGCTTTGGGGATTTCATTCGATTCAGAAACGTATCGTGGTGCAGGGAGGCTGATGAAATGCTCTACACAAAATATATTAAGATGAATTTAAAGGCCGTCCTTGAATACCGGCTTTCCGCATGGCTTTTGGGAATCGCACAGTTCCTCACGTCCTTCTTCTGGTTTATCAGCCTGTACCTGCTTTTCAGGCGTTTCGGCAGCATTGAAGGCTGGTCCTTTACCGAGGTGGCGCTCTGCTTTGCCGTCACCAACAGCGCCTTTGCCCTTTCCGAGTGCTTTGCACGGGGTTTTGACATCTTTTCCCGCATGATCATCCGGGGCGATTTCGATCGTGTGTTGCTGCGCCCCCGCAGCGCCGTGTTACAGATCATGGGTTCAGGATTTGAGATAACCCGCGCAGGAAAACTGTTGCAGGGAATACTTGTACTCATTCTGGTGATGCCCCGAATGGACATCATCTGGACCCTTGATAAGATAGTAACACTACTCTTTATGATCATCGGCGGCACGGCGGTTTTTACCGGGGTCTTTATTCTTGGGGCCACGGTCTGCTTTTTCACGGTGGAGGGCCTTGAGTTCATCAACATCTTTACAGACGGCGGCCGGGAGCTTGCCTCCTACCCGCTGCCTATTTACGGAAAATGGGTGCAGCGTTTCTTTACCTTTATTATTCCCTTCGGCTGCGTCAATTATTTACCACTGATGTATTTGACAGGCAGGGCGATACAGCACCCGGTTCTCTATATGCTTACTCCCCTGTTAGGAATACTGTTTATTGGGCCATGCCTGCTGGTGTGGAAACTCGGAGTGCGGCATTATGCTTCAACCGGTTCCTAAAATAAATTTTTCAGATACGTTGAGAACCATGGAACGTAGGTTACCAGTATTACTACTGTGAGCTGGATCAGTAAAAACGGAAACACATAACGGCAGATATCCACAAAGGATTTTTTGAACCGGTAGGAGGCCAGGAACAGGTTGAGCCCCACCGGCGGGGTGAGGAAACCCACTTCAAGATTTACAATAAAGATGATGCCAAGATGCACCGGGTCAACGCCGTAGGCAAGACCCAGGGGGACGATCAGGGGCAGCACGATGAGAATGGCGGAGAAGATGTCCATCAGGCAGCCCACTACCAAAAGGGTCAGGTTGAGGAGCAGGAGGAATACGTATTTGGACTGTATGGTCCGCTGCATCCATTCGGCGAGGTTCGCCGGGGCGTTGGTGTCGATGATGTAGAACGACAGGGATTGTGAAAGACCGAGGATAGCCAGCACCCCGCCGATGATGGGGACCGCTTTCATGAACACTGCGGGGATTTGGTTAAATTTGATATCCTGGTGTATGATTACCTCGACAATGAAAATATACAGTACCGCTGCGGCGCCGATTTCCACCGTGGAAAGGAACCCCGTAAAGTAACTTATGATAAGAAAAAAGGGAAGGAGGATTTCCAGAATCGAACCTTTAAAAGAGGAGAGCGCCCTGCGAAGATGAAAGGGTTCAACGGGGATTTTTATTTTTACCGAAGCGATTATCCCAAAGATGATCACCGCAATGACCAGAATAACGCCGGGGATGAATCCCCCCAGAAACATATCAATAATGCTTATCTTTTCGGAATTTCCCAGGTAACTCAGTGATGTTGATAAATTGGCCCATACCAAAATCAGAGGAAGGCTTGGCGGGAAGAGGAGCCCGATGCTGCCCACGGAGGTGAGAAGGCCGATGGAAAATTTTTCAGAGTATTTGCTGTGCTCAGAAAGGATTGAAAAAAGGATGCCCCCCAACGCCAGAATCGTGACCCCCGACGCGCCGGTAAACGAAGTAAAGAAGGCGCAGATGATCACTGTGGCGATGATCATCCCTCCGGGAATCCAGCTAAAGAGGCTGCGAAAAGTAGTGACCAGCCGTTCCCCGGCCCTGCTTTCGGAAAGGAAAAATCCCACCAGGGTAAAGAGGGGAATCGCAATAATACTGTCACTGGTAAGGGCGGAATAAATATCCGTGGATACAATATCTACCGAGCTCCCGGCGGCCTCCAGCAGGAGCAACACGAGGCCGCCCATCACCACAAAGAGGGGAGTCCCCGCAAGGGCGGACACCAGAAGAAAAACCACCGCCGGGGCTTTTATGTACCAGGCAATATCATAGAAGCTCTCCGTCAGATTATAGGCCCATTCGGGAAGATCGTATTCCCACAAGAATTTGGTGATCGAGGGGAAGGAGCAAACAATTCCCAACAGCAATACCAATACGGGAAAGATCCGCTTCCAGCCGGAAAGGCCGGTGCGGCGGGCAAAGCGGAGGGCGATGATGCCGTAACCCAGGGGGAGAACAAGCGCAAATATCCGGTCGGGCACAAAGCCGACGAGCCGCCCCGTAAGGCCGATTCTGATAAACGCAGGGCCTGACAATGCGAGTATCGTCACAATAAAAGCTGACAGCAGGTTAGTAAAAACCCGGAGCTTTTGCTTTATTTTTTCGCTTGAGAAATACTGCACCAGCGCAATGGAAAGGTGGGCTTCGTTCCGGGTAGTGATCATCCCCGCGAACATCCCCGCCCAAAGAAGCAGATGGGTGATGACGCTTGAGGAGCCGGGAATCCCCATGTTGATATCGGACAACCCCCGGATACTCCGTGAAAGCACTTCCCAAAGGGGCAGCAGCGCCAGACCGGCAAGGGAGAAAATGCAGAATCCGTTTTCGATGCTATAAAGGATTGCTTTTATGTGGGACTGTTTTTCCGGCCCCTGAAGTTTCTGCTCTTCTCCTGCCATCGTTTAACGGCCCTGCCGGTAGTTCTGTAAAATTACCTGAATCCTGTCGTACATGTTTTTATTGAAAACATTCCGGTTGACCAAATCCGGGATATACCGCTGCAAATCCCGGTACCATTCCTGTTCCTGTGCGGGGCTCGGTACATTTACGATAAGTCCGTCCTGCCGCATGGCAATTACGGCGTCATCCTCGCTTTTCTGAAAGGAATTTTCAATATCCTCTCCCGCCTTGAGGCATATTTCCCGGAGCGGGGCCCGATACTTTTCGGGGATCCTTGCCCAGGCATTCTTGCTCATCAGAATTCCTCCCATGAAGGGGGCAAGGTTTACGGAGTTCATATTTTTTGCTACCCGGTAAAGCTGATACGCGGAGATCGCGACAGGACTATAGTACACTGCGTCAATCATGCCGCTGTTGAGCTTTTGGGGTATGTCGGTATAGGTCGCCGGAACCAGATTAAATCCCATGGAACGGAATGCGTCCGTCAGTTCCTGTTCATCAGGATTGGTTCCCAGCTTGAGACGCCGCAAATCGTCGGGGGTATACACCGGAGACCGGGAAAATATTTTTACCCACCCCGCTTTTACCCAGACCATGTTGACATAGCCTTCCTGTTCAATGCGGGAATTCAGAAGGGGCCGCACCTCATTCAGGACCGCATCCATTTCGTCATTGTTTTGGATTAAGAAGGGGATGCTCAGGGCCGTTATTTCCGGGGCAATGGAATTGAGGGCAAGACTGGTAAAAATGGCGGCCTGGATCTTGTCCTGACGCAGCTTCATCAGGTAGTCCCCTTCGGAACCGGGATACTGGTGGAGTATATGAAGGGTCACCTCCCCGTTGGTGGCCCTGATCCAGTCGGCGGCGATCCGGTCCAGGGTCCGCCCCCAGGGACTGTTCCGGGGGAGCGCCGAGGCAAGATTGACGGTGATGGTCCGCTGACGCTGGGCGTGGAGGAATGCCGGGGAAGCGGTGTTAAAAACAATAAAACCCAAGGCTACAAGAAAGAGTTTTAACGAGGTAATTTTTTTCACCGGAAGCTCCTTACTCAAAATCTTCAAAATCATCGGTTTCAATATCGATAAAATAATCGACGGCATTGTCCAGCAGGGAACGGGCCTTGCGCTGGGAAATGATGTTTACCAGCTTGTTTGCCGGATTCACCCTGATATTCAGCGCCAGGGCTTTTTCCAGATACTTCTTGAAGGTATCATAATCTTGCTCAGGGATCGAGACCGACTGGGCGTAGGAGACATAAGGTCCCGCCAGTTTACCCTCGGATTTTTCCAGGGCCAGACGGAAATGAGGTTCCACTTTGGTCTTGTCCCCCCCCAGGGACTCAGGCAGGGCGGACAGCGCTATGACATAGAAATCGTCCAGCGCCCCATTGTTAAAGTCCGGGTCCAGTTCGTAGGCCCGGTCAATATAGAACATCAGATCCGTCACCCGACGGCTCTGGACCGGATCAAAGGGGTCCAGGGAAAAAGCGGAAAGGTAGCCCGCCGCAGTCCAGTAGAGGCTGGGGACATCCTCCGGTCCCATTTTGGCAAGGTAGGGGTCTAGGGTATCATCTTTTGAAGAAACCTTGCTAAAGCCGGGGTACTTTTTATCGAGCCCGTTGTAGAGGATATCCGCCCCCTTAACGTAGAGTTTCTTTGCCTCTTCCAGAGCGGCCTGCCGCTCCTCGTACTGCAAGGGGGGGAGGAATTCCGCCGGTCCCTGCACAAAGGCATTGGCGTACATCACACAGAGGGAACCCGTATCCAGGATCAGTTTTTGATTATCCGGGTTTTTTGCCAGTTTGGCTTCGTTTTTTTTGAGAACCGAGGGAATGGAAGGCCCCACAATTTCCGGGGTCATACGCATCGCCATCTGGTTAATGGAACAGCCGGACCCCAGGATCATGGCCGCTGCAAAAAAAACTATATATAAAGGATGAATTCGGAATTTCATGCGTACCTCATAAAATTATTCTAGCACATCCGAGCCCTGCGTGGCGATAGCCGGTTTTGCACAGGCAATAAATATCTCCATGCAGAGCCGGGCGTCATCTTCGGCCCGGTGGGCGCTGACCGCTTTTATTTGCAGAAAGGCCGCCAACTCCTGGAGTTTATAGGAACTGCGGCCCGGAAAGACCCGGCGGCACAACACCAGGGTGTCCGCTATTCTGTTGGGAAGGGAAGGGAAGGGGGGAACCCAGGCGCCCCCGGTCCGCCCATAGCTTTCTTTTAAATTTTGATTGATGAAGCCGTAGTCAAAGGGGGCGTTGTGGGCGATGACAGCCGAGTCTTTAATCAGCCGCAGAAAGTCCGGGAGGACTTCTTCCAGGGAAGGCTGCCCGGCGAGCATTTTATCGGTGATATTGTTGACCCGCCCCGCCGCTTCCGGCATGGGGATGCCGGGGTCAATCAGCACATTGAAGCGGCTGATGGGCCCCCGGTTATCGAATTTGACCGCCCCCAATTCTACGATCCGGTCCTTTTGGGCATCCAGTCCCGTGGTTTCGATGTCAAAGGCGGTAAAAACCGCCCCGCCACGGTACGCTTCCAGCGCCCAGTCGTAGGATTCCAATGGGGCGGCCATTAATCGCCGATTACCGCACGGATATCCTTCTTGATGGCCTCAAGTTTCCGCGCCGCCTCGGCTTTTGCCGCCTCAAGTCCGCCTGAACCCGCTTCAGCGCAGCAGGAGGCGTAGAATTTGATCTTGGGCTCGGTACCGCTGGGCCGGGCGCTTACCACGGTGCCGTCTTCCAGGTAGAACTGGAGCACATCACTCTTTGGCAAGTCCGCCGATTTTTCGAGGTCCCGGACCTTTTCCACCTTGATGCCCCCCAATGCGGCGGGAGGATTCTTCCGGTATTCGTCCATGATACCCTTCATGATTGCCGGACCTTCGGGACCCTGGAAGTATTTGGAGATACCCAGTTCCTGCCAGTAGCCGTTTTTGGCATAGAGTTCATCCAGCCGGTCAAGGAGGCCCTTACCCTTGCTGCGCCAGTAGAGGGTCATTTCGGCGGTAAGGGCTGCGGCGCTTACCCCGTCCTTGTCCCGAACCTCCTGCTCTACCAGATAACCGTAACTTTCTTCGGTGCCGAAGACGAATTCCTTTTTGATAAGGCCGGTTTCACACTGCCGCATCACATCCGCTATCCACTTAAAGCCCGTGAGGCACTCGATACATGCAACCCCGTATGAGGCGGCTACCCGCTTCTGCATCCCCGTGGTGACAATGGTATTGACCATGGCGGCGTTGGCGGGGAGTTTCCCCGCCTCTTTAAGGGAGAGGAAGATATAGTCCGCCAGCAATACTCCCATCTGGTTGCCGGTGACTAGGGTGTAGTCCCCGCCTTTTGCGGCCCCCCGGCTGGGAACGGCAACCCCGAAGCGGTCCGCATCGGGGTCGGTGGCCATGACCACATCGGCCCCCGTTTTCTTGCCCAGCGCTACCGCCATTTCCAGGGCGGCCGCTTCCTCCGGGTTGGGGAAGGCCACCGTGGGGAAATCCCCGTTCCCTTCCCGTTGTTCCGGTACGGTGATCACCTTGAGTCCCAGACTGCCCAAAACGGCCTCAACATGGAGAGCCCCGGTGCCGTGGAGGGGGGTATAGACAATCTTCACCTCACCGGCCTTTTCCTTGATAAGCTGGGGCCGGAAAAGCCGACTCTTCACCATTGCCTGGTAGGGCTCATCGATCTCCTTGTCGATTATCTGCAAAAGCCCTTTTGAAAGGGCCTCCTTCCGG
>BNUT01000002.1 GCA_025997555.1 Spirochaetia bacterium
TTGTACAGATTGGTTTTTAAATGATTTAAAAAATATAATAGATAAATGACTTTAACTATTAATCAAATGATATTTTTAAGTATATTATTCTTAATAATTCTTTTTATATATAATAAGCGGAATAAGAAAAAAGGAACATGGTCAAATGTAAATTCTATAACACCTTATATTTTATATTCCAAAAATAAAAATTTTATGTTTAACGAAAATGATTCTTCGGAAGGAGAACGTGTATGTAGATCTTTTTTAGAAACAATTTTTAAGCCATATACATTTAAAAAAGTAAGACCATCTTTTTTACGAAATCCTGTAACTAAACAACCGTTAGAACTTGATTGTTATAATTCAAAATTAAAATTAGCTGTCGAATATAACGGTAGACAACACTATTTTTATACACCATTTTATCATAGGAATTACGATGCTTTTCGTAATCAACAATATAGAGACGAATATAAAAAAAGACTTTGTTTAGATAATAATGTTGTTTTAATAATTGTACCTTATACAGTAAAAAGTAAAGACATACCTTTGTTTTTAAATAATAAACTTAAAATGTACGGTTATTTAAATTAACAATATATACGTACTTTTCTATCGATATTTTTATTACACTGATAACATATACGTATTTTTTTTGAACATTCTTGACAACATATAAAATGCATACAAGGTTGAAATAATCGATTAATTTTATTTTTATGACATATTTGACAAGTCGGAAAAGTAAGCCATTCTTTCGTATTTTTCTTATTATTCATTTTATTAATATAAAACTTTTCTTAAAGATCTAAAAGATTTTTAAGACATTTCTATTTTAATACCTACGGCATTAAGTTCTTGACATAGTAATTTTGCAGCATAAGGTATTTTTGTTTCAATAATATTTGTACCATTACACATTTTACATATAGTAAAACCATCTTCTTTTTTTATTTTAGTAAAAGTCTTACACTTTGAACATACATCTATCATATAAGCATCACTTAATGTAAACATTTTTTCATTAAGAAATGATATTATTCCATGAACTAATATACAATCTTTTTCCATTTCTCCTATTCGCAATCCACCATTATTAGATCTACCTGGTATTGGTTGTCTAGTTAAAGTAGTTTTTTGTCCTTGAGCTCTCGCGTGTATTTTATTACAAACCATATGAGTTAGTCTATGATAATATGTAGGTCCTAAAAAAATTCTAAAAGTTAATTTTTCTCCAGTCATACCATTATACATAAGTTCAGTACCATCGTAATGACATCCATTATCTTGTAATTCTTTACATAAAGTTTCTAATTTTTCATTGTTAAAAGGAGTAGCATCACTATATGGTTCACATTTTACACAATTAATTTTACCTTTAATACAAGCCATAATTTGATTAATAGTCATTCTGCTTGGTAAACAGTGAGGATTAATAATTATATCTGGAACTAAACCTGCAGAAGTAAAAGGCATGTCTTCTTCATTTAATATCATACCACATGTACCTTTTTGAGCCATACCACTACAAAATTTATCACCAATTTCTGGAACATGTAATTGCGATATTATTATATGAACTATTTTACCGATATCTTTTTTATAAGATATAAATACATTTTTGACTCTACCTTCTTCACCGTATTTAATAACCCAAGAGCAATCACCATTTGTATTAACTTTTCCAACTATAACATCATTTTTCTTTACTATAGAACCAATTTTAATAATTCCATCGTCATTTAATAAATTATAATTATATCCGTATATTTGTATTTTTACGTCGGGAATACAAATTTGTTCTTCGGATAATTTTTTTTCTTCGATTATAAATTGTTTATAAGTTGTTACTAAAAACATGCCCCTTTCTATAGAACCTTTGTTTAAAATTATAGAATCTTCTTGATTAAAACCTGTATAACAAGCTATAGCTACTATAGCATTAAATCCATTAGGAAATTTATTAAGGTTATTTTTTTCGGCTATTATTGTTGAAACTAATGGTTTTTGAATACCTAACATAGTTTTACTTTCTCCATTTATAGTAAATGAAGGTATATAACCTATAGCTTGTTTAGCCATACTAGCTTGGTAACATAATCTTGGTGATTGTGTATAATTAGCATATGGTATTTGACCAGTCATTATACCTAACATACAAGAAGGATGTAATTCTAAATGTGTATGAGTAGTTATACATTCTTTTGTCATTGCTATTTCCAATTCTTCTACTTCGTATACATCTACAAATTGTAAATCGTTAGTTTTAAGATTGATAAGAGGTCTTATCAATCTACCAGGATCAGATGATATATTTATAACTTTTAATACTTCGTTATATAAGACACTAATATCTTTTCTTAATTTATTAAAATACTTGAAATTATTTATTTTACTTACTAATTCGTAAGGATTTTCTGTATAACCATGTATACATCCATTAATAAATATAACAACATCGGAAATTTTAGTTTTAACTGTTTTAATATCATCGTTAAATATAAATTCGGAAACTATTATAGTACTTGTCTTTAAAGATACAGTTGCTGTTATAGCTAAATTTAATACTATCCCTATACCTTGACCTTCCGGAGTTTCTGCGGGACATATAAAAAAAATAGAAGAAGGATGAACTTGCCTAATCTTAGTATTTTTTCCTTCTTTTCCAATAGGAATAATAACTCTTCTTAAATAAGAGTAAAAACCACTAATAGATACTTTTGGTGTTGGTATTTGAGAAACACCGTTTCTAATATATTGATTTTTAGGTACACCCCAATTACCAGTACTAAAACAAAAAGAAAAACCCGATGTAATTATATTATTTTTAGAAATTATAGTTAAATCGACTCTTTTTCTTTTTTGAAACTGAAGTACACACGATTTAATAAACCTTTTAAATAACATTTTAAATAATTCGGAACATAAAACTCCAGCCATTTCTATACGTTTATTGGAATAATTATCTCTATCTTCTGGACATAAATTTAAAGATAGATACGTTAATAGTAATTTTCTAACCATACAACTAAGCATAACAGCTTTAGTATATGTACTTGATGATATACCTAAATGAGGAAACATATCTTCGAGTATAAATTCCGAAATACATTTTTTTTTAATATGTGTAATACTAGGAGTAACTTGTATAAGCATATTTTTTAAATATCTTTGAAATTGTGGTTCGTCACCTATTAATTTTATTAATTGATCTAACGACGTTATATTAAAAATATAGTAGATATAAGATATATCTACTATATTTTTTTGATTACCTAAAGTAACATTAATACTACCTTTATCATTTAATTTTAATTGTATTAAAATAGAATGACCGGTTTCTTCAGACATACTTCTCATTTCGCAGATTAAAGAATCTGTTTCTTTTACTTGATAACATATATATCTATTATAAGCATTTCTCATTTGTCCAACTAAAACTCTTTCATTACCATTAATAATAAAATAACCTCCGGGATCATCTATAGTTTCTCCAAGGTTAATACATTCGTCATTTGTTTTAGAGTATAAATTACAAAGATTAGATTTAATCATTACTGGTATTTTTGCTATAGGTATTCTATAATGAATATTAGTTAAAATATTATTATTATATTCTAATATGTCTGTATATAAGACTGTATCATATGTTAATAATTTACGTTTAGCTTCTAAAGGAAATAAAGGTTTTATAACTTTAGTTTCATCAATTATAATTGGAGATTCTATAAAAATATTACTAAAATGTAATTCGATATTTTCAAATGATATGGTAGATTCGTCATTTAATATATTATTTATTTCGGTAGATATAAATTGATTATAAGTTAATAATTGATGGCTAACAATGCCCCAATTTTTAAAAAATTTATCCAACATCTTTAATCTTTATAAAATATAAAAATTACTAGTCAAATTTTTTAAAGATTTTTCATCTTTAAAAAACTAAGATTTATAACTTATTAAATCTTGTATAGCTTTTACATTAGTAGAATTAATACTATCCGGTATTGTATTTGAAAATTTTTTATGTTCTTCGTAATTGTATTTTTCTTTAAGATATCCGGGATTTTTTTCTTTTAATTCATTCCATAAACTTCCTAATTTTGCAGTTATATCTTTAGTACTAAGACATGGATATTGAGCTTTTAATTTAGTTCTTTCATCTGTACAGAACTTTATATATGCGGATATTTTAGTTGGTTTATTTTTTTTATTCGCATCTTTTAAAGCTTGGTATCTTTGTTTATCTTCTAAAGCTAATTTTTCATATTTTAACTTATCTTCGCAACTAATACAAGACCATAATTTTCCTAAACATACCATTATTTCATTAGGTTTCATTGTAGGATTTTTATTTACTATATTTGGTCTAACAGTACAACAAAATATTAAATAAGACGATTTATTACGTTTAAGTTCGTCTTGTTCGCTTATTTTAACACCTATAATATTTCCAATTTTTTTTTGAAATTTTAAATCTTCCCAGGCGAGTTTTATTTCTGGAAATTCTTCGATAACCAACTGATTGAGAGCCTCCAAGAGGTCTTTCTTCTTTCTCATTTAGTAGGTATGATATAAAAGTAAAGTTTGTATTAAAGTCAAATTACTTGTAAAATTTTAGATTATCTGTAAATAGGTTTTCCTAATCTATAATTAACCGAATTATGAAAATCTTTAAAAAATTGTATCATATTACTTTTACTACTAATTACATTTTTTATTCCAATTTTTTGTTCATAATGATTTAAAAACGCAGAGGCATGATCTGTACATACAGGACAAGGTAAATAAAAAGGTATTCCCATAATAAAATTCTTCGCCGCATGTTTTACAATAGGTGAGGGATCATCTGGATAATTAACAGCATATGTATGAAACATGTACCAATAACAAGGTCCCCATTTCTTAGGATCCATTCTTTATTAATTCTTTTAAAATGTTAAAGAGTTACTAAACTCTTTAACTAAAACTTATACTATTTTGTTAATTATAATACTATTCTACTTTATTCGCTAATTTTAGTTTCTTATTAACATTAGAAATGTATCTATTAAGAGTAGATGGAGAAGTATGTTTCTTAATAATATGATTAACTGTATTTCGTGTAATCAGATTTTTGTTATGTGTTAAATACCATTGATGTATTTCTTTTAAAAGTCTGTGTTTAATCTCATCAGTGGTTAACTGCTCTTTACGTATAAATCTCTTAATATAAAGTCCATAAAGATCTGAAATTAGACAATCAATAAGTTTGTCATAATTTTGAAGTTTTTCAAGTTCATGAGGATACAACTTTTTAAAGTTGTATGTATCTTTATCATTACCTAGTATTGATAGGTATGCAAATGGTATACTAGGTTCATTTTGTCTCAATTTAAAAAAATAATCATACTTCTTATTAATGATCTTTACAGTTTCATGTGTTTTCTTATTAAGTAAAAGAATACCTTGACAAGAAAAAGGCCAATCCAAAATATTAACCCAATTTACAATGCTTTTAGCATTTTTGAATCCAAGTTCAACTTGATACTCAATGTTATTAATTGTAGTACTATTAATAATAATACCATCTTTCAAAACAGTATATAAATAAATATTTGGAATATTGTAAGGTTCGCAAACAAAATAAGTACTTTTTGTACTTGTTACCAAAAATATATATTGTTTGTCTTTAGAAAGACAGTTTATAAATTCCTCAAAATTTAATCCTGTTTTGTTTTCTACTGCAACTTTAAATATTTCTCCAAAAGAAAGACCATTTCCCCATTTACTTTTAAAAGCATCAAGTTTACGATGTGTTGTAATAAACCATTTATTATAGTAAAATACTCTTATTAAGGTACCTTCTATAGCCTTTAAAATAGAAAGATTTGATTCAGCCTCTTTCATAAATTGATCTATATCTGCAAAATCATTAAAATTTTTATCTACTATTATTTCTTTACTATATGGAAAACTAGGAAATATAAGTTTATCATTAACAAAAACAACACCTCTTATTGATTTTTCAAAATCATTAGAAGGTGGATTATCAGAACAAAATATATCTATAGTTTCTTTTTCATCCAGAATTTCACTGTTACACTTTCGTACACCAGTGACTCCTGGATTGTTAACTATGATTGTAACTTTATCAATCTCAGTTCTAGTAATTGCCATCTTGTGACATTACTTAAATTAAAATGTTATATTTTTATAATCAATTTCCGGTTGAACCAAAACCATTTTCTCCTCTTTCTATCGTATTATCATCTTTAGGAACATGGTAAGGAATACATACTAGCTGAGCTATTCTATCACCCTTTTTAACGTAATAAGAGGTATCGTAATTATATGTAATTCCAAAATTGGAAATAATATTAAAAAATAATTTCGATAAATAATTATACGGCTGTTTTTGATTTCTAAGTAAAACTTTTAATTCACCTTCGTAATCTTCATCTATAACACCGCCTTCTACAACAATCATTTTTAAAGCTAAACCACTTCTTGATAACAATTGTCCATAATGATTTTCAGGTAAATTTACTTTTAAATCGGTATGAACTTTTGCAGTTTGTCCGGCCTTAATTTCAATATCTTGAGCACTATATATATCCATACCAGCAGATTTTGATGATCCGCGTGTTGGTAATGTAGCTTCGGTAGTTACTTTTGTAAAATACATTTATTTAAAAGTAAAAATAACCTAAATAACGTCAATTTTTGTTGAAGCTCCTTAAAGCTTCAACTCCTCTCTATTATACACAAACAAGGCTAAGAATTGTTTATATATAAGGGGGGTTAGTTTGTCGTGTAATGCTTTTGAAAATGGAATAATCTATGAAACCATACTCTTACCTCAATGTGCTAACAAAAAGTTGGTGTTTTATTCTTTAAGATTTTTATTTCTTTCTTCCAACATAAATCTCGAGTAATATTTTGTATAATACGCGTAATATATTTTTAATTTATCTATCCATATTAAAATTTGTTTATGACTAAATAGTTTACTATCTCTAATTTCGTATATATACGAAATTAATATGTGTAATTTTTTCATTACATCTATATTATAGTTAATTATTTTATAGTTTAACCATCGATCATTTAATAATATCGATAACCCATCGTGATTAATTTTATTATATTTTTTAAAATTTATAGGTCTTTTTTGTATTTGTACTTGTAGTTTAAAATTAGTTTTTATCCATTTAAAAAAGTCTAAAGGAATATATTTTTTAGATTTAATAGTATCTGGAAAACTATGATTAGAACCAAAATAATTTAATAAATTATTTATTATAATAGATTCTCTTACTTTTTTACAAAATAATAAACAAGTATAAGGATCATAACCACAACTTATATTATGGTTATCATATACAGACATTCCATAGTCTAAAATTACTATTTTATATATACTTTTTATATTTATACGAAAAATACATATATCGTAATATTTATCATTTTCATCTTTAATTAAAAGAATATTTTCTGTATGTAAATCACGATGGCAAAAATTATATTGACATTGAGCTATTTCAAGTGCCAATAAAATCTGTATAAAAATATGTAAAAAATTATTATCATTTAAAAAACTTAATCCTTGTTTCAAAGTAATACTATTATCTATATATTTTGTTATTATCCATATCTTTTGTTCTTGAATAAAAATACCATATGTATAAACAAAATTATTACTTTTAATATTATTAACGCAAGTAATACCATTATAATAATCCATTACAGTAGTTTCTATAAATTTTTTAGATTTAGGATTTTTAAGAATAACTTTAACAGTATCCATTATACTTGCTGTATAAATATTTCCATGTTTAGAAGAACATTTTAAAGGTACTTTATCGGTTAACCAATAATCTAATTTAATTTTTTTTTCTTGATACAAGGTTGATGGAAAAGATTCGATATCTCTAGAAAGATTAATTAATACAGTAATACTATCTCTGATAAAAATATCAACATTTTGACTTTTATCTAATAACGATTTATATACATTTTTATCTGTAATATCCGAGTTTGAATTTATTGATATATTTTCTCGAACACTTTTTAATTTATTTAACATCTTTATTTAAAGGACCTAAAGGTCCTTGAAATATAACAATCTTTAAATCTAATTCCAATAACTATCTGACCTATATGAAAAACCCCTATCATTTATAAAAAAATCTTCTTCGTAATAATGACATTCACAATCTATTTCTTCACAGTACATACATATGTTATGTTTACAAATTTTACAAAAATAATCATTAAATCCGGTTTTATATGCAAATTTAAGATCTAAACAACTAATTCGTTTATAACATTCTATACATACAATCATCTTTTTAAAAAATGGAAATTTTCTATGAAATTTCTTACTAAAATGAAAAGGCGAATATCTGTAACTTTCTCGTATTAAATTCATATAAACATTATGTGACCATTTTATGATAAAATTTTCTGGTAAAAAATAATAGTCACATATCAAATACCATTCTTCTTTTGAAAGTTTACTATAAATTTTATCATATAAAGGATTATCAAATGTTTTATTTAAAAATAGTTGATTAGAAGTTAATATTAAATCCTTTACAAGTCGTATTGGAAGAAGTTTAACTATTTCTTTTAAATCTAAAAGATTATTATTAACATTATCTTGTATAGCTCGTATACTTAAATTATATAAAGTCATCATGGTAATGTAATTATTAATAATAATATTAAAAATAATATTTTTCAATTTTGAGCCCAAGATATTAAAGAACTTACATTTCTACCATTTAAAACTTCGTAACTACGTTTACCATTTTTAAATTTTACATAATCTGGATAACCGGAAAAATCTGGTTTTATTTTTGATGCAAGATACTCTGATCCAATATTACTACATTCTAATGTAGTAAAAAAAACTTTATCTTTTAAAATATTTGCAGCAGCTTGATAAGCTGGTTTTGCTTCTTTACAAAAAATACAATCAGGTTTTTGAATCATTATAACAACTGTACCTTGTTTTAAAATACTATTTTTAAGTTGACCAGATACAGTAAAATCACTTGGTTCTAAATATGCTATAGGTCTTGTAAAATTCATTTATTATAAGATAATTTATCATTCTGAATCTTACAAAAAATATGTTGCAACCAATTATCTTCGCTTCTTTGATAAATATATTCTTCTCCTTTATAGATACAATCTTTACAAAAAAATATATCACTACCAATTTTATAAGAAAATTTAATATTTATAATTTTAATTTTTTTATAACATCCTATACATATAATCATCTTTTTAAAAAATGGAAATTTTTTATAAAATTTTTTACTAAAATGAAAAGGATAATATTTATAATTTTGTCGTATTAAATTTAAGTTTATATATTTTATCCATTTTATTATAAAATTTTCAGGTAAAAAATAATATCTACAAAAATTAAACCATTCCTCTTTCGAAAAGTTACTATAAATTTTATCATAAAAAGAATCTTCAAATGTTTTATTAACTAATAATATGCAATTATTATGAAAGGTTAATATTAAATCCTTTACAAGTCGTATTGGAAGAAGTTTAACTATTTCTTTTAAATCTAAAAGATTATTATTAACATGATCTTGTATAGCTCGTATACTTAAATTATATAAAGTCATGTTTATTATAAGTCGCTGTTTTTAATTTTTCTAAAACAAGTTTAAATAGATAATGATTTATAATATTTTCGTGAATACAACTTATTACCATGCAACTAGTACTATATAACATTATAGTAGAATAATAAGGTTTTTTAAATGATAGTTCGTGTATTTTAACATCGGTTATAAATTCTGTTGTTTCTTTATAACTTAATCGTTTTGTATATTCGAGTAAATCTGTTACCGGTATTATAATTTTAATGTTTAAACCAGAATTTCTAGGTAAAGTTATTGCAAAAATAGATGGTTCTATATTATTAAGAATATAAAGAGCTTTATTAATATCTACTTTATAATCTAAATACATTTTTATATTGGTCATTACAGGAATAAACGTAAATTTATTATTTTTTAGTTCGGAAATGTCTAAAATTTTTTTAATACATTGTATAGCGTGATCAGTAGTTTTACAACCTGTAATTTGAAAAGATCCTTTACTACATACTTTTAAAGATACTTTATCTATTTTAATTGTAAAAGAATTTTTAAACAACATATTAGATTTTGAAGGTTTATTAATAAATTCATCCAATTTTTTATTTAACGTACTTTTGACTATAAATGTTTTTGTAATTATTTCGTAATCCATTTCTTAAGCAATATATCAAATAACCTTATTTCAAATAAAGATGAATATATTTCTAGATCTTGATAATACTTTAGTCAGTGTTGAACCATTGAACGAAGTTAAAGATTTAACAAAATTTAAAGAAAGAGCTTCTAAATTTAATTATAAAAATATCGATAATTATTATTTAGCTTGCGGAAGACCATTTTTACAACAATTTTTAGAATATTTATCTAAAAATCATAAAATACATATATGGACTGCCGCTAGTAAAGATTATGCTCTTTTTATAGTCGCTAAATTTATTTACCCAAAAAAAGTAAAAATGATATTATATGATAAACATTGTAAACAATCCATACGTAAATATAAAACTCGTAAACAATTAGATATGTTATGGGATGTATGGAAATTACCGGAATATAATATTAATAATACTATTCTTATTGATGATCTTAAAGATGTAGCATTAACACAACCGAATAACGTTCTTTTAACCAAAGAATTTAATTTTTTAGAAGAAAATAGCGAGAAAGATAAAGATTTATTAAGGTTAATAAATAAAATAAAAAATATAAAAATTTAAAATGAAATTTTAAGTTAAAAAAAAATATACAATAAAGAATGCTATATTTTGTTTTACCTTTAATACTGATTATATTATATATTATATTAAAACCTTATAGTTATATTTTTAAACTATTATTTTTAATACTTAAAATGCGAATATTAAGAATTCAAAAACGTATTTTAATTTATTATAATTACCCTTACGAATGTATTAAATTTGGTGATAAATTTATCGCAAAAATAATAGTAGATGATACATTATGGAATTTAGTTGTAGATGAAAAAGATAAGGATTTTGTAGATAAAAATGTATGGTATATGTATTTAGAAAAATTTAAAATTAATAAAATTTTATTTAAAATACTTAAACGATTTCCATATATAGTTTCTAAATATTATTGTGATAAATGTCGTGTAAGGTTAAGTATTAATGGTAAAATATTTGATGTTTTATTCGATAAACCTGTTATAAATAGTAAAATAATGTACTTGGATGGATTAGATAATGTTACTAAAAATGTAAATCGTTATATTAATTGTACTGTTAAAGATCTAGGATATAATACTTTAACAAAAATAAATGGAAGTAAAGATATAATAAATCTTAATTACGACGATAATTTATAAAAAATGTTAAAGGATTATTAACCCTTTAACAATTTAAAATAAAACTTCTTCCGAAGAAGTAACTGCCGAAGTTTGGTTAACACCATCTGTTACGAGTGTTAAAAGAATAGTAGCTCCGGCAGGAACAAAACCTTGTACAGTAAATGTTTCAGTTGAAGTACCTCCCGAAGACGGAAGACCGAGCGAATATTCTGAAATTACAGTACCATTAGAAGATAATGAAAAATCTATACTTTGTGTATAAGGTACATTTTTCACAACATACGATACATAAGCATTTCTATTTAATGAAAACGAAGTACCATTAGTACGTTGAGGTCCTGGAATATTAAACGTAGGAGTTAACGCTAAAGAGTTATTATTTAAAGAAAAAACAGGCTGAAGTGTTACTTCTGAAGCATTACCACCTGCAGTTGCTGAACCTAATAATGCAGGTTGCGAAAGAGGTTGTAATTTAGCATAAGTAATAGCACCTGGTTTAATAACTGCTATACCACTATTTGCTGTAGGTCCACTTGCATCTACCAAATCTCCAGATGCAGCAAATTCAACTACTCCAAATTGAGAAGTTCCAGCTTTTTGTGTTGTACCACCTCCAGTAACACTAAGAACATTTCCATTCATTGTTAATCCATTTCCTAAAGTTATATTTGTAGGATTAGACGATGCAGATGATGATCCTAATAATTGTGATGGTCCAGGTAAATTGGCTAATTTAGAGTTAGTCACTGATCCATCTACCAAATTTGAAGTATTTACAGAATTAGGTCCTAAAGGTACATTGCTTCCACTTCTTCTTAAAAGATTTTCAACATTAAAGTCGGTCATTTATTTAGAATAATAAATGTCAATGTTAAAAACAGTAGTAGCTATTGCTGCTTTTACTTTAATACTTGTTATTTTAAGGTTAAGAATGAAATTTCAAGAAGAAAAAGATCCTAAAAAAATAAAAACTATTAATTCTATTTTAAGTTTAAATTTAATTTTAAATATTATGTCTATAGTAATAGATATAATATTACTCTAAGACATAAATATACGAACTTTATTTATAATATAAGTTTTACAAATATGACATTCACCAAGTTGTATAGAACATTTCTGACAAGAAACAACATGCATACAAGGTATAAATAATGTATTAACACCGTTCTTAAAACAAATTTTACAAACATCAGTACCAATCTTATCTTTTGGAATAACTTTATCGCTATCTAAATATAACTTATTATAATTTTTAAAGTAAATAGAATGATCGTGTAATGAAGTCATTTCTATCGAACAATAATCCCATAATATTATATTTTGAGAAAATTTACCTAAATTAAAATTAAAATGGTTATAAACATACATACTTTTTTCAAGTTCTGATTCTTCGATAAAAGTATTTTTTATTGGTACTAAATATAAAAGTTTTTGATGTTTTTCCATACCAAAAACAATTTTAAACCTCGGTTTTTTTTGTATATTATAAATATGTGCACTTAAAATATAAGGTTGGTCTATAATATCATGTAAAGGCATAACTATATCTGAAGGTTCGTATATAATGTTATTTATATCTTCCCAATAGCTTTTAATTTTTAATAAATTTGTTTCAAAAGTAGATATTTCTTCTTGACCTTTTATAAAAAAATAACACATATTTTTAGATATAATAATACTAATATGATTAACTTTTAATTTATTTATACAATCATATGTTTCACGAAATTGCCCTTTTGAACAGGTTTTAATATTTATAAAGTCCATATTTATCTATATAAAAAAAGAAGTTTAAATATTCTCAATTTTAAGGTTTAAATAAAAAAATTTTATCCGTAATTTTAGATTTACAAACATAACATTTGTTAAATTTTTTTGAGCATATTTGACAAGAAATTGCATGCATACATGGTTGAAATAATGTATTTATATCATTTTCTAAACAAATTTTACATATTTCTGAATTAATTTTATTATGATTTAAGTTTAATATTTTTTCTATTTCAACATTATCCCATATGATAAACCATCTTGAATAATTACCTAAAATAGATAAATAACAATTACGAATAAATTGTAAATTTAAAATATCTGTTCCTTTGATAAAAGTATTTAGTTTTGGTACATAATACAACGTTTGATAATTATGGTTTTTTCCAAAAATAATTTTAAATTTCGGTTCATCCGCTAAGTTAAAAATATGTGTACTTAAAATATACGGTGTTTTCATAATTTCAAAGAATGTCATGGTTATATTTGTAGGTTCATACAAGATATTATTTATATCTTGAGAATAGTCGGTATATTTCGGTAATTCTTTTTCCATATCTGTAACTTCATCAGTATGATACTTTACATAGAAGAAAAAGATAGTTGGACGAAAATAAAGAGGTATAATATTTATACTTCTAATAGTTGTAATACTAGTTACAAATTTGTATATCTCTTGAAATTCTTCTTCTGTGCAAGATATAAAATATTGCTCTTCGTTTGTAGTCATTTTAAGTACATTTAATTTTTATATAATATATATTTCAATTTCTTTTAAAGTTAAAGAATTTAATAATTCTTTAACATTCATTTATAAATTGCTTTATACTATCGTAATCCCATTCAATTAAAAATCTAGGATTACGTATAAATTTACTTTTTGAAATATCTGTTCCTTTGATAAAGGTTCCTAATATTATAATATGAATATCTATATAATCCATCATATTTACAATCACCAAAAATAATTTTAAATTTTGGGCTATTTTGTATGTTAAAAACATATGCACTTAAAATATAAGGCATGTTCATAAAATGTCATCTTGAGAATAGTTTGTATATTTTGGTAATTCATTGTCAACATAATCCCAATCAGTATTATACTTTTTACTAAAATAAAATTCAGTTGGAGGAATTTTATTTTTAAAATTAGGTTCAAATAGTTCTAATATCTTTCATCGAATGTTTTACTAAAATCCTCTTTTACACATGATGTAATACAAAAATCTAATGGAGTACACATTTTAAACTTGAAGTAAATTATACGATATATTTTTAATTTTTAAAATAAACTTTATTAAAAAAGTTTACAATCTTTCAGTCTTATAAGTTTTTCATTTTTTGTTAAAGGGTCACTAAACCCTTTAACTAATATATACAATATTTACAAGTTAGCCTTTAAAAAGGCTATTTAAGACAAAAATATAAGAACTCTATCCTTAATCTTACTTTTACAAATATGACATTCATTAAGCTGTATAGAACATTTTTGACAAGAAGCAGCGTGCATACATGGTTTAAAAAGTGTATTAACACCATTTGTCATACACACTTTACATACTTCAGAACCAACTTTGTCTTCTGAAATAACTTTATCATGATCAACAAGAGATGGATGTTGTTTTATAACATCATAATTCCATTCGATTAAATATCTTCTACAATCAGCAGCAACAAATGAAAGATAATTTTTCACAAGTTTACTACTGTAAACATGGTTTTCTAAAAGGAAAACATTGTTTAATTTTGGTACACAATATGATCTTTCAAATATTTCAGAATTACATTCTTCTTTCCCAAAAACAACACGAAACTTGGGTAAAGTCTGTAAATCTGAGACATGAACACTAAGAACATATGGTTGTTTCATGATCTCATACAAAGACATGATCTTATTTGTTGGTTCATACAAGATTTTATTTATATCATCAGAGTATGCAAATTTCTGCATTTCCAAATCATCTTTAGAATCATAATATTTTACAACAAAAAGAAATTGTGGTATGTGAGGCTTAATAGTCACAGATTTAGCTATTTTTATCATCTTGACTTTATCAAAAGTCTTACAAAGATCATTCGAGTAAATATATTTTGAAGCCATTTTAAGGCCATTACTTTATAAATAATATATAAATTACTTTTTCAATTTTGATAATGTTAAAGGGTCACTAAACCCTTTAACTAATATATACAATATTTACAAGTTAGCCTTTAAAAAGGCTATTTAAGACAAAAATATACGAAGCTTTTCTTTAATCTCAGCTTTACAAATATGGCATTTATCAAGCTGATCTGAACATCTCTTACAAGAAGCAGCATGCATACATGGTCGAAACAGTGTATTTACAGCATTTTCCATGCATACTTTACATACTTCAGAACCAATTTTGTCTTCTGGAACAACTTTATCATAATCAACAGTGGTTTCAACAGTAGTTTGGTTTATAAAATTATAATCCCATTGAATTAAACGTCTTACATGAGAACGAGCAATTAATGGAAACCAATCTTTCACAAGTTTACTACTTGTGACATGTTTTTCTGAAAGAAAAACATTTAACTTTGGTACATAATACGATATATGAAAATTTTCTTCTTTCCCAAAAATAACTCGAAACCTGGGTAAAATCTGTAATTCTGAAATATGAACACCGATAACATGTGGTTGTTTCATGATCTCATACAAAGACATGATTTTATTTGTTGGTTCATACAAGATTTTATTTATATCATCAGAGTATGCAAATTTTTGTATTTCCAAATCATTGGCATCATCACTAAATTGTAAATAAAAATTAAATTTCCCTTCCATTTCGGAATATATAATAAACAAAGACTTAGCAAATGAAAATTCTATATTATCAAAAGTCTCACGAAATTCATCTTTTGTACAATTCATAGTACAAATATATTTTGAAGCCATTTTAAGGCCATTACTTTATAAATAATATATAAATTACTTTTTCAATTTTGATAATGTTAAAGGGTCACTAAACCCTTTAACTAATATATACAATATTTACAAGTTAGCCTTTAAAAAGGCTATTTTATTTATAATTTTGTTCTATCGCAATATAATCCCACAATATTAAATATTGTGTTTTCATACCCAAGGCAAACTTACTAAACTTAAATACAAACTTACTTTTCTTAATTTGTATGTCTTTAACAAAAGTTCCCAACATTGGTATGTAATATAAATTATTCATTTTCCCAAAGATAATTTTAAACTTTGGTACATATGATAAGTTGAAAATATGAACACCTAAAATAAAAGGTTTTTCTATAATTTCAAATAAACTCATGGTTGTATTTGTAGGTTCATACAAGATATTATTTATATCTTGAGAATAGTCGGTATATTTTGGTAACTCTTTCTCAATATCTGTAATTTCGTCAGTATGATATTTCACATAAAAATTAAAATTAGATGGATAATGAGAATTAACCACAATACATATATATCTAATATTTTCCTTATTAAAAATTTCTTCAAATTTATCTCGAAATGTATTTTGCGTACAACGAGTAAAAAGAAGAGCTTTTGCCATTGAAGCCATTTCAAGGCAATTACTTTATAAATAACTTTTATATCATATTTTCAATTTCCTTTTTAACAATCACTATCCCAATCATCGTCGCTTGGAAATCCGCTATCTGTACTATCGTTTTTTTTATTAATATTTTCATATACTTCATCTATAAATTCTCTGTCGTATACATATACTATTTCATCATCTTTCTTAAATTCCAAATAGTAATACGTTATACAATCTATTTCATATGGAATCATTATTACATTTGGATCCATAACTAAATCTTCAAATGTAACAAAAGTACATTTAACTGGATTGTAAAAATTTGTTTTTGTTCCAAAAATAATTTTTTGATAACGTCCTTCATCTTTAAAAAAAGTATAAGTACCTATAACTGTGTTATTTACAATCATTTCCTCAAAATATATTGATTTATCACAAAATGGGTTATAAACTTTACAATATGAATAACCATCATAAAAATCAGGAAAATAGTCTAAATATTTAAGTTGAGTATATTGTTCTTCTATATGCAAAGGTTCTCCTTCAAACTTTACATAAAAATATACAATACCGTTTTTACAAATAGTATTAAAGTATCTAATTTTAGGTAAATGAATTAACTTTTTCCAAAAATTAAGTACTTCAATAGTATCAGCAACACAAGTAAATGTTAATACAATATCATCTTTAAATATAGTATTGAAATATGTAACATTAGGAAGATTAATAAGTTTTTCCCAAACTTTAAATGCGTCAGTAGGACAAACTATTATTTCCTTTATAATTTTTTTCGGAAGAAGTTTAACTAAATCTTTTAAATTAAAAATATCATTATTAATACTATTTTGTATAGTTTGTATACTTAAATTATATAAAGTTATTGGTTCCATTGTACCATTATTAAAATTATTGTAAAGGTATAATAATATATTCAATTTTGATTTTTGTTAAAGGACCCAATTTACATAGTATGTAAAATAAGACTCAAAATTCTCGTCATCTGTTTTAAGATTGGTGTCATCAACTTTGTGTTCAGATAGATATATTGGATAATATTCCAAACGAGATGTTAGTTTATGAGGTTTAACATACAAATTTTCATAAAATATTATGGTTTAAATTTAAATATTTGATCTTCTGAATCTTTAAGGACCTTCTTTGAAAATCAATTTCCTCTTTAAATAATTTATTTGAAAAATATAGAAAATCCAATTTTCACAACTATGAACTTTAACAGTAATAGTTTTACCGTTAAAACTTTTATCTTTGAAAATTAATCCGTGGATGATTATCATAATTCTTAACAATTTTAGAATTGTTACTGTAAACTGACATGTAGTTTTTATATCCCATTTTTATAGTTATTAATTAAATTTTTAACATAAATATATACGTCTTTTTTTAACAATCTTACTTTTACAAATATGACATTCGTTAAGTTGATCTGAACATTTTTGACAAGAAGCAGCGTGCATACATGGTTTAAAAAGTGTATTAACACCATTTGTCATACACACTTTACATACTTCAGAACCAACTTTGTCTTCTGAAATAACTTTATCGAAATTTAAATTTATTTGATTTTTTAATTCTTTTTCTATTTCGGTATAATTCCATAAAATAAAATATCTCGTAAAATCATCTAATTTAAATAAATGATGACCATATATTAATTTAGTGTTTTTAATATTTCTTTCTTCGATAAATTTGTTTAATTTTGGTACATGATAAAAAGTTTGACAATTACATTCTTTTCCGTAAATAATCTTAAATTTAGGTTCATCCGTTAAATTAAAAACATGTGCACTTAAAACATAAGGTGTTTTCATAATTTCATAAAACGTCATGGTTGTATTTGTAGGTTCATACAAAATATTATTTATATCCTGAGAATATGAATATTCGGTATATTTTGGTAACTCTTTCTCAATATCATTTGTATAAAAACGAAATATAATTGATTTTCCTCTAAAATATAAAGGTATAATATGTATACTTTTAAAATCTAAATTAAATATAAATTTAAATGTATTTTGAAATTCTTTTTCTGAACAAGATATATAATGTTGTGTAGACATTTTATAAAATTAAAAACTTACATATATATTTTCATTTTTTTGTTAAAGGGTCACTAAACCCTTTAACTAATATATACAATATTTACAAGTTAGCCTTTAAAAAGGCTATTTAAAACTGATTAATCTTCACACTCCATTTCATCACTTGTCCATTCCATCTCATCACTATCATAAAATCCACTTTCACTACTAGTGATACTATTGTTATCTTCTTCATCTTCAGAATAAATTCTATCTTCATCATAATCTACATACACTATTTCATTATCTTTTTTAAACTCCAAATAGTAATATAATATACCATCCATTTTATATGGAATCATCAACACATTTGGATCTTTCTTAAGATTATCCATTAAAACAAATGTACGTTTGACAGGATTATAAATATTAAATTTTGTTCCAAATACAATTTTCTCATGACGATTCCATCCATCAAAAAAAGTGTGTGTATTGACAACACTATCACTTATTATCATTTTTTCAAATTCTATTGGAGTGTCCAAAATTGGATGATAAGTACACGCCTGACAAAAACCTTTGTTTGGTTTATTTTCAAACCTTCTTAAATATTTGAGCTGAGTGTACTGTTCTTCTATATGTAAAGGTTCATTTTCAAATCTTACATAAAAAGATACAACACTGTTTTTACAAATGGTATTTATATATCTGATTCTATTAAGTTTAATCAGTTTTAAGTAAGTATCTTTTACTTCTTTGATTGTGGCAGGACATACTATGTAAGCCATTTTAGCCATTACTAATGGTATACCATAAATATAAAGTATTCAATTTCGGAAAAAATGAAAATATTTTTCGTAAATAATAATTACGAAATGGCTTCAATGATGGGAAATATTGTTCACAAAAGAATTTTCGTAAAACATATGAAAAAGTAATTAATACGACAAATATTAGATATAAATTTTGGTTTTATGTAAAAGTTTATACGGATGAAATTACCAATGTTGAACTACGATTACCATATTATACAAGTTATTTTTATGACGTGGATAATATTATGTAAAGTACAACTTTATCTTTATTTGATATTATAAAATTAATATAAAACCAATAACAACTTTTTACAAAATTGCTTTTTATAATTTTATAACTCGGAATAAAAATATTTTTTTTGGTACATAATACGATATCAGACCATCATTAATACCAAAAATAGTTTTATACTTTGTTTAAATTAAAAATTTGTATACTTAAAAAATAAGGTACCTTGTAAACATGCATCTTCATGTCAAACATGCTCAGAAAAACTAGATAATTGTCATATTTGTAAAAATAAAATTATAAATAAGGTTAATATATTTATTTGTTAGCATTACACAAATAAAGTTCCATATGGAATATGATATGGTTTATTTTCTTCTATTTTTTTCTCATCTAAAAATTTATGTAAATCTTCGTGATCTAAAGAAAATGAAAGAGTTTCATATTTTGACCAAATAGGCATATATACACAACGATTTTCTTTAATAAATTCGAAATAGTAATGAGTATCACCGTTTAACTTATATGGAGACATTTTAACATTTAAATCATTTTTCAATTCTTCTATAATACACAATTGTTTTTTTACAGGGTTAAATATTAAATTATTTCCTCCAAAAATTATTTTTAAGTAATTATTATCATCTTTAATAAAAGTATGAGTACTTACAACTGATTTATCCATTACTATAAGTTCATTAAAAAGAAAATAATCTCCTTTAATAGGGTTAAAAACAATTAAAGTTTCATCTTTTGATAAACGTTCTAAATAATCAAGATTTGTTATTTCTTCGACGTGTTTTAAATTTTTTTTAAATTTAATAAGAAAAGTAACTTTATTATCTTTATATACAGTACATATATATCTTATATCGGGGTTTTTAATTAATTTTAAATATATTCTTATGGCATTTTTAGCTAAACATTTTTTATAAACCATTTATTTTCATATTTTTTAAAAATATGAAAAATTACTTATAAATTAGTTTCAAGATAATTTCATATTTGTAAATTCGTCAACCATTTCACTATCGCTATTAGTATCACTATCGCTATTTTTACCATAATCCATATATACTATTTCATCATCTTTTTTAAACTCCAAAAAATAATAAATTATATCATTTATTTTATATGGAATCATTGTTATATTTGGATCCGTTTTTAAATCTTCAAAAGTAACAAAAGTACGTTTAACTGGATTATAAAAATCTATTGTTGTTCCAAAAATAATTTTTTCATAACGGTTTTGATCTTTAATAAAAGTATGAGTATTTATAACATGGTTACTTATTATCATTTTTTCAAAAGCAATTGGAATATCTAAAACTGGATGAAAGGTATATGTATAACAAAAACGTTTACCTGATTTATGTTTAAAACTTCTTAAATATTCAAGTTGAGTATACTGTTCTTCTATATGCAAAGGTTCTCCTTCAAAATATACATAAAAATATACAATACCGTTTTTACAAATAGTATTTATATATCTAACTTTATCGAGATAAGTTAATTCTCGATAAGTTTTTTTTACATTTTTAATATTGGTAGAATATAACTTCATTTTAAGTTAGTTAATATATTACAAAAATAATTTTATTTCAATTTGTCCTTATTTAACATTCTATTTTTCTGCTCATTAATTTTTGGAAAAGTAATTTTATAATTATTTATTATTTTCATATTCTAAATTTAATCTTTCAACTAATCTTTCAACATCGCATATTTGACCATCTATTAACATTGATGGATCATAACCACAATAACCATAAACATTTTGATAAATTTTACCATTACCATCTCTAACTGTACCATCATATTCTGTTTTTATATTTTCGACACATTTAATTATTCTTCTCATATTATAACCACTATCAGCAGTTGACATTGCAGTATCAGAAATACCTTTTCTACCTGACATTGTATGGAAAAAAAACTCTGTAGGTTTAAGACCTTTTGTAAATGATGAAGTAATGAAACCTCTCGATTCATATTCATCCTGTAAACTTAATTTATTAACATCTTTAAGATAATGTGGTAAAGATCTAGTATTATTATTTAAAAGTAAAGGTATTCTTTTAGAATAAATATTTTGTTGACCTAACAAACCTGTAATTTGCGCAATATTAAAATAATCACCTTTACTTCCACTTTCAACAGTAGATATAAAATTATTATTTTTATTTAAAGCTTCTTTAGCAATTTTTAAACCTACATCTTTAGCGTTAGATAATATAGTTATAATTCTATTTTCTTTAATTATAGGATGTTGAATATTTTGTTTAACATTTTCAGTTTGAACTAAATATTTTTCGATAAGATTATCGATACTTTTATTAATTAAACAATCTTTAGCATTTATAGAAAAACTATTAAATAATAACCAATCGTTAACAATAAATTGTATAGAGTTAATAAATGTAACGCAAGGTTCTCTTCCGTATTCTTTAAATAATAATTTAATAATTAAAGATATATTTTGTTTATTAAAATAACCTTTAATTACAATCCCTTTATGTATATAAATACCTTTTTTATCTAAATTAAACGTATTTGGAAATATTAAAGATAATAAACCTCTACTTGTGTATAAATTAGGTATTTCTTTTTTCTTTTTAAGAAATTGTTCAAAAGTAATTTGTTTAGAATGAATAAGATTAGTAACAATATCTTGAAATAAAGATTTAGATACACTAGTAAGATATTTACTCATAAGATATGCACCTAATAAAACATCTTGAACTATTGTTATTATAGGTTTTCCAGCTTGACTCGAAATTATACAATGTTTAACCGTACTTAGATTTAATAATTCTGCTCTAGCTTCTACCGATTGAGGAACATGTATATTCATTTCATCACCATCAAAATCGGCATTGTAGGCCTTTGTAGTAGCTAAAGACATTGTAAAATTTTTTGTATTATTTAACTTTATTTTATGAGCCATCATAGACATTTTATGTAAAGTAGGTTGTCTATTAAATATAACTATATCACCATCTAAAAGATGTCTATCTACAATTTGTCCTTTTTTTAAAAAAATTTTACGTTTATGAGGTAAGATTACTGGAAAAGTTTTATCATCTCTAATAATTATATCTCCTTCTTTTAAAATAGGATTTAAATTTTTTACTAAAAATTTACTACCATCTTTTCGTTTAATAATATCGTTATATTGTATTAAAGTACCTTTATAATTTAAAGCTACGTGAATATTAATTTTAACTTGATTATTGTGATAAATATCAGAAGGTAAAGGATTTTCAAAAACTAGAGATCCTTTACTATGAATATAATTAGCTTTACCTTCGTTAACTAATTTTTGTAACCAATCTTTATTTAAACTAGTTACATATTCAGATATAGTTAATGTTGATGCTATAAATTTCGGAACACCAATTTCATCGATACATAATGTAGGATCGGGACCTACTACAGTACGTCCAGCTTGTTCACAACGTTTTCCTAAAAGATTTGTTCTAATTCTACCATCTTTTCCAGCTATACGTTCTTTAATACCTTTAATAGCTCTACCGGTTGTTGCATGAGTAGCATCTCCTTGACTATTATTACAAAAAGTTTGTATTCTAAATTTTAAATTATTAATATATTTTAATCTTAGTACTTCTGTAGGTGCAGTTTCTATTAAATTATTATTTTTTACTATCTCTACGAGTTGGTATGTAAGATCATCATCGCATATTACATTATCATTAATAATGTAATGTCTACAACATATAGGAATTACTGGAAATACTTCTAGTATATATTTTATAGGATTTGGAATATTTAAATAATTTAAAGTTTTTTCTGGTATATTACTAAAAATTACTTTAACATCGTAAACTTCCATTTTTATATCTTTTTCTGAAGAACCAGGTTTTAATCTATAAATTGTATGGTATTCTAAATTATTAGTTATTAATCTATAATCATGTTTATAAGCGTTACATTCTAAACATTTATTTAATTTTTTAATTAAATTTAAAATAGCGTCAAATTTACGTTCCATATCTCGTATAGTTAATATATTATAATTTGTTAAAACTTTTTTAGAAATTAAACAATTATAACAATAAGGACAAAAAATTTTTAATATATTAACTATATGAGATAAAAATAATGGATGAAAAAGAGGTACGTTTAATTCAATATGACCAAAATGACCGGGACAATTTATATAATTATTATTACATGTTTCACATAAATTATCTTTAACAGGTCCTGATCGTGGATCATAAACAGTATTATATAAATTATTATTAGAAATCTTTGAACTTGTTACTTTAAAAACTGACATTTGTCTTATATCTTCTGTACTTAAAATATCTAATTTAATTTGAGATATTTCCATATTTTATTTTTCTTAATTTAAATAAATTTATTATCAATATTTTATTTGTTAAAGGGTTACTAAACCCTTTAACTAAATTTTGTTGTTTAACCTAAATATATAGTTATTTTACGTATAATATTTGCTCTACATTTTGGACATTTATTTATTTTTGTCGAACATTCGTAACAACAAATAGCATGACTACAAGGAAAAAAAGCTGTTTTTATTTTATTTTTTAAACATACTAAACATCTAATACTAATTTTTTTAGTTATTTCATCTGTAACTTTTTTAAAAGCTAATAATTGATTTTGTTGTTGTCTAAGATTATCTACGTTTTCTTTAATTTCCATAAGAGTGTCACTTAAAGCACTTATTTCTGCATCTAACATAGCTAATTGCCGTATTTTTTCATCAGCACTATCCATATTGATTATTTCATATGATAAAGTTAATTGCAAAGTTCAATTTCCTTTCAATAAATGACTGAACGAATAGGAGGTTATCAAGAAGGTATAGATAGAACTATAAGAAGAAACATTTTAGAACAAATTAATCAAAGTCTTTTAACAGATGAAGAAAAATTTATAATTAATTTAAGTTTAGCTTTTGATCAAATATCAAATTATTATCAAATAAATTTAGGTTTAAAAAGAGACATAACTAATTTTGCTGAAAAAATGCCTTTCATGGCTTTTAAAAATCCTACAACCTATATATTAGGTTGTTTAGCAACTTTAAATCGGACAAATCATTTATTAAATAAACATCAATTACAAAAAGTAATCGATGTTTCATTAAATTTTAAAAGTACAGTAAATGTAAATCCCGAAGATGTAATAAGATATGCTAGATTTGCTATAGCAAATGATTTTTATAGTGAATAAGTTGAAGGGGCAAATGCCCCTTAAACATAAAAATTAAATTTTAAAAACTAAAAACAAAAGTTTTAAACTCTTCAGTTTGAATATCATTAAACTTAGCAACTACGTCGCTAATATTATCCTTAACATTAAAATATATAGTTTGTTTATCTTTTTTTGGTAAACTATTAATATATTCTTCGTCATTTAAGACTGTATAATCTAAAGCTTCTTCTTCTATAGAAAGTTTTTCTACAAAAATTGGAAATTGTTCTTCGGTAAATTTTAATTCTATTTTAGGAAGTAATTGTGGTTCTGGAGGATGTACAAATGTACAAGTATCCTTTTTTTTACATTTTAAGCCAAATTTACATGGTGGTTTGTAAAGTTCAGATTCATCATGCGCAAATGTACAATTTTCACCTCTTTTACAATTATTTAAAAATTTGCACATTTTTGTTTTTCGAGGTTGATTGAGTTTTTTAATTAATTCATCCTCTTCTATATGAATAAAAACACAACTTTTACCATGTTTACATTCATAAATACTTTGATTTTGACAAAGTATCATTTTTTTTTCTATTCTAGGCTTAATATTAATTACAGAACTTATATCTACAGTTCTAAACTTTAATTTTCTTTTACCCATTTTTCCTTTAATCATTATTACTAAATTAAAATTTTAAATATAGGATATTCAATTTTCAATTTATAGATGGATAATGATTATAGTTATTTAACATAAAGCTTCCTAAAGAAAAATCTGAAATATTTTTATGATTTTTTATAATATGTAATTGAGGTAAAGGTAAAGGTTTTCTTTTTATTTGATTCTCTAATGCTATTTTATGATTAAGATAAATATGAGCATCGCCTATATTTATAATTAATTTTTTAGGAATTAAATTTGTTAAATGACCGATAATATAAGTCAATAAAGAATAACTCGTTATATTAAAAGGAAGATCTAAACCAATATCAGCAGATCGTTGTGTAAGTATAGTTGTTAAACCTTTTTTACTATCTACTAAAAATTGTACAAAACAATGACACGGTGGAAGAGCATCTTTAGGATTCCACGATGTAATAATATGTTTACGACTAAAAGGATTAGATTTAAGATTGTTAATTACTTGCGATAATTGATCGATACCATTATTTAAAAGCCGATCGCCTCCGAAATTTCGCCATTGATATCCACCTAATTCTCCTTGTTTATTTAAAAATTCTTTAGATCCATTATCTTCTGCGAGTAATTTTAAATTTGTATATCCATTTAACATCCAAAGTAATTCGCATACGACACCTTTAAACCATATTTTTTTTGTTGTTAAAATAGGAAATCCATCGTCAAAATATATTATTAAATGTTTTCCATATAAACTTAAAGAACTTATATTACGATTGGAATGTAAATCACCATATTGTAAAACATCTTTAACTAAATTAATGTATTGTTCTTCCATTTATATGATAATAATTTTTAACGAGTAATATTCACTTTTTTTAAAAAGAAATATATATACGTTAGAATAAATAATGGCAAAATATGCAAGGATAAATGAATATAATTATGGGTACGGTTTTGGTGCTGGTTTAGGTCGCTGTCTTCCTCCCGTTTCTCCACCTGTATATGTACAACCTCAACCTCCACCTCCTCAAGTAGTAACATTACCTGCAAGTGCTCCAGCTCCTCCTCCTCAAGTAATTGTAGAACCTCCTCCTCCTCAACCACCTTCTCAAAGTATCATTGTTAGACAATCACCAGCTCCACCTAGTTTTCCTCCTCAAATTGTAATGGCACCTGCAGCACCTGTTGTTCAAGCACCAGTTTGTCCACCTCTTGCTCCATCCGTTTGTCCACCTGTTGCCCCTCCTTTTAATCGTTGTAATAATTTTGGCTATAATCCTCTTCCTGGTTATTTCCTTCGTTAATTTAAAGGTTTTTTAAACCTTTAAATATTATACTTTATTTCATATTCCATTGTATCAACATCAGTAAGATAATGTCTTCTACAACAAAGTCGCTCTTTTAATAAAGCTTCTTTTTTTTCTTTAGGAGGTAAATTAAAAATATTTTTTTTTAAAATTTTATTACAAGTAACGCATCTAATAAACATTTTTCTTTTTAATGTTTATAATAAGCTTATTCAATTTGTTTTAGTATTAACCGAAGCTTTTACATATCTTTCAAATTGTGTTTGACTAATAATATTATCGGAACCCTTAATTTTCAAAAAAGATTTTAATTTATCGTCAATATTAATTTTACGTTTAGATTTAGCAACTGTATAATCTGGTTGCTCTAAATTATGTTGTTTAATATATTCGTAAATCATATTTTGAATTTCATTTAAAGTTTTATAAGAGCCTTCGCACCAATCATTAAAACTAACTTCATTATTAGCAAAATTAGCTATATTTTTGTTAATTTGATACGGTGTTTGAACAAAAAGTTGGCTATAATAGTTCATAACTGATGTAAAACTAAGTTCTTTAATGTCTTCATTGACATTTAAAAGTTCTCTTAAAACATTATCGATCTTAAAATTCTTTTTATTATCAACTGTTTGTAAATTATTATCCTTAACGTAAGAACATATTTTTTTATTTAATAGTAAATAACTATACGTTTTTTCATTATTATCTGGATAAGCCATAAATTTAATAAGTTTATCTGTTGGTTCTCTAGCCATTTTTAAACCGGTAGCATTACAATTTTTTTTTACAGTATTTTTTGGATTTGTAAGTATATTTAATATACCTTCTTTTAATTCGTTAATTTGCGCTTCTGTTAATTGTTCTTTATATTTATCAACCTCTTCGCAGCATTTATTAATCCTTGATTTAAGAGCCATTTGTTATATAAAATTTATCTTTAACTTCATAAGACTTAAAACGAATGCATTTAAAATAAATGAATTAAATATAAAATATCCGCAATTTTTAGTTTGTTATAAACAACTCGATAATATATCTTTATGTAATTTTATTGATAATTTAGTTAGGGGTAATGATTTATCAAAACCAATTTTAACAAAGGCTTTTTCAATAAATTCAAACTCTAAAGATCTTGGTAATACATTATTATCCATAATACAAGAATATTATAAAGAACGTATTAAACCAAATAAATGTAAACAAACAAAATTAGAACATCAATTGGTTCAAAATTTAGATTGTTCCATTAACGAAATAAAAGATATATGTAAAATGGTCCAATTTTTAATATTTATTAAATATATTAATATAGCAAATGTTAAACTTAATAATAAAGATGGAAATTTTAAACGAAGAAATATCAATCTTTAATCGTATTTTTGAATATGGTTATTGTTATGAAACTATACAAAGATTAATATCTTTATTAACCATAACACAATCATATAATATATCTAATATTCTTTTACATATATGTATTTTTGTTAATATACCAGAAGAATGGATGTTACAAATAGCTTATTCTTTACCTTTTAAAGAACATACTTTAAAAATTTTAACAACATTAGGTTTTATTTTAAATGTTAAAAATACAAAAATTACCTTATTTGAAAAGGTTGAAAAGGTATTTATACCGTTATTTAAAACTGATATTATAAATATTCAAAGATCAAAATTATTTTTTAAAGATTTTTTTAATACACATATATATAACGAAGATATAAAATATAAAATTTTCAAGTTATTACATACATCAACCTTTTTAGATAATAATCTTTTAGATATTTTTTTAAATAACGTATCTAACGAATATAAAATATATGCTAGTCAATTAACTAAATATACGAAAGTATTAATAGAAATATTACAAAATACTGATACTAATGATATAGATAAAGCTAATGCTGCTGATATTTTACTTTCCATCGATAATTCTAATATTTTAGCTAAACATACTTTGGATACATTAGCATTTGAAAATTCATTACATAAAACTATATATACAAATAAACAAAATATACACGATTTGTGTATTACTGAAAGTTGTTTAAATATTTTTAATATAGTTATTCAAAAATTACGCGGTATAAAAATAATAAATTTATCGGAAAAAGATATAGTTGATCAATCTCCGATAATTTTAAAAGTATATAACCGAATAAAATATTTAGATAATTTTATGTATAAAACTTATAGTTTAAATAAAGTTATGGATATGATCTGGACTTTTATCCATACTTTAGATGAAAAAGAAGATTTAAAAATAAGATTTTTTCAAGAAATGGAAGATATGTATAATACATGTAGCAGTGGTTATTTTATGAGATTTATAAATGTATTAAGTGGTTTTAATACCTTTAATATAGATATAGGATGGAAAAATAGAATACAAGCTATTATTTTTAATAAAATGAATAAATTAATAGAAAATGATGTCAATAAAGATCTTATACTTTTAGATATTACTAATAAAGGTTCGCATTATAAATCTTTTTTTATAAAAAATTTATCTACTGTTACTAAAGATATAGAACAAGAATTTTTCGATGTTGAAAATTTAGATATTTTTATTAAAGATGCTATAATATCTTACACAGGTTAAAGAAAAGTTAATAATAAATGATGGATAATGAAAATTCAACTATAGAAGATAAATCTTTAATAAAAATGCCTTTGTTTAAACAAGACGAAATACAATATGTAGATCCACCAATAGTAGGACAAACTATAGCTTTAATATCTATTATACCTTGTAAAGATGCTATTCCAAATAAACATGGAATTTATGCTTATGCAAAAATACGTGGTGTTTTTCAAAATGAAATAGCAGCATCTGAAAAAGCTAAAGATCTTATACAGAATTATGATTTTTATAATTCTATTAAACATGTATTAGTAGGACAACCATTTCCTATTACTATGAGAACTGATTTTTCTGAAAAAATAGATACCGTGTATAAAGACATTAATAAAAATGCTAAAGAAGATATTTCTAATTTTATACGAAAAGAAGGAGAAGAGGATAAACGTAAAATTTTAGAAATAAAAAATCGTGCAAAAATCTTGGAAGAAGAATCGAAAAAACCTATAACATTAGATATGAATGAAATGACCGAAGATGAAATAATTGAAAAGTATATTACTTTAAGAAAAGGTATCGCTACGGGTCTTTTTCATTATATGTTAGTTTGTAAACAACAATTATTTTTATTAGAAAATCAAATAAAACAAAAATTAAATATCGTTAATGAAATGGATGAAAAATATCCATATATAAATACAAAATATATGGATATTTTTGAGAAAAAAAGTAAAGAAGTTGGAATAGATATTAGAGAAGATGAAACTAGTAAATTTATATTAAAAAGTATAAGTACTAAACCAGATATTAATAAATTTATACCAAATATAAATAATATAAGTTTTTACGATTAACTTTTTAAAGACTTAAAGTCTTTAAAAAATTTACTGACATACTTCACATTCTTTATCTATAGTACAAACATTGTCTTCAAAAAAATCTAATGTATCAGAATTAATCTTATCAGATTCTACTAATTTTGTAGATCTACAATAATATAATGTTTTAAGTTGCCATGCCCATGCTGTAAAATGACATTCGTGTAAAGTTTTAATAGAAACTGTAGGATTAAAAAAAAGATTTAAAGATTGCGATTGATCGATATATTTTTGTCTTTCTACTGCGTGACTTATTATCCATTTTTGATCTATCTCTAACGCAGTTTTAAATACACTTTTTTCAATATCGTTAAAAATATTTAAATGTTGTATAGATCCTTGATTTGTTAAGATATTATTCCAAATTTTTGTTATATTTTTTTCAGAATACTTATCCATAATTTGTAATTTTTTTATCAATAATTTTTCTAAATTTTTATTTTTATTTAAACAGGCACCACTTAAAGTATCTTGTCTAAATGCATTAGCTCTATATGGTTCGATACTTGGAGATGTTCCCATAATAATAGATGTTGTTGCTGTAGGTGCTATAGCTATAGTATTTGCAAATCTCCTTCCGGTACCTATACAATCATCGGGTGTACCTCTTTGTGCACCCAATTCTAAATTAGCAAAATGAATTTGTTTAGAAATATGGTTAAATATATTTTTATTTATACGACTAGCTACTTCTGATTCAAAAGGTATCATATGTTTTTGTAAGTAATCATGAAATCCCAATACACCTACTCCTATCGAACGTTCTTTCGTTGCTGAAAAAATAGCTTTATTAATTCTTTTTGGTGCTGTATTAATAAATATTGTTAAAGCATTATCTAACATTTCCATAACATCTTTAATAAAAAAAGGATGATTACACCAATTATCATAATGAGATAAATTTAAAGAAGATAAACAACATACGGCAGTTCTATTTTTATCTGTAGGTAATATTATTTCGGAACAATTTCCAGTTAATACACTATTAAATGTACCAGCATTATTATTCATTTCCGTAAAACAATAAGTATCTTCTTTTTCATTAATTGGTATTATATCGTTAATTTTTAAAAAGTTATATTCATCTGTTGGAAAAACTGTCTTTGAAGAAATTACATTTTTAGTTTCTAATCCTAAAAGAAAAATATAAGTATAAACACTTATAATATAAGACTGATTTAAACATATTATATTACATACTATTCCTAAACTTGCTAAAAGTATTTTAGTTTCAAATGCTAATTTATACGTATTTAAAGAAATAAATAATATAGATGAATCTTCGGAAAGTATACCATGACCATCTATTAAACCAGATAACCATTGTTTTCTACAATTTAAAGAAGCATTGTATGGAACATCTTCTGACATAAATCCTTTAGTATATGGATATTGTATATCGTATAACGAATTTCCCATAATTTTTGGATATATAGTTCTTTTTATTTTTAATTCTTTTTTAGCTTCGACTTTTTTACAATCTTTTATACAAGTAGATGGTTGCCATTGTATAAATTTATGATATGGTGTGCATATTAGAAATGATCCGTCACTAAAAATTACTTTATTAACAGTCGCATCTTTGTTTGTTTGTTGAATATATACAGCTGAAAATTCGGTACCATTCCATATTTCTACCCATTGATCTTTCAAAGTACGAATAGGATAATGTCCGATAGAAGTAAATAATAATGTATTACCACTGACGCATAAATTACTTTGTTTTATAGATAAACCTAATTTTTTTTGAAAAGATTTCATATATCTATTACAAGTATCTATAAAACAAATATAAGGTTCTCCTGTTCTTAATCTAGTTTCTAAAATACGTTGCCATAATTCTTTAGCGCTTATAATATTTTTTATTTGTTTAGTATGTGGGTCAATTAATTCCCAAGAATCATCTACATTTTTTTCGTTACTACATTTATTAATTAATTCCATAAATTTATCTGTAATGTTTATACCATGATGTAAATTTAAACATCTTATATTATGATCTCCTGTAGGTTTACGCATATCTATAAATGGAAGTATATCTGGATGATTTATATCAAGATATGCAGCATAAGAACCTCTTCTTATTCCATCTTGTTTATATGCTAAGGAACATGCATCATATGTTTTTAAATGTGCCATAACACCTGTAGATTTATCATCTGCAGATCGGATTCCAACACCTATTCCAACACCTCCTCCTAACATGGATAGTTGATTTATTTCTGTTAAAGAATTAAGTAATCCTTCACTGGTATCATCTATATATGATAAAAAACAAGAAATTGGTAATCCGTTTTTAGTTTTTCCATAAGAAAGTAAAGGAGTTGAAAGAGAAAGCCAAAAATTACTAAGATAATTATATAAACGGTTCGCGTGTTTTTCAGAACTACTAAACATTTTAGCAACGAATTTAAATCGATCTTGAGGAGTTGTTTCACTTTCAAGCATATAAGATTCTTTTAATCTTTTAAGTCCAAAATCATCAAAAAGTTTATCCTTATCATTCATATTTGTATTTATATTTTTTTTAAAAAAAATATATCATTTTTTTTAATTTAGCTAAAATATAAGCTTGTTCCAAGTATTCTTTTATCCGGATTATTTAAAGTAAAAAGAGGAGTACATGTCATGCAATCTTTATATATAATATTAGCATTAAAATCGCCACTTAGACTTATAGCTGCGTCCATATTTAATTGTTTAAGAAGTATACTCAACTGTGCTCTATCTATTCCTGGACTATCAAATCCTTTACCTTCTACTAATATTAAACAATAATTACCTCGTTTATCTACAGCAAAAATATTATGCGCCATAAAATTATTAGAAGAACGCATACTATAAATTTGGTTATTTTCTGAACTATCGGATTTAAATTTATATGGAGTTTGAGTATTAGGAATTATAGCTAAAATATTATTATTTAAAATATTTAGTTCGTTATTCATTCTTGATTCTGTAAATACGATATTATTTTGCGATAATAAAATTGGACCAGTTACAAATGCAAAATCATATTCATCTGTTTTTGATATAACATTTGGTGTATTACCTATTAAAAGATTATTATCCATACTTATAGCTTCAACTGGTACTTTAATAATTTTTTTTGTTTCTACCGTTTCATAAGTAACAAAATCTGTTATAAGTCTATGTCTACTTTTAAATTTTTTCCAACTTTCTACAAAAATAGAACCATTAAAAGTACCGTAAATAGCAGCTAAATCATCGTTATAGGTATCTGGAAAAGAAAGTATAGTTCCAGATAATTGTCCTTTTTTATAAAAAAAACCGACAGGGTTATTAACTTTATCTTTTAAATATGGATAAAATTTATTAACACTTTGTTGTGTTATATAATAACCACCATTAGTTGCTAAACCAGCACTTGCATTTTTTATTATACCAGTCCATAAATCGGTATTTATTTCCAAATTAATATTTTTAATAGTATTAAATTTAAAAATGTGTATGTTTATAAATTCTATATATTTACCGGATTTATATCCTGGAACGGGTTTTAAATTTATCCAATTTTGATATGTTTGATATACCAAAGAACCTTTTTCATTTCTTGGTAAATTTTTTGCTTTAGGGTTACCTTGTATATGATAGTATGTATATAAAATATTTTTAATAACTTCGTTATCTTTACTGATAATTAAAGGTGTAGGATTAAATAATTTCTTTTGAGTTAAATGTTTATAGCTATTTTTTAATTTTTCAGACATTAAATTATTACAATTAACTTTACATGTTTCAAGAGCATTTGATGCTTTTATCCATGAATTAAATTGGTTAAATTTTTTAATATATTCTGTAGATGTATTAGTTAGTAACATACAATTATCATTTGTTAAAGTATCTATATGTAATAAATTTGGTTCAAAATAAAATACCTTAGCTTTTACATTATCAAAATTATTTTCTATAAAATTTAAATTTAGAATTTTTGAAAAAGGACAACAATTTAAAAGATTTTTTAATAAACTTAACGGAGAAGCAAATTTTATATCGGTTAATCCTACATCATGATTAAAAGATAGCCACGCGTATTTACCATTTTGTTTTAACACTTGTTGATTAGGATTTTCATTAAGATGTTCCATTATAGATTTTCCCATAAAATTAATTGTAAAAGTATTAAATATATTTAATATTTCGTTATTTTCAACAACAGCTGTTTGGTCGATTTTTTCAGTATAAGCACTTATATCTAAACCTTTATATAAATGTTCCCAAACATTATTAAATGTAAACATAAAATCTACAGTATTAGAATACGCTAATGTTTCACTTGTAGTATTTAAAAATACAGAATGTTCAAAAGCATTTGTAGCATTAATTAATTTAAAATCGGTTAAAGCGGAAGATATACTTATTCCTTTTTTAAAATTAGAAAAAACGGATCTATCAAAAAAAGAAGCACAAACACCATAATCTATCAACTTTAATAAAAGACCCGTATTTTTTATACATATAAAAAGCGGAACTTTTTGGTTATTTTTATCAAAATAAGGTGTTTGAAATAAAAAATACGGTTTTTTAGAAATGTTTTCTCCTTGATAGATGTAATCTTCGGCATTTTCTAATAAAGTACTATTATTTATAACTTTAACCATAATATTTCTAGGATTAGTATCAAAATGAATCATACCGTAATATATTTTCATAATATACAAAGTATAAATATATTGAAACAATAAGTTTATAAAAATTAATGGATGTTTTAGTATATTTTTTGTATTGTTTCTACTTAAAAGATATTTTAATTCGTAAGTTGCTTTTTCTGTTATAATACTCATTTTTCTAGTTGTTTTACAAATATAAGATCCAAAATATTTTGTAAAAAATGGACAAATTCCTAAATCATATAAATGACCTAACATTCCTCCAAAAACCATTTCTGATAAAGGATCAGAAATAAACAAACCCTTAATATTTAAATTTACGTGTAACTTTGATATAAACCACGTAGGTTGTGTTTCTGTTTGATAAATTTTTACTATAACTGGTACATAAAAAGTTTCAAAACCACCTTGACGTTTTGTAGATATTATAATACCTAATAATGGTTGATTTGTTGAATCTTCATCCATAAAAACGTCACCTACAATTCCAAAACCTCCTTTAGCAAATACTTGTACTTTTATAATATTTTTATTTAATAAATCGCAATATTCTACAGATCTATTTATCATAGGAGTAATAATTCCCCGTTGAATATTAATATCTTGATCTGTAATTATATTAGGAAATAATGACCACATATCTTCTAACAACCTAGATATCGTGTCTATTTTTTTATATGTAGGATTGTTCATTGTTTATTATGTATTAAATAAATGTCTATAGAAGCAGCTTTACGAAGACGCTGGAAATTAGATTACGAATACGCATTACCTTTATATTCTGCCTCTTCTTATAGTTATTATCCGAGATATAACTATGACTATAATTATGGATATAATTATGGATATTATCCCCAATATAGTTATTATCCAAGTTATAACTATAACTATGGGTATAGTTATTATTAATTTTTAAATAACAACGTTATTTAAAAATTGACTTAAATAAAGGAATTTAATATTTAGGAAAACAGATTACAGAATAGGAGGGATTTGAGGTAACATAATGTTCAAGAAATGTTCCGTTTTACAAATTGGTTAATATTATAAGCGAGAGTCATTAAAAGCTCATTGTTTGTCTAAATATTAAATCATCTTGTACCTCTAATTAGTACTATTGATTCCTGTGGCCAGACAAGAAGTAGTAGTACTAATTACGAGATTTTTTATATATATAAATAAATATATGTTATATATATATATAAATATACATTATAAAACAGAACATTTTAAGAACATTATGCAGTTGGACTAAAGAAGTGCAACTAAATCTCAAAATTATGTTAAATGGAATCACAGATAATTTGTTTCTTGAAAATTAACTGACGAATTACATACTGTGATTCATTTCAGAGATCTTGTAAATGGTTATATGCCATTTAAGAAAGGACGTTTAAGTTCTTAAAGAACTTCAACTAAAACTACGGTACTTTAATAAGTATTTCAATTATTTTCTAAAAAATAAAAAAACCTTTATAAATGTCGTATTCCGCATTGTCTTAAAATATTGTTTCTTTTTTTTTAGTTTTATTAAAAAAATGAATAAGTATTATGACAAAAAATGATATATTCCACTTCATCTCCTTCATTTTTTTTGTCATAATGCATTTTGTGTTATACGATTCTGAACTGTAACATTACAAAAAGGGCCATATTTTATAATGTTACAGTTTAAAATTGTTACGGTTAATAGTGAGATGTTATAGTCCTTAAAGAACTATAACTAAATATATTTTAAATATAAGTAATTCAATTATTAAAAAAGTTTTTTCCACATTTTTTTATATACCTTATTTAAAATAGATATTTCTTCCTTAGAAAGATCTTTAATCAACAAACCACTTTTTAACATATTTAATAGTAAACTAGCGTGTTCTTCTTTACTTAATTCATATTTTAAAGTTTGATTATTAGTAAAGAATGAAAAAATTTCATCTCTTTCAGGATCCATTTATTATATCTAATGTTTACCCCATTTACACACTATACTAATGTAATCATTATCTTGAATAAAATGATCGTAATTATTAATTTTAACGGATAATTTTAATTTATCATCGTACGTTCTTTTTTTATTTATAGTAAAAGGTATTTCGTGTGAAATATTTTTATATAATGAAAGTTTAACATTTTTATCATCTAAATACATAGTATACATACGTTCTGGTTTAACATTAACTATTACCTTGTTATGGATATTTTTATTGTATATGATGTTATTTAATTCCATATCGTAATATATTTAATATATCTGTTAATAAATAAATGTAATTTCACTTTTTAAGTATGACTTCTGAAAAAATAAAAGATGATACTAATGCTCCTTCTGCTCCTTTCTATCAAAATTATTATCCTACCATAGATGATAATAATTTAAAACTTAATCAAATCAATGTTAAACATGATTATCTTGTTCATGAAGGTAAAACACGTAATAATATAAAAAATAAATATAAAAAGGCGGATAAAGCTTTATTTGGCATAGAATGTTTTTTTGTATGTACCGAAGTTACATTAGCTGCAATTTCTTTTACTGTACCAATTATTGCTCCAGTTACTGCTCCTTTATGTTTAGGTTTAACTATAGGAAATGTAGCTTGCAGATATATTAATAAAAAAGTTAATGATAAGATTAATAAACATAGTAATATTGAAATATTGGCAAAATCCAAAAGTAATTCGATGAATATTAAATTAAGCGATGCTTTACAAAATGGAATTATAGAACATAATGAATTTTCAAAAATTTTAATGGATGTAGACAATTACGAAAATATGAAACAAGAATTAAGAAATAGATATAGTAATAATCCTAATAGTATATCTAAAGATTTACAACAACAGCTTATTAATCGTGGTAGAGAATTAGCCTCTGAAGAATTTAAAACTGCCTTAAAAAAGAATTTAAATTTATAAAATAAAATGGAACAAACGGTTCAACAAATAATTTTACAAAAAACAAAATCCAGTTTAGGATTTCCAGTAATGGTTCCAAATCATCGTATAAAAGATGTTATTAGTACATTACATGCGCCTAATATAACAGATGTAATAGATATTGTTTATACAAATATTATGGATTATTATAAAGTTAATCCTAAATTTAATATATGGACCAATCTTTCTGGAACAGATGGTATAAATAAATATCCTCAAGTAAAACTTAATAATAAATTTAGGAATCATAGTAGTTATGACCCTATTTAAGTTAAAGAACCAATGGTTCTTTAACTCCAAACATCAGACCAATCTCCGGTTGTTGATTTTAAAGAATAATCCGTAGAATTATTTTCAAAAAAATTTGTATGAGTAGGTGCATCTATCATAACAACTAATTCTGGTAACGGATTTTCTTTAATATAAAATAACGGAGAAAATCCCATAGTTATTAATCGTCTATCAGCTATATATTTTACAAAATTCATTAATTTTTCAGGAGTCATCCCAAAAAAATCATCTTTTATATCTTTAAAAACTAAATTAATAAATTCTTCTTCGAGTTTAACCATATCTTTAGCTATTTCATATACTTTTTTTGTTAAACTTATTTTATCTATATCTGGATTTTCATCCAAAAATACTTTAAAAACTTCGATCATACCATTTGTATGTTGTGTTTCATCTCTTATTGACCAAGTTATAATTTGACCCATACGTTTCATTAATCCGTGTAATGGAAACATTAATATCATCGCAAAAGTAGAAAATAATTGCATTCCTTCTGTAAATCCGGAAAATAATGCTATTCCGAGAGCTATATGTTCTTTATCTTTTATAGTTAAATTTTCTATACCCTTACTTATTATATAACTAGAACTAGAAAATTCTTTAATATAATCGTGTTTAGCTTTCATAGCATTAAAATTAAAAAATTCTTTATAAACTGTTTCAGGCATACCAATACTTTCTATAAGATGTGAATAAGCATGTATATGAATTGCTTCTCTAGCAGCAAAACTAAGCATCATCATTCTTACTTCTATTTGAGGAAAATAAGGTAAAAATTCGGAGACATAAGCACCAGCTACATCTATATCACCTTGTGTAAAAAATCTAAAAATATTTGTTAAAAAATTACGTTGTTCGTCGTTAAGTTTATTTTTCCAATCATTAATATCATCTTGCATAGAACATTCTTCAGGCATCCAATGCGTTTTTTCATGTTGTATCCATCTTTCAAAAAATTGTGGATGACTAAATGGTTTATAATATTCTCGCTCATTTAAAAGTGTATAAGACATTTATTAATTTTATATAGCAAGATTTACATTTTCAATTATTGTTAATTTTAGTTAATGTATTAACATCTAAAAGCATTTTTCTATGCTTAGAAAGCAAAGGTGAAAAATTTACATTATATTTATATATAAAATAATTAATATCGTCGTAAATTTTACCATCTGTTTCACCGCAACCATCTTCGTAAAGAGTATTAAAATTAATTTCGTTTATATTATTAAAATTTGGTAAATTTATAATCCATTCATTTCCTACTGGTGCTTTTTTATACATATTTGTTAAAAAAGATATACTTCTCTCCAATTCTTTTTGTAAGTAAAATTCTTTAGGAAATATATCTATCGAATCTTTTTTAAGTTTTAAAATATACATTAATAATACATTTTTTACCATATTCCATTCAACAATAGTATTTGGTTGAGGTAAAGTATGTTCATACATATATTTTATAGTGTTTGTAAAAGATCTAACTTTATTTTTATTATTTACCCATTCAATAATTTGTTTTGGATGATTTTTATCTACTATATTTTTATAATGATTAATTTTATCTTGAACAAATCCAAACGCGATTTTATATTTTTTAAATAATGGTCTGAGATGATTAATATAATTTAGAGAATCTTTTATATTATTTAATTTTAAGATATCCGCGTATTTTTTATACTGAAATGCGAATGAAAGAGCACTTTTTTCATCTTTAACATTATTATTATAAAAAGATAATAAATATATACACATATCGGTAGTTTCCTTATCTTTTTGTTTTAAAAGATAAGAACATAAAGATATAGTTAACATAAAAATATCTCTCCCAAAAACTATATCAAACTTTTCAATTTGTCCATACCAAGTTCCTTTATAAGCTGCTATAGCTCTTCCAAAATCAATAATTACCGCAACGTGTTTAGTTAATAATCTATATTGTTTACCATATATTTCATAATCTAAGGTTAATGGAGTATCTATTATATCTATCATAATATTCCAAGGCTGTAAATCATTATGCATAAACATTGATATTTCAAAAGCTTTTTGACAAGCTAAAATACATTGTATTAATATTTCTAAAATATTTTTAATTTTTAACTGTTTTTTTTGCATTAAGTTTAAAAAACTACTTCCATTAATAAATTCCGTAAAAATAGTATTGTTTTCGTCATAACCATAATGATAAACAAAATTAGGGATTATAGTATATAACGGATTAGTAATAAAAATACCCATAAAAGTTTCGTTAATTAATGAATTATTATCATTACTTTGTTTAGCTATAATTTCATAACCCAAAAAGTTAATTTTATAAATACTCGTATTTTCGTTTTTAAAAAAAGGATCTTTAAATTGCATAATAGGTTTTTCTAATAATTCTATAGCTTTATTCCAACCGTTACTTTTTCTTTTACCATAACTATTATAAATATTTAACGTAGGTAAATCGTAAAGATACGAATATTTTAAATTATTTTTTAACATTACTAATTCATCGTTATATGTAGTATATTTTTCACCATAACAAACTTTACCAAATTTAACATATATATTTATTAATATTTGCTGTAAAAAATCTAACATAGGTTTTTTTGTAAGATGAGTTTTATAAAAATTTAAGGCATTTAAAGAAATTTCTTTACATTTTTCATCGTTATTTTTACACCATTTAATTTTTTCTATTAAATCACTTAAATCCTGTTTAACAGGAATATAGTGAGTAAAAGGTATAAGCATATCACTAAACCACATTTTCCATCCATGTGACGAATCAACTAATAAAATACACGAACCAGAACTCATTTCAAGTGGTAATCTAAATGCAGATACGTGACCATCAACGTTAATTATATATTTATATTGCGCTTGTTCTTCCGGTGAAAGTTTTTTTACCAAAGGAGGAAATTTACTTATATCTATTGTTTGTAAAAACTGTTCATTTATTACTTTTCTTGGTCTAAGATTCCAATTTGTAATTCCTGCGTCGATTAAATCCGGTACACTCGCTGCAATCATTATTAAATTTAATCTTTGATTATTATCAACACGTGTACCACATCCCGTACTACCACCTCTAAAAACAGCTATAGGTTTACGATTTTCCCAAGGAATATCAAAATTATATTTATACGATTTACAATTAGGTTTAAAAACTATATCATCTTCTTGAGATATAGTTCTAACCCAATCTTCATATGTTGGAATAGGTATATCTGCAAAATTATTAGATCCACTTATACTTAAAATAGGAGCCCAAGGACCATTATAATTTCCAATTATTTTTTTATTTAAACCAAAAATATGAAAATACGGTTCTGTACCATTTTTGGTTAAAATCGGAAAATCTCTTTTATTTAAAAAAAATTCGACATTTGGTACTTGTCTTTCTTTACATAATGTTTGAAACATGTGAATATATGTAGCATAATCAACGTCAGAATCTTTAGATGGAAATTCGAAACGAATTAAACAATTATTAGCAAACCATTGATTAGGATATTTATTAACCCTTAAATTATTAAAATTATAACCACTAGATTCGCTAATTTGTTTAAACATATCGTTAAAAGAATTATATTTTGTTATATCATATTTCATAAGATGTCCCCAATCATTAATAAATCGTTGCTTAGAAAAAGGTAGAAATGTTTCTAAATTATTATTAGATATCTTAATATAAACACCTTTTTTAAATTTGTTAAAAATGTAATTAAAAGTACTAGAAATAGATTTTGGATTTAGATTATAACCATACCATAATTCTATATCTGTTTGTATAACAAAATTTGTCAAAGGTGTTTTACCATTCTTAATAGATCTATGATTTTCAAATTGTTCCTCATCACCAGCCGTAAAAACAGATAATCTATTAAGATTTTTATATCTATTATTAGGTTGAAAAGTATATAAATCTTTTGCATCTATACATACTACCATATTTATTATAAAAAATAAAGTATTCTTTAAGACGTATCAATTTATTTAGGTTATAATAAAATGACTTCTATATTAATTAATGGTCAAAAATTAAATATATATGATACAGATACAGAAGAAACTATAATTAATAGAATAGCGTTTAATCTTAATACTTTACCACAATATTTATGGTTTACTTCAAGACCTAAACAACAATTATTAGAAGGAGGACTTTTTATTGTAAAAAATGTTATACAAGACATGGAAGATAATATTCAAGATATATCCAACCTCGGTGAATTAAAAAATAGATACGAAAATTGGAACGATATTTTAATTACCGATCATCAATTTCTTTTACAATTTTTTATTATAAAAACTTTAGATAATGATGAGATGAAAAATTTTCAAATAATGTTGTTAGGTCAAGATTTAGGAAGTGTTAGTCAAGTAGAAAATATTTATAATAAACAAAATGCTATTATTCAAGATTATAAATCGCAAATTACAAAATTTAAAGCATTTGTTATAGATGAAGATAAACGATTAGAAGACGAAAGTAAAATAATAGCGTCTTTAGAAACTTTAAATATCAGCGAATTTAAAGTTTCTAGAACTAATTTTACTTTTAAAATTATTTTTAATGTAGATATTAATTTATTAACCTTATTTGATAATATTAACGATGAAAATTTACTTTTATCAAATATTAATGTTTTTTATAAGGTAAATACAGTGTTAATTGAAACTATACCGAGTATCGAATTGTTTGAAGAACAAAATGTATTAACTTTAATATTATATCCGCAATTTGTTATTAAAATAAAATTAGAATCAAATAATACAGTTATAGTTAATTATGAAATAAATATATCTGACAAGATAGATAATATTAAATTACAAATTGTAGAAATATTAAGTAAAGCATTACCTCAAGGAACTACCTTAACAATTGAGGATGAAAAAGAATCAAAAATACAAGGTTCGTATACCATATTTAATACTTATTTAATTAGAGAAATTTTTTTGGATTTAATTATGAACAATGCCTTATTTTATTCTATGTATGTTGATGAAAGATTAAAAGTTCAAACTCGAAAATATTCTTTACGTATTGTATATAATAGTTTACAAACTGGTAAAGTAATAATATCTATAAATAACAATATTAATAATGTTATAGTAAAAATTAATAGTATAGATAATAGAGACGTAGTCCCTATTTTTATAAAAAAATTTAACGGTTTATTTTCGTTATATCTTAAAGAAGCTGATAAAATTATTAAAGAATATGAATTTTATGGTATACAATTTACTATACCAGTAAAATCTAAAAAAGGAAATATTAAAGAAACGGAACTTAGAAAACAAGTTCCAGAATTATTTTTACCTTTATACTCTAGAAAATGTCCTAAACAACCTAAAATTGTATCTGAAGACGAAGCTAAACAATTTACAAAATTGGGTACTATTCCTATAAAATTTCCTATTAAAGGTGAAGGTAATTTAAAACCTTTATTATATTCGTGCGATAATCATAAAACTCATCCTTATCCTGGATTACGTATAAATAAATTACCTAACAAAGAAACTTTTCCTTATATACCATGTTGTTATATAAATAACCAAGAAGATAGATATGGTTCTCCATACAGACATTATTACTATAACGAAGGTATCAATAAAGATATAACTGATCATGATATATATTTAACTTTAAGAATATTAGGAAAACATAATTTTGGTGTATTACCATCGGATATAATTAAACTTTATCCTGAACATTATAGATATGGTACTAGTTCTATAGGTAATCCAAATAGTGTATTAAATTGTATAGCTACATGTTTAAATATTACTATAGATCCTATTGATTTAAGGAAAAATGTTTTTCCTAAATATATACCAGTTTGTAGACAAGAAACTTGGGATATAAAAGTAAATGATTTAAAATCATGGATACAAAATCCAAATTTATACTTTGATCCTAGACGATTTTATAGAATTTTAGAAGAATATTTTAATATATCTATTTTCATGTATAAATATAATCTTCCAAAAACAATATTAAAAAACGATGGAAGTTTAATATTTATAAAATCTTCGAATAAAGATAATGGTAAATACTGTTTACCTAAAAGATCAAAAATTGGTAAATATGTTATGCCAATAATTAAAAGACAAGCTATAATTTTATTTATACATATGGGAAGTGAAGCTGATGCCGCAAAAATACCTCAATGCGAATTATTAATAAAAACTTTCGGAAGTAAAAAAGATATGGAAAAAAATATGACTTTAATTTTTGAAAATGGATCTATGGAAATTTTAACATGTTTTAACATTATATATAAATTACTTATTGATTATACTAGACAACCTTCATATTTATTTAATATTGAAAAACAATACATAGATAATACTGGTAAAACTCGTATTTTATATTGTATAGAAAATAATATACATTTTACTGTTTTAGTTGATCCAATAGCTCCTCTATTAGTACCTATTACAACAGAGATTATTTGTATACCTATATCTAAACAAATAAGTTCGATGTTAAAAATTAAATATAGTCTATCGTTTAATGAAAATACATTATATTCGGAAGGTATAAAAATATATATAGAAAAATGTAATAATTTAGTTTCTGATAACGATTTTATAAAATATAATACTTTAAGAAAATTATCTAGGTTACTTTTTGAATACGTGTTAATAGATTATTTAAACAGCAATTTAACTATCGATTCTTACTTTGATCAAAAAACTATCATAGATGTAAATAAAACATATAAATTACCTATAGATAATACTATATCTTCATCTAATAAGATTTTTACAGTAAATAATTACATAATATTTAACAGCGAAACTCTACAAGAAAGATTAAAATATAATTTAATAATAGCGATTAATAGATACTCTTTTTTAATGAAACAAAAAATAAAATCACAACTCACGTTAAATAGTTATTATGATGATGTAAGTGATTTTAAAATAAATTATCCTTTTATAATTATTTATGGTTATGATAATATACATGATAATAAATTTCAAGAGGGAGAAGTATTAGTTAATACTTTAAAACTATTTGAAAATTACAAGTTTTTTAAAAATGACGATATAGATAATGGTAGATTATTTTTAGCAAAGTGTTTTACTAATGTTAATGATATACCACGTCAACCATATATAATAGATTTAAATGGTACAAAAATTCAACACGGATATTTATATTTATATGATTTTGATAAAGGTTTTACAACAGAAATTTTAACTATACCACTTAGGTTAATTATCTTTAAAATACAAGATATTACCATTTTTATTAACTTATCAGATGTAATTAATTAATTTCATACTTTAAAAAAGTATGAAAAACTACAACTTAATACAAAATATCTGAATAATAATTCGGTGCATTAGGATTAAGATTACCATTACTATTACTATTACTATTACCAATATTAATTAATTGAGGATTCAATAAATTTTTAAACCAACCTTGTTTATATCCAAACCAAAGAAAAACTAATAAAAGTACAAGTATAACTAATAGGCTTGTGCTATCTGCCATTTCTTTATTATAGAATAGTTTAATTATTGAAAAACAATAAAATAGCTAAAGAATAGTATGTATGTTAAGTAAAAAAGAGCAATTAAAATGTTTATTTACTCTTAAACGTCTCGGATATAGTATTAAAGATCGCGAATTTATTATTCGAAATGCTTTAAATATGGATAATGTATATTATTACATTTTAGGTTATAATATAGATATAAGTATAGATTTTTTAAATCAAAATAATATTAAAGAAGAAGAAGAGATTGAATATCTCGAATGTCCACCTATTATAGAAGAAGGTGTATTAAAATGTAAATGTGGAAGTAGTAAAGTTTATTCATTTAGTAAACAAACTAGACGTTGTGATGAAAGTACAACTGTTTTTGCTTTATGTTATGTATGTAAAAATAAATGGATTTATTAAAATATTATTTGTTGAAAGATTATTAATCTTTCAACATTGGTCCGGTGATGCTTAACAGTATAAATACATAGCTTCATTTTAGTAATGTAATGCACAATTCCCCCAGTTTCCCCTCTTTAATATTAATAATTATTAATATTAAAGGAGAAGAACTATCGCTGCTTTATTTTAAAACAAGATTTTCTGGAACTGTTTGAAAAGTAAAAGTAGATCGATTATTAAATTTATTTGTAATTGTATTATTAATTATAGGTTGAATACCTTTACTCGGAAAAGATTTATTAGCATTCATTTCAATATTTAAAGGTATATTAACTTTATTAAAAGATGTACCTGTGCTTAAATTTGATAATTGATAAGATTTATTTGTATTCATAGATGCTTGTATGGTTCCTTCTTTAAGAATTGGATTTATGGTATCTGTATTTTTAGTAATCCATTTTGTAGTTTGAATAGGAAATTCTATAACTGTATTTCTTAATGAATTGCTATTAGGTTGAAAATTATATTCAGAATTTTTAGGTAAAGGTTTATAATTATTTAACATTTCTATATGCATTATATTAGGTTTAATATAAATTAAAGGATTTTCTTCTGTATTTTTTTGTTCTAAAGGTTTAATATATGTTTGATAAGATGGTATTTGTACTTTTTCTTTTAATATAACGTGCTTTTCTGTTTTTGAAGGTTGAAACCATTGTATATTTACTTTAGGTATTACAGTTTGTACATTTAATGTTTGTTTTTCTAGAAAAATTTTTGGTCTTTTTTGTTCATCCGTTAATTTATAAGGAGCCATAATAGTTTCTGTAGGATTAATTTTTAAACCATATTTTCTAAGAGGTGCTTGTTTTATAAGTTCTTCGGTACATGTTTTTATATTTACTTTTGTTAAAGGATTTGTATGAACATCTTGTGTTTCTTTACATATATTTGAGTTTATATACCAATTTGATATTTTTTCATAATGAGGTTTAGGACCTGTTATTAAGCTCGACGATATCATTTATTACAGTTAAAACTATTTAAAACTATTATAAAGTAATGGTTAATATTATCGATTTAGATTTTAATATAAGACAGTATCTTAAAAGTCAATTAAATATGGTATCTTTATATATTCATAAACTCCAAAATTTAAATACTATTTATTTATATCCTAATTTAAGTAATAGTATAAAACAAGATTTAAAAAAAGACGAAAAAACATTAAAAATATTAATTAAAAATGCCTTTAATTATTATTTTTATGATATGGATACTTATATTATATTACAACAATATACTGAAATATTATCGACTAAAATTTATATAAACTTTATTAAAGAAGGTTGTAATAATTTAAATTTTGAAAAAATTAATAGTAAAAAACAAATTTTAATTAATCAATTTATAAATATATGTAAACAATATGTTACTACAGATTTTATGTTACAATTAGCTTTAATTAAACCTATTAAAAAAGATACTCTTTTATTATATTCTCAAAATTGTAGCATTTGTAAAAGTAATATAATTATTAAGGATGATGATAATATTATTACGTGTTTAAATTGTTGTAACGAAATTATAAAACTAAATAGTACATCTTTATATAATGATAATGGTAAAGTTAATGTAACTAATAAATATACGTATGATCGTAAAGTTCATTTTAAAGATTGTATTAATCAATATCAGGGAAAACAAAATACTAATATATCTCCTAATATTTATTCAGATATAGAACAACAATTAGTTAAACATCGTATAATTTCAAAACATAAAAACGCAAAAAATAGATTTTCTAAAGTAACAAAACTTCATATATTATTTTTTTTAAAAGAGTTACATTATACTAAGCATTATGAAGATGTAATACTTATTCATTATAATCTTACAGGTCAAAAACCAAATAATATCGAATATTTAGAAGATAAATTATTAGAAGATTTTGATCAACTTACTGAATCATATGATAAAATTTATAAAGGTATAGATAGAAAAAATTTTATCAATACTCAATATGTATTATTTCAACTCCTTAAAAGACACAACTATCCTTGTAAAAAAGAAGATTTTGCTATATTAAAAACCGCTGAACGTAAATCTTTACACGATGAAATATGTAAAACCTTATTTAATGATTTAGGATGGGAATATAATTTTATATTATAGTTAACAGACTAAAAGTCTGTTAACTTATTTACGCTAATCCAATACAGTGAAGTAATTTTGATTCGGTATTGGATATAGTATTTAAATTATCCAATACCGATGGTCTAAGATTATTAATAAGATGTGTAAATTTACTTAACTCTTTTTCTGTACTTATTAGTAGAGGTTTAGGTTGTTCGGGTTCTAATTGTAAAGCTACATTTCTAGGAATAGATAATTTTATTAAAGGTTGACCAATCCGCTTAAGATTTGTAAAATGTTGTTCATCTATATAACCTATATAGACATTTCTATTTCCAAAAGATTTATCTCCATACGTATAAAAATCATCTTGTTGCGGTCTTAAAATAAAAGCTTCAAATTCTAAAACTTCGGTAGCTGCTGTTAATACATATCCATCACCCCAACAACCATTTTGAACCATATTATTAATATAAGTATCCCATTTTGAAGCAGGATCAGAACCACTATCTGTAAATGTATCTATAAATCGTTGTTTAAGTTCAGCGTTGTTAATCATATAAGATGTTAAAAATTGTCTCATTTCTGCAAAAGACATATTAAATACATTTCCTAATACATGAAAAAGACAATTACCATCTGTAGGAGTATCTACAACTTCATAACCTAATTGATTAGCTTTTATTTTTAACAATTCTATAGGATAAAGAGTTGTTGAATCTGCTTTAGATGAATCTATACTAGGAAAAAGAGTTGTTGAATCTGCTTTAGATGAATCTACACTATCTACATCGGAAAAAGATGTATCTGAAATTAAATCACTTTTTCGTGAAATAGGTATTGATGGTTTTTTTGATAATTCTTCGGAAGATCGAGATGAAGATCGAGAAAATGATTTTTTACTTATGTCTTCAAAAGATGACTGTTCTTTAGATGATCGAGAAGTTGATGGTGCTGTTGATGATTGAGAAAACGATTGTTTACTTACTGGAACGGTCGATGTTTCTTTAGATGATCGAGAAGTTGATGATCGAGAAAATGATTGTTTACTTACTGGAACAGTCGATGGTTCTTTAGATGATCGAGAAGATGATTTTGAAACTATTGATGTTTCTTCGGATGTTGTAGATTCTAAATCACTATCATCGGGTAATATTTTATCTTTTTCCGTAAGTATAAACTTTATTAAATCTTTTCTAGGTGTTTTAAATGGAAGAACTATATATAAATTTTTTGCTATTTTTCTTAATTCGTTATCGCTTAATTTCATTAAAATTTCTTTAGTTAAAAAAGATGGTTGATTAAAAGCGGTAATATTATTAATTATTGTTAGTTTATCCATAGATGGTTTTGTTTTTATATTTAAATCTTTAGCTAAACTTAATAGTTCTTTTTTAGTTCTAAGTTCCAATTCATTTTGTGGAAATATTCCAATAACTGAAGTAACAGATTCATCATCGGGTGATCCACATTCTTTTTCTAGTCTTTTATAAACAGCACCTCCAACTTTAATTTTTCTGTTTGTTTCTGGATTAATTTCAGGATTTTTTAACCATTCTTCGCATTCATCTACTGTAGAAACTTGTGGTTTAATTGTAGGTGGAGGTGTTAATATAGCACCAATAGGTATAGGTGATCCACATTTTTTCTCTAATTTTTTATAAATAGCACCACCGACTTTAATTTTCCTATTTGTTTCTGGATTAACTGTAGGATTTTTTAACCATTTTAAACAATCATCAGAAATACGCGGAGGTGTCGGAGATTTAGGTCTTTGTGGAGATGTAGGTCTTCGTGGAGGTGTCGGAGATCTAGGTCTAATTACTGGAGATATTGGTCGTGGTGATGGAGATCTAGGTCTAGGTTTACGTGAAGGTGTTGGAGATCTTGATCTAGATTCACGTGAAGGTGTTGGAGATCTTGATCTAGATTCACGTGAAGGTGTTGGAGATCTTGATCTAGGTCTAGATCTACGTGAACCGGGAGATTTTAATGGTGGAGATCTTGGAGGTGTTAATATAGCTCCAATTGGAGGTTTTGGTTTTGGTACTTTACCACATTCTTTTTCTAGTCTTTTATAAACAGCACCTCCAACTTTAATTTTTCTGTTTGTTTCTGGATTAACTGTAGGATTTTGAAACCATTTTTCACATTTTTTCTTATCCATTTTTATTTATAATTATATATTTAAGTTAAGTTATTATTCGATTTAAAGGATTTTTAATCCTTTAAAAAATAATACTATTATTTTCTTCATCTTCCAATTCTAATTCTATTTGTTTAGATTTAGTTATACTTTTATTCCACCATTTTTCCGTAGATTTATGTTTTTCTTGAATAATTTTAGCATTTTCTGGATTCATAGCCATACAATAATCTTTATAATTTGTTTTTGTTAAAGTTTGAAAGCTTTTAGTAATACAAGCTTTAGATTTTTTATCGCGAGAAGGTCCAACTACTTCACTTTCAAAATTAGGTATAAAAATACACATAGCGTACCATATATCAGACATATTTGAAAAAGATTTTTTATTTGCGGATGAATATGCCGTGGCAAAATCTTTACGAAATTCTAGATATTTTTTATCAAATTCTACTTGAAAACATCCTTTAGCTGTAAGCTGAATAGGATCTTCGTGAAGAAAAGATTTATTTTCATCGACAAACATTATAAGATATCTTCTAACACATATAAATTCATCTCGATTTTCATTCTTTCTCCATTCACCTTCTACTCTATTAGTATTTTTATTTATTTTAAGAAGAGGTGATCTTTGTATAATAAGCATATTTGGATTGGTAATTATTCCACCTTTTATATTTATTAAATCACCATTATCATCATATGAAGAAGATAATATATCTCTATGTACTAATGTTGCATAGTGTTCAATACAATCACTAGAACAAGTTTCTATACAATCTTTTCTCCATTTACTATTTTCACAGTTTTCATAAGCAATCCATAACTTTGCATCTATATTCAAAGCTTTAATAGCTGGAATTTTTATAGATATACGATGTTCATCTCCGTCAAAGTTAAAAGTAGCCATTGTTATTTTTCTAATTTTTTAACCTTAATATTATCAATTTTTTATACACTTAAACTACTCATCTCTAAAACAGTTGGTTGTTGTTGTTTATTGTTATTCTTCCTACTAAAAATATAAAATCCCACAATTATAGCTAATAAAACAAAAATACCAGCCCAAATTCTCCAATCTTTATACCAGACTGGTTTAATAGCAGGTACAGTTACTAAACCATTATTTGTAGCCATTGGTAATGTACTAATTGGTGTTGTATTATCAACTCCTGTTATTTCAGTAATATCAATACTAATTAAAATTTCCTGAGGCGTATCGGATTTAAGTATCAATAAATAAGGTTGGTAAACATTATTATCATTCTTTATAGTAAAACTTACTTGATCGGTTACATTTTTATAAGGTATATCACTATTTGAATCTAAATTACTTTGACTATCTACTGCTACTAAAAAAGGTGTATTTTGCACTGCAGCTGTTAGTGTAACATTAGCAGTAAAATTCGTAATATTACCATTTATAGGAATAAGTTTTTTAATTTTATCAATCGATACCTTTTCTTGTCTACTCATCTTATTTATTCTCCAAAATATATATTCGTTACCATTGTTTAGATTCAAAGCAATTCAGTCCGCAAAATTTAGTCCGTTTATTTCGAATGATAGTTTCTAATCCTTCTCCTTTTATTAAAGGTTTTGAACAAGCTTTACATTTTGTATCTGAAAATCGCTCTATACTTTTTTCAAGTTCTTCTAATCTTTTTTCTATAAGATCTATTAAAGGTCCTTCTTCTATATTATATAGAATCGATGTATCTATTACATTAGGAATGGATGATTTTATAGATTGTTGTTTGTATACAGATAAAATTCTTCTCGTAAAATTAGAATCAAACGTATTTCCTGTATATGGATTTATAGTATCATTAAAAGTAAATTTATAAAGTAAGTCGTTAATAGGAAAACAATATACTTTAGAATTTTCGTTATAAAAAATTAAATCTTCGTCATTTAAGTTATCAACGTCATTTTTATTAACACAAGCCGATTTCCAAGATGGTAATTCTATAGGTACTATAGGTGAACTAGTAACAGATTTTGTTATAGTCCATTTACGTACTGGTATGGTTTCGTACTCTAATAAATTTCCTATTAGTTCTTCTTGTATAGCATCTATAAATTCGTATAATCTATTACCAACTTGCTCTAAAGTTTCTGGAGATATACGAGTATCTTCATAAATTTCTGGTAATTTTTCTTTTTCTGTTAAATGACTAATAATATCCATATTATAATACATATTTAATAATCGTTTAGAAAAAATAGTAGTTCCAACAAGTTTAATATTTATAGGGTTAATATATGCTACTATATTTGCTATTTTTTTAAAAAAAGATTTGATATTTAAAGAACGATCTGCTATATAATCTATTAATTTATCCATAAAAGTATCTGTATATATAATATCTACATTTTTATCAGTTACTTCTTTTAAAGAATTTAAAAATTCAACCTTAGCAATAGTCTTTGCTTCGGGTGTAATTATTTCCGAAAATAATAATTTTTCTTTTCGTTCCTCGTAATTACCTATCCATTCTTTTATAAAATTTGTTTCAGCGTTATAAATATCTTCATTTTGAAGAATAAATTTACCAGATTCGTAAAGAATTCCAATTGTAAATTCGTATGTAGTATCACCAATGTTAATTATTGTAGTATTAGCATTTTGAATTTTATTTCTACTCGAACATTGTAATATATAATATTTTTCTTTAGGTTTATAAAAAGTTATATCATTTTGAGTAAATGTATCAGATTTAATATAAAAAGATTCATCTATATTTAGTAAAGGATATATATAAATAGATTTAACTTTTTCTTTTAACCATGGTAAAAGACGATAAAAAGCTACACAAGATTTTAAAGATTCACCGTAATTAGTTGAGAAAATATCTTGTTCTCTACTAACTATAGGAATAAATGGAAAAGATTTCTTTTTTGGTAATTTATAATCTGAAAGTGATTTTTTTACTTTTGAACTATCTGACCAATTGATTTCTTGTAAAAATAATTGTTTATTTTGTATTACAAATGTATTATCTTCGTATAATATTCCTAAAGAATATTCATAAACATCATTGTTAAAAGTAACTGATATTACATTATTTTCATCTATACTTTTATTAGTACCTAAACATTGAAGTTGGTAAAATTTATATTTTGGTTTATAAATTGTTGTAAAATTATTAAAAACTTCGTAAGTATCATCTTTGTAATAAAAAGTCTCATCTATATTCCATACTGGTAATATATATAAAGATTTAATTTTCTTTTTTGACCATAAAAATTGTTTATATTTTTTAATACAATTTTCAATATCTTTATTGTTATAAGTAATACCGCTATTATAATCTTGAAAAAAATTAAATAAAGATTCTTTTTGTTTAACAAATTCATTTGCAAAATTTTGTATACTTTGACCATCCCAATTACGTAATTGTTGTATGACTTGTTTTTCTTCATCATCTGCTATAGCCATAGCTCTATCTAAAAATCTATGATAAAGTCTTTCGGGAGATTTGTTTATAGTCATAAATAATATTCTCAATGAAGGTTCGCTAGTCATTTATTAATAGTTTTTAAAGACTTAAATAATCTTTAAAAAATTACATTTTTAGTTGCTTAATAAGATCTTCTAATTGATCTTCTACACTTTTTTCTTCTTCTTCTAAGATTTTACCTAAATTTTCAGGTATTATATATTTAAATTTATATTTATTACAAATACTTACATCGTTAATATTTATATCATCTATATTTCCATTTTCGTTTTGTTTTCCTATAACCATTTTAGTTTGAGGATCAAAAACAAGTTGTGATGGTTCATGTATATAATTACCATGTTCATTTCTAGAAATACATTCAATTATCTGTAAATTACGTTGTTTAGATATAACATCAGAATCATGTATAACTTGATTAAGTATTTCTAAAAGATTTTTTTTAGGAATATTATACGTAACAGAAAGTTTATTAATAATTTTAATATAGCCATTTTGACATTTTTTACGTATTGATGTATCCATTTGTAAATATTAATTTAATATTAAAGTTAATCATTTTTTAAAAAATCATTTTTAAATATAAATGATCGATACATATCGTAATCTTTATTTTATCTTAAAAAAGAAAGAAAAATTAGATATAAACATGGATATATTTCAAAGATTAAATCAACACGGTAAAGATCTTTTGTTTATATTATCACGTATTTACTTTATAGAAGAAGGTTTTTTATCTATAACTAATGTAAAAAATAATCACGATGGTACATATACTGTATGGTTAAATTGTGACATAATTTTATTAAATATATTATATCATTTTGCCTTGTTACATCTTAATTTGTAAAATATTACTTTGTATTCACCTTAAAGTATAAAAATTTCCATTTTAGTATTGATTATAAATCTACAAATTGGACAATCTTTAATTTCATCGGAACATCTTATACAACAAATTGCATGCTTACAAGGTAAAAATAAAATTTATTTGTTAAACAAACTTTACATTGAGTTTCTAAAGTTTCTTCATCTTGTTGTTTAGCTGTATGAATAACTCTTTTAAAATCCCATTCAATCAAGTCAAAAAAAGTTTTTCCGACCTTATATCTAATTTTATTTTTAATATGGTATCATAATTTGAAAATCTTTAATTATAGGATTAAAATATACAATTCTAAACTCTAAAATATTTTCTTTTATTTCGTTAAAGGTAAATTTACCAAAATTCACTATACATTTAGGTTTATTTTGGTTTATAAATGTATTAGATACTCATACATAATCCTTAGTCATTAATTCGTATATATTACTCATTTTATCGGTAACTTCATCATAAACATTATCAGGGTCGTTTGTTAAAGTATTATATTCTATATTTTGTTCAATAATAGTTGGTTTTTGATAACTTCTATAAAAAAAATCAACAATATCGCAATTTTTATTAAATTTAGTATAAATATATTTAATATGAGTAGTTTCTAAAAATTTTTTATATACAATACTTGGAGTTTCTGTATATACCATTTTATAAATTGTTTGAAAAGTTATATCCATTATTTATTAATAAATTTTATTTTAATGTTTAAGGGTCATTAAACCTTTAAACTAACATACTCTTATCCTATAAAAATATTTACTTTAGTATTAATTACGTTTCTACAAACTGGACAATTATCAATATTAGTAGAACATCTTATACAACAAATTGCATGCATACATGGTTGAAATAATATTTTTATTCTATTTTCTAAACATACTTTACATATACTTATTCCTATTTGGTTTTCTGGTATAAATTCATCTTCATACTTGGGAAAAGTAAAAACTCTTTTAAAATTCCAATTAATAAATTCTAAGGAAATATTGTTAACTTGATAAGTAACTTTGTCTTTAATGTGTTCATCGGGTGTTTCTGAATTTACATCTTGAAATTGTCTTACAATAGGGTTAAAATAAAGTATAGGTCCAGTCTTTTTTACAAAAGTAACAACACATTTAGGTCCATTAGGACCTTTAAAAGTATGCGTGGCAAGTACATTATCATTTAATATTAATTCATCCATATTACTTATTTTATCATTAACTTCATCATAAATATGATCAGGATCATTTGTTAATGTATCATATTGTATCGTATTTTCAATAATAGTTATTGGATTATAAATTCCTCTTTCAAACAATATAACGTTATAATAATAAACAAATGTGCAAATATATTTAACTCTATCATCGTTAAGAGATTTTTTATATCTTTCGATAGGACTTAATGTATTTTTTTTTATAACTGAAAAATTTATTTGACGCATTAAATCTGTCATTTTTTATTAATATTCGTTTAAATATATCGTTTCAATTATTTATCCTATAAAAATATCCATCTTAATATTTATTTTACATCTACAAAGCGGACAAGCTATCACCAATGTAGAACACTTTATACAACAAATTGCGTGTTTGCAAGGTAAAAATAGTATTTTTATTTTCTTTTCCAAACATACTTTACACATACTTATTCCCATTTGGTTTTCTGATATAATTTCATCTTCGTGTTTAGGAATATTTTTAACTCTCTTAAAATTCCAAGTTATAAGTTCAAAATTTATTTTTTCAATTGTATATTTTAACTTATTTCTAATATGTATATCGGATATTTCTGAATTTACTTGAAATTGTTTTGTAATAGGGTTAAAATATTTGGTAATTATAATTTCATCTTCTTTTCGATTCCAAACATGTTCTCCGAAAGTAACAACACATTTAGGACCATTAGGACCCTTAAAAGTATGTGTATTAAGTACATATTTACTACATATCAAATTATAAATATTACTCATTTTATTATCAACTTCGTCATAAACATTATCAGGGTCATCTGTTAAAGAGTTATATTCAACCATATTTTCAACAAAAGTTAAATCATCGATACATGCTGTAGTATAAAATGTAATATCGATAAAATCTCTTATTGTACAAATATATCTTATATGTTCTTCGTCGAGCAAAGATTTATACATATCTACAGGATTTATAGCATATGCTGATATGGTATATCGTCTCATTATTTAAAAATATTTTTAATATATTTTTTAAAAATCAAATTTAAACTATATTTATTTTTATTTTAGATGTAATTAGAGATTTACATATCGGACATTTCTTAAGTTGATCAGAACAATATGTACGACATATAGCATGATTACATGATAAAAATAAAGTATTAACTTTATTATTTAAATATACCTTACAAACTGCAGTTCCTATTTGATTTTTAGGTACTTTTTCATCCTTTTGTTTGAGAATGTTATTAGGTCTATTAATATTCCATACGATAAGATAATAAGTATCATTTCTAATATTATATTCTATTTTTTTTATATCATCGAAACATGTTAGATCTATTTTTCGAAAATGTTTTTTAATAGGATTGTAATATTTAATTTCGACATTTATAAAATAACGAGTAGGACAAGGTGGATAAAATTTTTCATATGTACCAAATGATATAAAACATTTAGGACCCTTAAAAGTATGTGTATTAAGTACATATTTACTACATATCAAATTATAAATATTACTCATTTTATTATCAACTTCGTCATAAACATTATCAGGGTTAAAGTATCATAATCTATTTCTATTTCTGGTATGGTTAAACTATCTATAGAATATCTTATATAAAAAATATACTTTTTTTATCATAAACTGTACAAATATATTTTACGTTCGAATCGTTTAAATACATTTTTTTATCCTTATGAACAATTTCCATAATTTTATAATATAATTAATTTGTTTAAGTGTCATAAACACTTAAACATTTAATTTATAAAAATATACCTTGTAGAAGTTATTAAACGCTTACATATAGGACAATTTAAACATTCGGAACAATTTACACAAGATACGGCGTGTTTACACGGAAAAAATAAAATATTAACTTTATTTTCATAGCATATTTTACATACGCTTATCCCAATCTGGTCTTCTGGTACTTCTTCATCTTTAATTTTATTTTTTATAGGTGATTTTTCCCATTCTATAAAAAATAAATTATTATATCTGAATTTAAATTCGGATATCGAATTAATATCGCAATATTTTTTAGTTTTAGGATTGAAGTATTTAATTATATTATCTTCGATCTTACCAAAATTTATTACACATTTAGGTCCATTTTCTCCTATAAAAGTATGGGTATCTATAACATAATCTTTAGTCATTAATTCATAAATATTACTCATTCTATCTGCAACTTCATCATATATATTATCAGGTTCATCTACTAAGGAATAATATCTATATTGTAAATAATTTATTTGTTGAGTTGTATAATAATAATTATCACTTTCATAATCAACACTAATTTGAACATATTCATTGTCAAGACGTGTATGTATATATATATTAAACGGATATTTTAACATTCTTTTATATACATCTATAATATTTTTTCTACTGACAATTTTTTTAGGTTCTTCTAGAGCCATTTTATTACTTACATAAATACCAAAATAATCGTATCAATTTGTTTTATAAATATAGAAAAAAAATAAGATATATAAAAAATCGTAAACTTACATGGTAAAAATAACGCATTATTTTTATATTTTTAATCTTACGAATGTATTTATACATACATATTAATTAATATGGTAAATAAATTATATCAATTTATTTAAAGGATGTTTATTTGTATCTTTGAAATAATTAAAAAATTACACAAAGGACATTTCTTAAGTTGTTCAGAACAATATATACAACATATAGCATGATTACATGATAAAAATAAAATATTAACTTTATTATTTAAACATACTTTACAGACTGCAGTCCCTATTTGATTTTTAGGTACTTTTTCATCCTTTTGTTTAAGAATGTTATTAGGTCTATTAATATTCCATACGATAAGATAACGAGTAATATTTTTAATTTTATATTCTATTTTCTTTTTTATATTTTTTTTACATATTAAATCTAATAAATAAAAATGTTTCATAATAGGATCAAAATAATTTATTAAAGTTTTAAAACATTCACCAAATGATATAAAACATTTAGGACCATTGGGACCTTTAAAAGTATGAGTACTAAGAACATAATTGGTATTAATAATTAAATAATAAATATTATTCGTTTTACGAGTAATTTCATCATAAACATTATTAGGACTGTCTGTTAAAGTATCATAATCTATTTCTATTTCTGGTATGGTTAAACTATCTGTAGAATATCTTATATAAAAAGATACAGATTCTTCTATTATATCGTAGATCGTACAAATGTATTTTACGTTCGAATCGTTTAAATACATTTTATATATATCTTCGATACATTCTTTGTTTTTATAAATATTTATAATCATTTTAAGAATAATTACAAAAAATAAATATATCAATTTGTTTAAGGGTTTATTAACCCTTAAACTAACATGCAAATTAAATCTTATACTAACTTATAAATACTAACTTAATTAATATAAATCCGCATTTTAGATTGAATGAATGCTTTACATATCGGACAATTTAAAAGTTGATCAGAACATTCTTTACAACAAACAGCATGTTTACATGGAAGAAATAACATATTTGTTTTATTTTTAAGACAAACTGCACAAGTACTTGTACCATTTTTTCCTTCAGGAACTTCTATATCGTCCGGTTTATTATAATACTTTCCACATATTAAACATAATTGCTCATTACAAGGTATTGAACAAAATTTTTGTATCGAAGAAAGTTTTAATAAACATGGACATTTTTTCCAAACAACAAAACATTGATAAGCTTCTCCTATATAATAAGGTTTTATTGAATAAATTTTACGATTTTTTTTAAGTTGAAGTTCAGAGTTAAATTTTAAAGTAAAGGGGTTAAGATATTTAATCATTTTTGGTCTATATTTTCCATACATTATAACACATTTAGGACCATTTTCTCCTATAAAAGTATGTGTACTTAAAATATATCGAGGAGAATTTAAACAAGTATAAATATCTGTAAATTTTCCATTAATTTCATCATAAACTTTATGTGGAACAGCAGTTATAGAATCGTAATTTATTTCTAATTCTGGTATACAATATGGTTGATTTTCAGTTTTAATATAAAACCAGCAAAATTCAAAATTATTATAAGTACATATATATCTTAAATTTGGAACAGTTAATATACTAAAATAACATTCCGCTGATTTTTCTAAAGGACAATATGTATAATATGTTTGAAGTTCATTTGCCATAGTTTAGCTATACAATAGCCATTATTTGTTATAGTATCAAGATTAAAAATTTCAATTTTCGAGTCATTAAAACAATCGGGATTATCATTTTCTGATACTATTTCAGCTCTTCGTTTTCTTATTTTTCCAGGAATATAAACAGGTTCTTTTTCCATTATTTTATTTTTTTTAAAAGTTAAGGTTAAATGTAATTTCAATTTTAATAATAATAAATGGATCCACAATCTCTTACATTTAAAGAAAATTTGGAATGGTATGTAGAAGAGTTAGAGTTGAAAAATAAACTTAAAACTGAAAAAGATAAATTATTACAAGAGGATAAACAAAATAAAATTAATCTCAATAAATTAAGTAAATGTTTAGCCGAATACTTTATAAAAAATAATAAAAAAGAATTAGAATATAATAACGTTAAATTTATTTTATATAAAAAATATAAACGAATGTGTTACGATAAAAATACTAAAGTTGAACTTGTAAAAGAAACTTTGCAATGTAAAAAAGATATTAATGATTGTACAGATACTATTATGGATATTTTTAAACAAAAAATTGTAGAGTATACATATGAAGTTAAAATTATTAAATAAGTTTAAAGGACTAAAAAGTCCTTTAAAAAGGATATAATACATCTTTTTTTTCAAATGCATAAGGTACGCCATCTTTATCGCAATAATATATCGTATTATTAATTATTCTAAAATATGTTTCTAATTCGTAATCATACTTAACATTAATCCATAACTTAAATATATTACTTAAATTATATTTTACTTCTATTTCTTTACATAGATTGAGTATATGTTTGTCTATTTCTAATATCAATGTCTGCATATGTTAATTTTCTTTTTATTTTTAAAATATTATCTTCATCTTTATCGGAATTTTCGTCAGATGAAATATTGTCTTCTTCTTTAATTTTTTCGCAACAACATTTATAAAAAAAATCTAATTCACCCCAGCAAACACTACATCTATTTACTATTTCAAAAAATTCGTCGGAATATTTAAAATATGGATTAAGTTGTAAACAATCTATATTTATTTTATTTCTCCATTTAAATACAAAATTTTCGTCAAAACAAAAACTATTAGAAATTCTAAACCATTGTTTGTTAGTTAAACTATTTAAAATACTAAACGGTAATTTATTAATATCATCCCCGTAACAATTATTAAGATAAACCTTTAAACATTTAAATTTTAAGGATTCCATTATGGAATATTACTTTTACATAAATTAAATTCCTATAACTTCAATTCCAGTAACATATCCAAATGACACAGCTCCTGCGGTAACTACTTCTAAAAGTTTAACATAATAACCTGCAGGTACATAAGTTGCTAATTGACTAGTAACAGAAGTAGTATTATTTAAAGTTAAAGCTAAAGTTACTGTAACATTTACTTCGAGTCTTCCGTTTTCTATCCAAGCAGAACTTGTAGCAGAATTAGTAGGTGAAAGTTGTAAACGTATACTTCCATCTGCATAACTAGCAATAGTAGATGCCGCAGTTACATATACTGTATAAAAAACTAAAGCATCTTGAGTTGCTGATACCTGAAAACCAGATGCACCAGTGCTTGTAGTTAATGTTCTTGTAACTTGACTTGATGTTCTCAATAATGATAAAGATACGCTTAAAGTATTACCACTCATACTTAAACCACTACCTAAAGCAATATTTGTAGGATTAGCCGAAGTAGAAGATGAACCTAATAATTGCGAAACTCCCGATAAATTAGCCATTTTTGAAGTTGTTATAGCTCCAGGTTTAACAACAGCTATTCCACTATTTGTTCCAGAATCTGCTAAATCACCTTGAGTAGTATTAAATTCTATATATCCAAATTGCGAAGAACCAGCATTTTGAACCGAAACATTAATAGTAGTACCGCTAATACTTAATCCTGTTCCTAAAGATAAACTTGTTGGTGCAGATGAAGTAGATGATGAACCTAATATTTGAGAATTACTATTTAGATTAGCCATTTTTGCAGTTGTTACGGCTCCAGGAGC
>BNUT01000003.1 GCA_025997555.1 Spirochaetia bacterium
GCGACATGCTTGAGATTACCGAACATAGTCAGGCGACCGGATGGGATGTTGTTTTCAGGATAGATTCAAAAAACATGCTGCGCAATGTTACCGATATTATCACCCTGGTATATGTCATAGTTACCGCCATATTGATCGTCCTTTTGACCCTCTCGGTGTTTTATTCAAAAATGTTTTCAGAACCTGTCAGAAAAATACTGGAAGCCATGAGGGAGGTAGAAAATGGTAATTTCGATATTGCCTTTGATGTTAAGGGCCGTGATGAAATCGGCCAGCTTGCGGATGGTTTTAAGCAGATGACGGGGAAACTTGAGGAATATATCAGGACTTCTTTTCTTGCCCGGCTCCGCTGGAAGGAGGCGGAGTTAAGTTCTTTAAAGGCGAAAATAAAACCCCATTTCCTGTATAACAGTCTTGAAATTATCAGAATGAACGCGGTAACGAATAACGACGAAAGTACCGCAGAATTGGCGCTCCTCCTGGCCGATCAGATGCGTTATTCCCTGGGACAGCTTGACGGGAAGGTTCCCCTGAGCCGGGAACTTGAAATGATCCGGAATTATTTTGCCTTTATTGATATCCGGTATAACCACGGGATTGTCTGGGATATTGCTGCGGAGAACGGCCTGGAACACGCAATGGTCCTGGGCCTGATGATTCAGCCCGTTGTGGAAAACGCCATTATTCATGGCATTAAGCCCCGTGGCGCCGGGCATGTTCAGATTATAGCGGAAAGAAACAATGCGGATCTGGTAGTCCGCATCATGGATGACGGCATCGGTATGGATCAGGATATACTCCTCGGTCTTACCCATCAACTCAATGATGATAAATTTGATGATAAAGATAGTGAGGCCCTTGAGGGCGGCAGAGATCCTATGGGGCTCAAGAATGTACATGACCGGCTGCGGTACGAATACGGGGACCCCTATGGCCTTTCCATAAGCAGCGCTCCCCAGATCGGTACTTCTGTCACCATGCTGCTGCCCCTCTTTTTTGAGGAAAAAGATGTATAGTCTTTATCTGGCGGATGATGAGATTATAATTCTCCGGGGCCTGCGGAAGCTCCTTGACTGGACAAATCTTGATATAAAAATTGTGGGTGAAGCGGTAAGGGGCGATAAGGCGGAAGAAGACATTTTAAGGCTTAGACCAGATATCGCCATTCTGGATGTACGTATGCCGGTAAAAACCGGGCTTGATATTTTGCATAAAATCAAGGAAATGGGTATTGAGACCAAGGTGGTTTTCCTTTCGGGGCATGAGGAATTTAATTATGTGCAGGATGCTCTAAGCTATGGGGCGCAGAACTATCTTTTAAAGCCGGTCAAAAAGGAAGAGCTGCTACAGGCGGTAGCTCAGGCGCTGCGGCAAATTGATAAAAACGCAAACGCCAAAGCGGCGATAACAAAAATATCACGGATGGAACAGAACGAAGCCCTGCTGAATAAATTAAATGAGGACTGCCCCTGTTTTACCGCCCTGGCTATACATATCCATGATTTTGATTTTATGGATTATGAGATGGAAAAATTGCTGCTCTTTTCCGTATTTCACCTCCTGGAACGGAAGGTTCTTGATGAAAAACAGGGGCTTGTTTTTTTGCGGGATAATCTTATCCATATCATTTTGAATCACACAGAGGATATTGATTTCCCCAAAAAAACAGCCCGTGATATATGCGCTTATGTCAAGTCAGGCATGGATAAAAAAATTTTAACCGGCGTAGGGGTAACGGTCAATAATATTGCGGATGTAAGCCAGTCGATAAACACCGCGAGGGAAGCCCTCAATTACCGTTTTGTCCGTCCCGATGATACGGTCTTTCTTTTTGAGCCTTCAAATGATACAATTATTGAAGTCCACGGAAACGAACAGATACAGCAGATCATGGAGTATATTAATGTTCATTATGCGGAAAATATTACCCTTGAAAGAATCGCAAAGATGGCCTATATGAATCCTTACTATTTCAGCGTATATTTCAAGAAGAATACGGACCTTAATTTCAAGGATTTTTTGACCCGCATCAGAATGGAACACGCAGTTTTACTGCTTCACAATGAAGATTTAAAAACCTATGAGCTGGCCGAGCGTGTCGGTTTTACCGATGCCCGTTATTTCAGCGAATTGTTCAAGAGAAGCTACGGTAAGACCCCGCTTGAATTCAAACGGGATAAAAGAAACAGGGGAACAAATCAATCATAAGGAGAATAGCATGAACTACAGTATTTCAGAGAAAGACAGCGGGTGGGTTACGGAAACCTGGGAAAAGATTCAGGTAAAGATGGACGCCGAATGTACCAGGATTGGAAGCAATATCCCTTATATTCCGGTTGATGGGCATTACCGGGATTTGGATGCGCCGGAGGGTATCTACTGGTGGACCAATGGTTTTTGGCCGGGTATACTCTGGCAGATGTACCATGCCGCAGGGGAAGAAAAATACCGCAAGGCCGCAGAGGGAGTGGAAGTCCGGCTGGACGAAGCATTGGAAGGATACGAAGGGCTCCACCATGACGTAGGATTTATGTGGCTCCATTCAGCGGCGGCAAACTACCGCTTAACCGGAAATAAAAATTCCCTTAAGCGGGCCCTCCATGCGGCTAATTTATTGGCGGGCCGGTACAATCCGGCGGGAAAATTTATCCGCGCGTGGAACGGAGACCGGACCGGCTGGATCATTGTGGATTGTATGATGAATATTCCCCTCCTGTATTGGGCTTCCCGGGAAACCGGCGATCCCCGTTTTGAATATATCGCACGGGAACATGCCGATACCTGCCGCAGAATTATTGTCAGGGCCGATGGAAGCTGCAATCATATCGCCGTCCTTTCGCCGGAATCAGGGGAATGTCTTGAGTATCCCGGCGGACAGGGTTTTGCAAGCGGATCATCCTGGAGCAGGGGACAGGCATGGGCACTCTATGGATTTGCCCTCAGTTTTACCCACACACAAAAAACTGAATACCTTGATACCGCCAAGGCTATTGCCCATTATGTGATTGCCAATCTTGCTCAAAACGGCTGGCTTCCACCGGTTGACTTTAGAGCGCCGGAAAAACCGGTAAAATACGATTCCACCGCCGCCATGATCAGCGCCTGCGGCCTGCTGGAAATTGCCGCCCGCACCGGGGAATATGAACGGCCCCTCTATGTACAATCCGCACTTAAGATACTGCGTGCCTGTGACGCCGCCTTTAGTAATTGGAATAAAGACGAAGATGCGATCATGGGCCATGGAACCGGGTCATATCACGGAACGGGCAAGGACGCAGAGGCTCCCATTATTTACGGCGATTATTTTTTTATCGAAGCAATACTCCGTCTGCTGGGGAAAGATTTTTTGATCTGGTGACGGCGCTTTAACCGGTAATTAGTGTCTGTCCACAAATTTTAAGGAAGTTTGTCTATAATGTGTCTACATTATAGACAAACTCTAATTATAGCTGCCCAAAGTTCATCAGCACCTGCCGGAGCCGCTGTTCCAGAAGCTCAAAGGAAAAGAACTTGCGGCCAAGGGCAAAGTTGCGGGCTGCCATTACCTCGGCGGCTTGGGGATAATCCAGCATGGTCCTGACAGTATCCACCGTGTCGGGGCTTATGTAGTTGTCCATCACCACCACGTCAAAATCCAGGGGCTCAATGTCCCGCTGAAAAATCGCGTAACGGTTGACCAGGATGGGCTTTCTGAACCAGATCGCTTCAAGGAACGCATTGCCGAAGCCCTCGTAGGTGGAAGGGTAGGTGACAAAGTCGGCGTTAAGGTAGCAGTCCCAAAGGCTGTACTTCCGTTGGCCTGTTTCAGTTAAGCCCCGCTCCGCGCCGATAAGGTCCGGCCGGATAATTACTTCCACCCCCAGAAGGCCCGCGTAATCCATGGTCCGCTTGTAGTAATCGGAACCTTCGTCCCGTTCCTGGTGGCTGATAAGGAGTTTCGCTTTTCGGTCCTTCAGCCTGCTTGCCAGTTCAATCGAATGTTCGATTCCCTTGCGGGCGATCATACGGGTGGGCTGGAGGAGCAGCACTTCATCATCCGCGAGGCCCAGATCCTTCCGCAGGGTATATGCGTATTCGTCCTTCGCCGGGGGCTCCGTGTCATAGTCAAATACATTGGGGATAATGATGGAAGAAATACCGCAGCGGAAGGATAGCTGCTGCCGGGCGTCGGAGTTGATCACCACGTGGTTGATGGAATGGAGCTGGGGCGGGAAGGACATGGAAAGATAATCCCCCACGCAGTTGACGGCAAAGCGCTGGCGCTCCCAGGAAAAATCATGGTGATGGGCAATGACGGGGATTCCGGTCTCGGCGATAAATTCCGTAATTGCAAGCCCCAGCGGGATATGCATGGGGATGGTCAGGCAATTTTCGCATATCAGAAGATCGATTTTAAAGGTTTTCACAAAATCGTAGAGACTGCGTTTAAGCCTGTGCCGGATATTCTGAATCTCGCCGGTAAGGGTTTCGTTCCGCACGGTGGTCCCGAAACAGCGTTCCTGTATTTTCACCACTTCGGGATGCCCGAAGAAGGCTTCCTCCGCCACCATGGACTTGTCAGGATCCCAATCGGAAAGGCCGGAAAAGAAATAGCAGTCGTAACCTATCTTTTCCAGCACCTGCCGCCACTTGGCGGTTTCCAGGGATACTCCGTCGGTGCCCTGAAGCCGGGTAGAGACGAATCCGATACGCTTGATACTGGTGGTCTGTGTGAGGTACATATTTTAATTATCGTAACAGTGCAACCGGAAGTAAAGCTATTCCGCCGGATGAATTACCAGGGTCATAAGCTGGACAAAATAGTTTAGCTTTTTGTAGGTATCGCTTAGCCACCGGGCAATCGGCGATTTTGAATGCCCGTCCACTTTTTTCCAGTTGATGATAAGTTCAGGTTCTTTTTTTACAATATCATCCACCAGGGCCTTTAGGTGTTTGCCTACGACAATGAGGTTTTGAACGGCCCCGTTTATCAGTTTCAGGGCTTCTTCATCAATAGTCTCGGTTATGTTGTTGATATTCCGTGCCTGGGTTTTATCCAGGTCCACCCGGAACAGCGCTCCCCTGAGCCTGAGCCCGGTGATGCCTTCCTCGGAGAGGCTTGCATCCAGCGCTTCAATAGGGGGGAGAAATTCCAAAATTTTGTGGAACGCATCGGACATTTGCAGGGAAGCGTTATTCGAATTCCACTGTCCCCGGATCAAAACGAGGTCGCAGATTTCCTGGATATCCTTTTTCACGTAATCCTGAATAAAGGCTGTTAAATAGTTGAGTCCTGCGGCATACACAAAGCCGTTCATGCCTTTTTGGGTATAGACTTTGTTATCCGTTCCGGTGTAATAATTCAGCCGCTCAAGTTCCGGTTTCTCAAAGACCGCTTTTGCCAGAGCCTGTATCCGGGTGTTCCGCTGCTTATCCGCAATTTCGCTGATATGTTGACGGATCTCCTCCCGTTTTTTCTCAAACCAGTTTTCGCATAAGTGTTCATCGGGAATTATGACTTTGCCGTTTCGGAGGAGGTTTTTTGATGAAAGCCGAACCATGATCTCCAGAATTTTTGAAGAGGTCAGTTCCTTCATATTGGCAAGAAGCATATTCCATTGTGAGGGGGGGAGCACATCGGTTCCGTCATTGGCGATTCTCATCACCGTAAAAACCGCAGCCCAATCATCGCCACTTGCCGGGGCGGAAATGGCGGTGTAAAAAATGCCGAGGTCCCGGACAAGCGGGCCGACATTAAGGGCGGTAAATTTCGGGGGGACGGTAAAGACACCATCACGCAGGGTTGAATCGAAGTTTTGCAAAAAAGCGGCATAGTCGAAAAACGCCAGCCGGGAAAAGGCCATAATAAGGTTATAGCACCTGTTTATCGCCTTTATCCGTTCGTTGTCAAAGGTATTGGAAAGGGCGATAAAATCATCCTGGAGCCGACGGATAAGTTCATTGGGGGTGGTTTCCTGGGCCTGAGCCTCAATCACTTCAGGGCTCAGCCGCCGTACTGTCGCCAGTACTTCAGCGCTTAAAGAATGTTCAAAGCAAATCTGTTTAAGTTTTTTTATTTTCGCCTCATTCTTCAGGAAAGATCGGGCGGGATAAATAGTCTTGTAAAAACAAAAGAGGTATTGCGCAAAGGAGGGATCGATCTCGTCGGTTTTTGGCCGGTAAAATTTTGCGTATTTATTTTGGCCAAGTTCTTTGAGGGTTTGCTTTAATAACAGATCCCTGTCCGAAATGGGCTTGCTGTCCGCGCCGATAAACGAAAATATCCTGTTAACAATATTTTTTGTCAAATACATCACCTAGAACTGCCGGACGGCACGGATCTCTACTACTCCACCGCTGCGCCCTGCGTCTCTGCCCGAAGCGAAATTTACCGCCGTATTAGGCATATTATCGGCGGCGGTTGAACTCAAATACCACATGGTTTTAAAATCACCCAGTCCCGGCTTATAAAGGTTATAATACATACAGAGCAGTTCCTCCTGAGAGGGCAGATACCAGTCGTCAAAGCCGTTTACTGCCAGATTGTCACAGATCCACATGGCCGTACCGATACCGCCGCCTTCCTGTTCAAAAAATGACATGAAGTTCCGGGTGTTTTTCCTGCCTGCTCCTAAACGCCGATCATTTAATTCATATTTACGGAAAATCGCAGGAGAAAAAAATCCCTTCGATTGCTGTTCCGTGTCTGCCGGGGCCGCTTCCAGATACCGCCAGCCATTGGAATTATTATCCTTGACATAGAACACAATCCCCCCGGCGGGTCCGGTGTCACCGACTTTGTAGGCCGACATCGCCAGTTCCCGGGCCGCCTGTTCCTGAGCCCTCTGTTCCCGGGCTATTTGTTCCTGGGCCCTCTGTTCGGCTCTCTGTGTGGCCAAGTTCTGCGGAATGTTCTTGGGAGGGGAAGCCATCGGCTGTGCATCGGATTTGCAGCCCATCAAAACAAAAGCCATAAGGCCAAAGAGGAACAAAACGGCTTGTACTATCCTGTTTTTCATAAAATACCCCATACAAATAAAAAAACCCGGAAACACCGTATAACAGCGTCTCCGGGTTCTATTTTAAAAATCGGTCAATACTAAAAAAACTGTAGCTTTTTTCAATCAATGCGTGGAGTTTGGCAGTGCCGTCAGGCGCTGCCAAACTCCTTAGCTAAAAAACCGAAGGTTTTTAGCCTAGAAGGGTCTGTCAGCCAGGTACTTGTACTCCTTCCAAAGCCGCTCTGTCTGGGCCTTGGCCTTGGCGAGCAGGGCGTCGGCCCGGTCGGGGCTGGCGGCCTTGAGGCTCTTGAAGCGCACTTCCTTGTACATGAAGTCTTCGATGCTGGTGGTAGCTTCCTTGGAGTCAAGCTGGAAGGGGTTTTTGCCCTGATCCTTAAGCCGGGGATCGTAGCGGTACAGGGGCCAAATGCCCGATGTAACCGCCGCCTTCTGCTGATCCAGCCCCTTGCTCATGTCGATGCCGTGGTTGATGCAGTGGGAGTAGGCGATGATAATAGAGGCTCCGGGGTAGGATTCCGCTTCGCGGAAGGCCTTGATCGTCTGGGCCATGTTAGCGCCCATGGAAATCCGGGCCACATACACATAGCCGTAGCTCATGGCCTGGGCCCCAAGGTCCTTCTTTACGATGTCCTTACCGGCTGCGGCGAACCGCGCGATGGCTCCCACGGGGGTTGCCTTGGACATCTGGCCGCCGGTGTTGGAGTACACTTCGGTGTCCATCACGAGGAGGTTCACGTTCCGGTTAGAGGCGATCACATGATCGAGGCCGCCGTAACCGATGTCATAGGCCCATCCGTCCCCGCCGAGCACCCAAACCGACCGCTTGATAAAGTGGTCCGCCAGTGAGGCGAGGAGTTTCCCGGTACCGGAACTGCCCTTGAGGGCGGCCTTGAGGTCGTCCACGTTTTTGCGCTGGGCATCGATGGCATCGTCATCTTCCTGGGTATTAGCCAGAATTTTGTCGATGAGCGCGGCCTGGATGCCTTCACCCTTGGCCTTGAGCGCGATTTCACGAGCGTGTTCCGCCAGTTTGTCGCTGGTAAGCCGCATACCCATGCCGAACTCGGCGGCGTCCTCGAAGAGGCTGTTGGACCAGACCGGCCCGCGGCCATCGGCGCGCTTGGCGTAGGGGGTGGTGGGGAGGTTCCCGCCGTAGATGGAGGAACAGCCGGTGGCGTTGGCAATAACCGCCCGGTCGCCGAAGAGCTGCGAAAGGAGCTTGACGTAGGGGGTTTCACCGCAGCCGCCGCAGGCCCCGGAGAATTCAAAGAGGGGCCGCTTGTAGGCCAGACCCTTGGGGGTACTCAGGTTGATCTCCGCAGCGGGGGTCTCAGGCAGGCTGAGGAAGTAATCCCAAGCCGCCGCCTGTTCCGCGTGGTACTGGGGATCGTCGGCGTAGGATTTCCAGGAGAGGGCCTGGGGTTTATCCTTATCCTTGGACACGGGGCAGATGTTGATACAGACCCCGCATTCCATGCAGTCTTCGGCGGAAATCACGAGGCAGGTCTTCTTGCCGTCCACAGCCTTGGGTTTTATCGCCGCAGTCTTGAGACCCGCAGGGGCCTTGGACGCTTCCGCATCGGTGAGGTTCTTCATGCGGATACAGGCATGGGAGCAGACCGCAGCGCAGTTACCGCACTGGATACAAACTTCGGGGTTCCAACTGGGCACCCGTTCCGCAACAGCCCGTTTTTCATACTGGGTGGTGGCGGTGGGGAAGGTTCCGTCATCGGGTATCTTTGAAACCGCGAGCTTGTCCCCTTCCTGTACCGAAACGGCCCCCAGCACTTCCTGAATCCACGGATCCTTGGCGGTGGCAAAGGGCTTCTTCATGTGGAGCTTGCTGTCGGCGGCCCCATACTTTACTTCCTGAACCGCGTTCAGCGCCTCATCCACGGTCTTGAAGTTGTTCGCCACAACCTCAGGGCCCTTCTTGCCGTAGGATTTTTCGATGAAGTGCTTCATCTCCTTGACCGCTTCCGCTTCCGGCAGTACCCCGGAAATTTTGAAGTAGGCGGCCTGCATAACCGTGTTGATGCGGTTACCCATGCCGGTCTTGCGGGCAATGTCGGCGGCGTTGATCACAAAGAACTTGAGCTTCTTGTCGATGATCCGCTTCTGGGCCTCCACGGGGATTTCCTTCCAGACATCAGAGGCGCTAAAAGGACTGTTGAGGAGGAAGGTGCCGCCGTCTTTGATGTTGGCCAGCATGTCCAAAACTTCCATATAAGAGAACTTGTGACAGGCCAGGAAGTCCGCTTTGGTGATGAGGTAGGGCCGACGGATCGCCTTCTTGCCGAAACGCAGATGGGAAATGGTGAAGCCCCCGGACTTTTTGGAGTCATAGGAGAAGTAAGCCTGGGCGGAAAGCTCCGGTTTGGCATCCCCGATAATCTTGATGGAGTTCTTGTTCGCGCCGACCGTCCCGTCTGAACCGAGGCCGTAGAACATGGCTTCGTTCATCCCCTCTTCCGCAAGGAAGAAGGAATCGTCGTAGACAAGGCTCTTGCCCAGAATATCGTCATTGATGCCCACCACAAAGTTGGCGATCTTCTTGCCCGAAAGGTTGTCAAACACCGCCTTAACCATGGCGGGGGTGAATTCCTTGGAGCCAAGGCCGTAGCGGCCTCCCAGCACCACGGGCTCGCTCTTGAAGGGAGCAGTCCCGGCGGCCAGAGTTTCGGCCAATGCAGTACGCACATCCTGATACAGGGGTTCGCCGAGGGCGCCCGGATCTTTGGTCCGGTCCAGCACGGCGATAGACTTCACCGTGGCGGGCAGGGCCTTTACAAAAAGGCTCGCGTCAAAGGGCCGGTAGAGCCGGACTTTCAACAGGCCGACCTTTTCGCCCTTGTTTGCCAGGTATTCGGTGGTTTCTTCCACGGTTTCCGCGCCGGACCCCATGATGATGATAACCTTCTCGGCATCCTTGGCCCCGAAGTAGTCAAACACATGGTAGGAACGGCCGGTCAGCTTGGCGTACTTGTCCATCTCGGCCTGTACTATAGAAGGAACCTTCTCGTAATACTTGTTGACCCCTTCCCGGCCCTGGAAATAGGTGTCGGGATTCTGGGCCGTACCGCGGATCGAGGGATTTTCAGGGGTAAGACCCCGTTTGCGGTGGGCCAGGACCAGTTCATCGTCGATCATCGCCCGCATCACTTCAAAGGAAACTTCTTCGATCTTCTGGTACTCGTGGCTGGTGCGGAAGCCGTCAAAGAAGTGGAGGAAGGGCACCCGGGACCGCAGGGTGGCGGCATGGGCGATAATCGCCAGGTCCATCACTTCCTGTACGCTGTTACTGGAGAGCATCGCCCATCCGGTCTGCCGACAGGCCATCACATCCTGGTGATCGCCGAAAATCGACAGGGAGCTGGTGGCCAGCGCCCGCGCGGCGATGTGGAACACCGTGGAGGTAAGCTCCCCGGCGATCTTGTACATATTGGGGATCATCAGCAGGAGCCCCTGAGACGCCGTAAAGGTGGTGGTCAGCGCCCCGGTGGTCAAGGCCCCGTGGACCGCGCCCGCCGCGCCCGCTTCACTCTGCATTTCTACAACCTGGGGTATCGTGCCCCACAGGTTTTTCCGGCCCTGGGCGGAAAACTCGTCAGAGAGTTCCCCCATGGGGCTGGACGGGGTAATCGGGTAAATCGCGATTACTTCACTCAGCGCGTGGGCCACGTGGGCCGCAGCGTTGTTGCCGTCAATCATAACCATGTTTTTTTCAGCCATTTGTTTCCTCTATTAGGTAGGGTTTTCTTTAGTTTAGACTTCCGGGTGGATTTGTGCAAGGCACTACGGGGGTGTTCGGCTATTTTCAAGGGTTCAAGTTTAAAGTATGATCGGATTTAAAGGAGGATTTTATGTCCGATACGGTTAATCCCTGGCAGAGTCCGGGGGCGGAAGTCAGCACGGAAAGAGGGCCCGGTTTTTCACAGACCCTTTCTGTCACCATGGTTCGTTACCTTAAAGAAGCGGCGCCCTGGCTCCGCTTTGTCGGTATCCTCAGTTTTATAGGCTGTGGTTTCACTGTTTTGGCGGGAATCATCGTTGCCATCTCCATGGCGGCTTCCGCAGAAGCTGCGGAGGTATTAGGGGCAAGTTTGGGGATTGCCGGCGGCTTGGTGGGAATCGCCATGGGTTTCTTATACGTTCTTATAGGGGCGTTGATGTTTTTTCCCGCCCGGTTTATCTATAATTTCGGGGCGAAGATCCGGAATTTTACCCTGAGCAATGCGGAGCAGGATCTTGAGGATGCCTTCAAAAACAACAAATCCCTCTGGAAATTTTATGGAATCCTGTCCATTATCTCCCTTGCCCTTGTTCCGGTGGGCCTGATCACCGCTATTGTGATAGCCGCCACGTCTCTTTAATGAATAACTCCGGGTATGCATATACCGATTCATCCCTGGGGGTTGAAACCCCTGAGGGGATAGAATTTGTCCTTTTCCCGGCGGGGCCGCTCATACGGAGCTGCGCATGGGGGATCGATCAGCTTATCCAGTGGACCCTTATTCTGATCATTTCAATTGCCGCCGGTTTTTTTGGAGAAAAAAACGGCGGCCGTTGGCTTTTCCTGATCCTGATTTTCGGCATCGACTGGTTTTATCATGTGATGTGGGAAATTCTGTTCCGGGGACAGAGTCCGGGCAAGCGGATCATGGGCATCCGGGTGGTGGGGAGCGGCGGGGAGCCCGTGAGCCCCGGCGGATCTTTTCTGCGGAACCTGCTGCGCTTTGCGGATACCTTTCTTTTTTTATACCTCATTGTCCTTATCTGCATGTCCGCAAGTCGGGGGTTCAGGCGATTGGGGGATTGGGCGGGCGGTACCCTGGTGGTCTATACAAACCAGACTTTGGCTCCGCCACGGTTTCACCCTGTTGCGGTATCCCCGTCTTTCACACCGCAGATAAGCCCTCCACCTAATTTGTCCTTCGAGGAAAAACAGGCCATCCTTATGTTTGCCCGGCGTTATCCCCTTTTGGGAAAGGCTCGTGCCGATGAGATCGCCGCAGGCTATACGGCGCAAAGGGTATTGATTGCGGAACATCTGCGCAGTATTACTGCGGATGCCGGAACTGATGCGCTTTCCCCAGCAGCTTGCCTTTTGGATATTGCCCGGGGTCTGGAGAGTGAGCGGTGACAGAACGGACTTTTATTCAGCGCCGGGAAGGGTTTTGGCAGGAATTTGAAGGCACCCTTAACGGCGGACGGAAGGGGCTGCGGACCAGGGCGCAGTGGTTTCCCCAGGGTTTTCGGGAATTGACACAGGACCTTAACACCGCCCGTGCCCATGGTTTTGATCCGGCGCTTATCGAAAGGCTGAACCGGCTGGTGCTTGAGGGGAATCAGATCCTCTACGGCCAGCATGACTGGTCTCCCAAAGCTCTTGTCCTTTTTATTACCCGGACTTTTCCGCAAAGGGTCCGCGCCCAATGGCGGGGGCTTGGGGCTGCCTGTCTGATTTTTTACGGCATTGCTGTTTTTTTCGCCCTCCTCAGTGTCCGTTTTCCCGATCTGGTGTACGAGCTATTGCCTGAGTCCCAGGCCGAATCACTTGAAACGATGTACGATCCCGCAGGTGAGCATTTTCTTGTTCCCCGTGATGTGGAGTCCGATGCGGATATGTTCGGCTTTTATATTTACAACAATATTTCCATTGCATTTCGCACCTTTGCTGCGGGCATCCTCGGAGGAATCGGGAGTCTTTTCATGCTCGGCGTCAATGCGGTGTTTTTGGGAACATCCGCAGGGCACATCATCAACAAGGGATTTGGGGACACCTTTTTTTCCTTCATTATCGGACACAGCAGTTTTGAACTTACGGCGATCATCCTCAGCGCACAGGGGGGATTGCTTTTGGGATACCGTTTTTTTATCACCCGTGGGTTGAGCCGGGGCGCGTCCCTGCGGGCTGCGGGGAAGGACGCCCTGCCCCTGATCTCCGGCGCCGCCCTGATGCTGGTTATCGCTGCGGTGATCGAAGCCTTCTGGTCATCCCGGCACACCCTGGGCCAGGCGCTGCGTTACGGCGCCGGTATTTCGCTCTGGATACTTTTGCTGATGTTTTTCCTCTTTGCCGGCCGGGGGAAAAGATGAAAGCGGTCTTTGACGGCGCCCTCGCTCTGCGCAGGCGGAGTTTTTGGGAAGCGGCGGATGCGGGGCTGCTCCTGTGGCGGCGGGATTTTTTTTATTTCCTTCCCTTCTTTGCCATTCCCCTTTGGGTCTGCGCCTTTGGTCTGCGGATGCTCCCGGAGGTCATGCGGCCATGGTTAACTTTGATGCTCTGGTTTTTTAAGCCCCTTTTTGATCGTCCGGTGCTGCATGTCATTGGGGTGCGTTTTTTTGAACCCCGGTCCGGGGCAAGGCGGCTTTTGCAGGGCCTTGGCAAAAGTATTTTGCGGGGCCTTCCCGGTGATCTCCTCTGGCGGCGCTTCAGCCCCTGGCGTGCGGTGATGATGCCGGTGCGGGTTCTGGAAGGATTGAAGCCTGCCCAGGTCAGGCAGCGGAAACAGCGGCTCTCCAACGGAGGGGTTGATTTCTGTGTCCTTATCACCGTCTGGGGATATATCCTCGAAGGAATTCTCCTTATTGGGGAAATTCTTTTCCTGTTTATGGTTATTGAACTGATGCAGGAAAACTATATTACCTCCATTTTTGATTTTCTTGAGCAAAAGGAACTTTTTTATTTTACCGCCTACTGCGTCAATTATATGCTGGTAGAAAGTCTTTATGTGTGCATGGGATTCGGCCTTTATATCAACAGCCGTGTTGAAGTTGAAGGCTGGGACCTGGAAGTGCTGTTCCGCAGCTTTTTACAAAAGTCCCCCCGGCCTGTCCGCAGCGGTAGTGTATTGGTTCTCTGTCTGTTTCTTTTCCTGCTTGTCCCCACAGATGGTTATGCGCAAACCGAAGCGGCGGATAATACCACTGTTAACGTGCCCCTGGAAATACTTGAGGACATCCTTGGCTCCAAAGATTTTGGCGGAGAAAAAGACGGTTGGGGAATCCGGCCCCGGCAGCAGCGGGAACAAAAGCCCCCGTTCGTATTCAACACCGCCTCCTGGGTTGATTTGATAAAAAAAATTTTCGCAGTATTACTGCGGGGCGTTCTTGTGCTGGCCATTGCGGCGCTGCTGTTTTTTTCGATTATCTATGTTTTCCGTTTGAAGAATCGCTTCCCCTTACCATTCCGGAGGCGCTTAAATGAGCAGGTCCTCCATACAGGTTCCGTCAGTGAAAGCCCTGAGCAGCTTTTGGAGCAGGCCCGATCCTTTCATGCCCGTGGTGAATTGCGTGAAGCATGGGCCGCCTGTTTTGCCGCCGCCCTTTCCGTCTGGTCAACATACCGTCGGCTTTCTTTTCCTTCCAATGCCACCGAGTACGGCTGTCTTGCCATAGTCCGTCAGGCCGATGCGGTTCCCCTTGCAAGCGCCGCAGAAATTGCAGGCTTTGGAGAACTTGTCTTCACCTGGGCAGCCTTTGCCTATGGCGGAAAAATTCCTGCCGATGGATACTTTGATAAAGCCCTTGCGTTCTGCGAATCCCTGGGGGCGCATAATGGGTAGATACAAAAGTATCCTCGGCATTGCCGCCGCAGTCATCCTAATCCTCAGCGTTCTGGCTTATACCCAGTTGGAGATATACCAGCGGACCAGGCCGATATCTCCTTCGCAGGCGGTCAGGGCAAATTATTTCTATGCCCTGGAAAAATGGCTCACCAAAACCGGCCACCCGGTCCGTATCGATTCCCACGGAAGTCCCTTCCGGATCATCCTCGCAAAGGAACGAAGCGTCTATATTCAGGCTTCATTTTTTGACTGGGAGGACGCGGCTCCGATCCTGATCCCTTGGGTGGAGGAGGGGGGTTCCCTGCTCATCTCTATTGAGCCATCCTGGTATGATGAAGATGAAGCGGATTTCGCGCAGTTTCTGGAGGCCATCGGTGTGCAGGCTGAAATATGGGTTCCCGAAGATGATGAGACAGTAATACTGCACGATTTAGCTCATTACGTTATTACGGAAAATAATTTCGATTTGCATTTTAGTTTTAGTGTGATAAAAGATTTTGATGATACACCCCTTACTCTGAAGGACAAGCAGGAGATAATCCGGCTCGTGTCGATTCCCCTGGGAAAGGGTTCGATCACGGTGACCGGGCGGCCCTATTTTATGTATAATGATAATCTGGAATCGGAAGAGAACGCCCGCTTGTCCTGGCAGCTCACCGCTGCAAATGTGCAGGATGAGCACCCTGGGGTACTCTTTGTCCGGGGCAGGCGGGCGGTAAAAGATCTTTTCGGGAAACTGGCGGAGCGGGGAAATCCGCTGCCCCCCATCGTGTCCGTACTGGTCCTTGTGTGTATCGGCTTCTGGATGGTGATCCCCGGCTTCGGCATTTTGCGGCCGGAAAATGAACAGCGGACCAGGCCGATTCGGGATCGCTTTTCGGCGGAGACACGGTTCCTTAAAAAGTACCATGCCCTGGAAGGCTACCTTGAGGTTTACCTTAGGGAGATAAAATATAAATGCCGGGACCGGGAACTTGATCCCTGGGATAAATATCCCCTTATTTATGAAATTGAAAATTCATTAGGTGAAAAGAAAAACCTTAAGCATAATGAAATTATCCGGAGCCTGAAAATTCTGGAAAACATAATGGAGCATTTATGAGCGATGAAGATTACGAAAAAAAATCAGCTGCGGAATCCGCCGCAGAAACACTGTGCGCGGTACGGGCGGAGATTGGCAAAGCCTTTGTCGGTCAAAGGGAACTGGTGGATCATGCCCTGATCACCCTCCTTGCGGGGGGACATCTTTTGGTCGAAGGTGTGCCGGGGCTGGGCAAGACCCTGCTGGTCCGTTCCCTGGCCCAGGCCATCGGCGGTGAATCGAAGCGGATGCAGTTTACCCCGGATCTGATGCCCAGCGACATCACCGGCAACATTATGCTGGATACCCGCACGGGGCAGTTCACCACCCGGAAGGGGCCGGTGTTTACCAACCTCTTTATCGCCGACGAGATCAATCGCGCCCCGGCGAAAACCCAGGCTGCCCTTTTCGAGGCCATGCAGGAATTCCAGGTAACCCTTGACGGGGAAAGCCATCCTTTGCCGGAGCCCTTCATGGTACTGGCGACGCAGAATCCCTTTGAACATGAAGGGACTTATCCATTGCCCGATGCCCAGAAGGATCGCTTTTTAATGAAGATTGTTGCCTCCTATCCCCCGGCTGATGAGGAGAAGGCCATGGTTACCCAGGTACTCGCAGAGGGCGCCGGTGCGGTTCTTTCGGTTACGGCGGTCAAAACCGTGCTGAAAAGCGGTGAATTCGCGCTTCTCCGTGATCTTGCTTCAACGGTCCGCCTTGACCCGGTTATCATTGATTACGCAGTGCGCCTTACCGCCGCTACCCGGACCAATGCCGCCATACAAATCGGCGCGGGCCCCCGCGGAAGTCTTGCACTGGTACGCTGCGCACGGGCCCGTGCGCTTCTTGAAGGAAGGGACTTTGTGCTCCCCGACGACATCCAGATCCTGGCGGTTCCGGTCCTTGCACACCGGCTCACCCTTTCTGCGGAGAGTGAACTTGAGGGACAGAACGAGGACCGGATCATTCGGAACCTTGTCTCCCTTACGGAAGCGCCCCGAATATGAAACCGGGGAGAGGACTTTTTATCGCTGCCCTGATATGGCTTCTGCTGGGGGCGGGGGCATTTTTTTCGCAGCCGGTTTTTCTCGTCTGGTTTCTTTCCGGCCTTTCCCTGCTGCCTGTTATTGTATTTGACGCCATCTTCCTCAATCTTTTTACCTGCCGCATTAAACCCTTAAGGGAAATGCCTCTTACCCTTGCCCAGGGAGAACCGGTCGAAATAAAGATCACCCTGCAAAGGGAAGGCCATTTATTTCTTCCCGCAGTAATACTGTTTTTTGATCTATACCCCGATTCAATGGACTGTGAATTCTTTCCCGCATCCCTTAATCCGAAACTGCTGAAAAACAACGGCTCCCTTGTTTTCACTTACACCCTCATTCCCCGTGAACGGGGTCCCTGGAATTTTTCCGGCATGGAATTTCTTTTTTCTTCCCCCCTCCGGTTTTGGCGGCTTAAGGTTTTTTGCGATTGCCCCAGCCGGGGACGGACCTATCCTGATTTTAAAAAACTAAGCGCCGGGACCGCACTGCGGGGACTCATGGAACAGCAGGGCTTTAAGGAAATCCGGCAGCGGGGGCAGGGTATGGAATTCAGGAGCCTCCGGGATTATCAGGAAGGGGATGGTGTGCGGTCCATTGACTGGCGCGCCACGAGCCGCCGCCGCAAATTTATTGTCCGGGAATATCAGGAGGAGCAGGATCAGCAGATACTCTTTATCCTCGACACCGGTTACCGGCTGCCGGGTCCGCAATTTGACAGTGCCCTCAACGGAGTGCTCCTTCTTGCCTACACCGCGCTGAAACACGGGGATGCCGCCGCAGCCCTGAGCTTCGGGACTGCCGAACGCTGGGTTCCTCCCCGCAAGGGAATGGGCGCCTTTACTATCCTGATGAACCGGCTCTACGACCTTCACAGTTCTCCTGTGCCATCCTCACCTTTTTCCGCGCTGGAGAACGCCCTCTCCCGGCTCCACCGCCGCAGTTTTATTATTTTGATCAGCAACTTCCGTGAGGAAGACGGTGAATCCCTCTCATGGATACTTAAGCGCATCCGTCAGCGGCACCTCCTCCTCCTCGTGAGCTTCCGCGAAAAGGAAGCTGAAACTTTGGCCCGTCGTTCTCCTGCGTCACCGGCGGACACCCTGGAAACTGCCGCCGCTTTTTCCTACCTCGCTTCCCGCAGGCGGCTCTACCAAAGCTGGGAACACCTGGGACTCCTCACCCTGGAAACTTCCCCGGAAGATTTTTCCTCTGCGTTGATCAACCGGTATCTTGAAGTGAAGAAGTCGGGGAGACTGTAGGATATGAAGATGATTGTTTTTTTGTTATTTTATTGATATAATTGTTAGAAATAGCAAGGAGTTATATCATTATGGACGGCGCTAAAAAACCTTTCTTTAAGAAATTTTCCCAGGGTTATACTTTTAAAGTACTCATGCTTGTAGCTTTAGTCCTGCTTTTACTCATTCCCCTGAACATGATCCGGGGATTGGTTAATGAACGGGGAAGAACAGCCGCTTCCGCTGAGTCGGATATCATGGAAGCATGGGGAAAACAGCTTATAGAAGCAGGACCTGTCATAACAATCCCCGGAATCAAAACCGCAGAAGTCCGTACCAAAACAGAAAAGGAAGGGGAAAGGATCGAAATTATTAAGACCCCTTTTACCCTGGTGCTCAGTCCAAAAGAACTCGTCATTAACGCTGATTTTAAAACCGAGATACGCAAACGGGGTATTTTTTCTGTACCCCTTTTTTCCGGGACCCTTGCGTTAAGCGGCAGTTTTGATCCGGCCATGGCGATTTCAGCACTGTTACCCGATGAGGATATTTCCTTAAACCAGGCGGAATTAATTATTTCCCTTTCCAGCCAGAAGGGTATCCGCAAAATAAATACCTCAAAGTGGGAGACTTCAGAACTTTTTTTTCAGCCGGGGAACCGGGGGCATAATCTGGTCAGTTATGGGTATAGTTACAACAGCAAATCCGGCAGCGGTATTTATGCAGCGCTGGATCATTTTGAAAACAAAGAATCAACTTTTAACATCAACATAGAGATCCAGGGCGGACAGTTTATACGGGTGCTGCCAATTGGACAGGACACGCATGTCAGTATTTCTTCCGACTGGAACTCCCCTTCTTTTCAGGGTGCCTTCCTGCCGGGTGTTTCAAACATCACCGATAATGATTTTTCCGCATCCTGGGATATCAGTTATTTAAGCCGTGATATACCGCTTTTCTGGAAGGAATACAGCGATGGCAGTGATTATACCTCTTCATTGTTCGGTGTAAATTTTTTCCGCACGATAGACACCTATGCGCTGAATACCCGCGCAGTGAAATACGCAATTCTGTTCTTAATCGTTCCTTTTTTAACATTATTCTTACTGGAAGTATTTACAAAAAAGCGTATCCATCCGGTGCCCTATTTGCTTTCCGGTTTTGGTAACGCAGTTTTCTATCTTTTATTACTTTCGTTATCCGAGCAGATACCTTTTTATACCGCGTATCTTATTGCGGCACTGGCGGTAACCATTATGATGACCCTTTATTCCCGTTCTTTACTGCCCTCCTGGAATAAAAGCTGGTATATGGGTTTGGTGGTGGCCATATCGTATATTCTTCTCTATGCAGTCCTCAACGCCGAATCCTATGCCTTGCTTATTGGTTCTATCGGTACTTTTGTTGTAATAGCCCTGGTTATGTTTCTTACCCGTAAACTTGATTGGTACGGGCAAGAAGAATAATGATTGCCGCATTACTTCTCATACTGATTTACATTTCCTTTATCAGCCTGGGCCTGCCCGACTCCCTGCTGGGATCCGCATGGCCCTTGATGTACGGTTCCCTGGAAGCGCCCCTGCATTATGCAGGAATACTGTCAATGATCGTTGCCGCCGGAACAGTCCTTTCAAGCATACTCAGCGAAAAAATGATCAGGCGTTTCGGAACGGGTTTGGTTACCGCCCTCAGCGTCTTTATGACCGCCGCAGCCCTTATCGGTTTTTCCGTTTCCCATAATTTTATGGCCCTGTGTTTTTTCGCCGTTCCCCTTGGACTGGGGGGCGGGTCTGTTGACGCGGCACTTAACAATTATGTGGCCCTGCATTATAAGGCGCGGCACATGAGCTGGCTGCATTGTTTCTGGGGCGTCGGCGCTTCAATAGGGCCGCTTATTATGTCGGCCTATTTAACCAGCGGCAGGTCCTGGAATTTTGGCTACCGTGCGGTGGGTGTCATTCAGTTTTGCCTGGTAGTATTACTGTTTGTGTCTTTGCCCTTATGGGGTAAAAATACCGCCATAAAAGAAACACAGGAACAAAAACGTTCCATTACCTATCGTGAATTATTCAGGCTTCCCGGTGTAAAACAGGTTCTTGCCGCATTTTTTTGTTATTGCGGTATAGAACAAATAGCGGCACTATGGGGCAGCAGCTATTTAGTTATTGTAAAGAATATTTCTCCGCAGATTGCCGCCCAATGGATAGCCCTGTATTATGGCGGAATCACCCTAGGGCGTTTTATTTCCGGTTTTCTAACCATGAAATTAAACAACCGGCAGATGGTTCGTTTGGGGCAGGCTCTCATCGCCGGCGGAATTGTTTGTCTGTTGCTGCCCTTTGGCGCGGTTTCGTTATTATCAGGATTTTTTATCATCGGCCTTGGCTGCGCCCCGATATATCCAAGCCTTTTACACGAAACCCCTAAAAATTTTGGAAGCGAATATTCCCAGGCTTTAATGGGTATACAGATGGCAATCGCCTACATCGGCATCATGGTGATGCCGCCCCTGTTCGGCTGGATCGCATCACACGCCAATTTCAATATATTTCCGGTATTTATCGGCATTATATTGATACTGAAGATCATCATGGTGGAAACAGTAAATAAGAAAGTGGACGCAGTAAAAATAAAAGATTAGATCGTCATTTTACCAGTGTCCCCGCGTTGGTAACAATGGAAATAATATTCCCCGCTGCTCCGCCAAATGTTGAAAGGAAGAACACCAGCAGCGCACGGGTGATGCGGTTGCGGTAAATGCCCTTGATGTTGGTAACATCATCGGAGATGGTTTGGGTATCTGAAACACGGGGCTTCCGCAGGGTGGCTTCAACAACACCGGAAAAAAGTCCCACCCCGATAAAGGGATTGATTGTAGCAATGGGAGCGCCCACAAAGGAGACGAGGACCGAAAGGGGATGCCCCAGTGCAATAATGGTTCCAAGGGCGGCGAGGGAGCCGTTGAGGAGAACCCAGCGGAGCAGCATCCGAATGCCGCTTATATCCGTATCGGCGCGGAAGAAGCCCGCCGCGATGAGGGCAACGATCAACAGGGGGATAAGCCAGGTCGCCGCTTGGGAGAGAATGCCCGCCCGGGGGACCGTGTCCAAATCGACCACATCAACAGTCTCGTTTCCGGCGGCGATCCTTTCCAGATGGGCCTTTATTCCCTGAAGGTGCCCGGCCCCAACCACCGCCGCAACTTTACTGTTCGCAGTATTACTGTTTGCCGATTCCCAGATCTTTGCCGCCAAATAGCGGTCCCGCTCGTCAATGAGGGTGGACTTGACCGGGGGGAGGTAGTCCGCAAGTTCGGTCATCATACCGTCAAGTTCACTGGCCTGTTTCAAATTTTCAATTTCATCTTCGCTTAGTTTCTCATTGGTAAAGGCCCCGGACAAAAGGGAGGCCAGGAGTTTGCACTTGTTCCATAAATTGCAGTGGGCCCAGGCACGGCGCAGGGTGAGTGAAACTTCGCGGTCGCAGAAGTCAAAGGGGATGCCCAATTCGTTGGCGGTGTCTATGGCGGTTTTCATTTCTTCGCCGGGCTTTACCCCCAGCTCGTTACCAAGCTTGCGCTGGAATCCGGCGAGCACCAGGTTCGCGATCAGCAGAAAGGCTTTGCCGTCCTTAAAGACCTTTGCGATATTGAGCCGTTCCCAGTTTTCCTGTTCGGTCATGGAACCGTAGCGGCCCTTGTCCAGTTCTACGCAGACCCGGTCCGGGCGGCTCTCCCGGATCACCCGGCTTACTTCATCAATACTTTCACGGGAAACATGGGCGGTGCCGATAAGGGTTATCTCCCGGCCGCCAAGGCTCAGGGTTACACAATTGTCATTCATGGATGCTCCTGGTTAATTTTCGTCTTAGTTTAGCGCAAGGAGGCGTTCTGTAACAGCCCATTCGTTCAGCCGCCATTCGGGGATAGCCCTCATGCCAAGGCTTTTTACCTCCAGGAAATATTTATCCGCAAGAAATTTGTTTCCCCGAATATCATAGTAGTTTGCCAGATAGTAGAGCATCCTGGCCTTGTTTTCGGCGCTTTTCTCCTGGTCTATCCTTATGGCCAGATCATTATCCCCGCTCAGATCATGGTAGAGCCTGAGCATATACCATTCCGGGCTTTCCCGTTTGGCCCTGCGAAGGGCCTGTTCCAGAAATGACTTGGGGTCACTGATCCTGCCCGCCCGCATCCAGTTCATTACCGCAAGCAGAGCAAAGCTTGATTCATTGGGGGCATATTGATAAGCCGTCAGAAAGGCGTCCCTGGCTTCCGCCCAAAGGCCCTTTCGCATTTTGTGCATTCCGACACCCTCCCAGGCAAAATAGTAATCCGGTTTCAGTTTTGCCAGAATTTCGTAATCATGTTCCGCGCCATCGTAGTTGCCGGTTTCATCCTTAAGGCCCGCGCTGTACACATAGGCAAGGAAATTGCCCGGCTCAAGTTCAATGGCCCGCTCGAATTCTTCCAGGGCTTCCTTTTTCCGGCCCAGGTCAAGCAGCACATTTCCCCGGTCCACGGCGATCCAGGCGTTCCCGCTGTCGAACTTCTTTGCAATATCCAGATCGCTCAGGGCCTGGGACTTATATCCCGTATCCTTGTAGAGCCGGGCCCGTTCATGCCGGGGTTCGGCGGCGGTAGGATAAAGGGTTACCGCCCTGTTCAGGAGCTCTTCGGCTTTTTTAGGATCGTGGCTGTAGCGGTACACCAGGGATCTGCCCGTAAGGGCGTTCATGTTTTCAGGGGCCGCTGCCAGGACGCGGTCAAAGTAGGTCCCCGCAGACCGGTAAGACCCGGAGCGGAGGGCGATGTTCCCCAGGCTCAAAAGTGCGTCCCTATTGACGGGATCGGTTTTGATAATCTGTTCCAGGATGTTCCGCTGTTCCTTTTCCTTCCCCGAAGCCCCTTCCAGCGTGGCAAGCACAAAGAGGGCCTCAAGGTTAGCGGGTTCCGCCGATATCACCTCCTGGGTGATGATCCGCCCTTCCGCCAGGCGGTCCGCAGAGATTAAAACCGAAGCCTTTAAAAGCCGTATCCCCGTAGTATTTGCCTCTGCGGGATCGATGATATCAAAAAGCTCCAGGGCTTCATCAAACTTACCTTGGGAAAGGAATTCCGACATCCTGGACAGGATCAGCGGGGTACCCTCGTCTTTGGCTGTTGTTTTTTCCGCCACCGCTTCGGGTTTTTCGGGGGGCGTCACAGGCACGGAAACACAGGCTGAAAAGGCCGCTAAAGCTATCAATAAAAAAAATATATGGCTGGGGTGGTACATATCTTTAATATCGGTAAGAAAAGGCTTACAGTGAATGGGTATTCATGGTATACCATACAGAGGACAGCATAAATTGATAAGAAAACCAGTGTTTCCCCGTTTAATCGGCCTTCTCGGCCTGTACGGAGGGGTCTTTATCCTTCTGGTGATGATCCAGTTTACCAAACAGGCAGGAGAACTACGGCCTGCCGGTTCCTACCGGGAGTTCCCGGAAAAAAGGGACTTTGTCCCGGCTGATTTTGTCATCCCCGCAGCCCGGAGCGCCCAAAGTTACAATGAGACCCTTATCCGCTGGCGGGATCAAAATTTTTCTCTCTGGAACCGGGACATCTCCAGCCGGAATGACGAGGATATGGTCATTGCCTATCAGGGCGAGGCGGTCAGGCGGGGCAATTACGGGGCCGCTATCTCGGCAGTCTCTCAGGCCTTCCTGAACGGAACCCAGCGGACCTATGAATCTTCGGTCTATCTTGGGGGTGCAGAAACAGCGGCCCGTTCATTGGCCGCTGCGGATCAGGAAAAAATCAGCCGTCTCTCCCAGCAAATAACCGAAAAATCCCCGGATTTTCTGCGGGAAAGCCATGCTTTTGAATTTTTCGCCATCCGGGGGGATACCAATTTTACCAATAACGGGATGGCGCTGATCAGTTCCATTGATCCGGCTGACCTGACACCGGAATTGACCCCCGGCGTTTTTGAGGGGCTTATGGATCTGCGGCAGTACCATTCCAATGGGGATAATCCCTTTGAAGGGTTGGTGGATCAAGCCTGTTTTGTCATATCCGAGAATATTCGACGAATACCGCAAACCGGGGCATCGGATCTGATTCTGGTGTTTCAGGGGGACACTGCGGATATTGAATTCAACATGCGGCTGGGAAAGGCCCTGCTGGTCTGGGCGGAATCTTTGGGCAACGGGGACTGGATACATCTGGGTCGTTCCCTGATCCTTTCCTGTCTTTCCCTGGAGGATGGTTCCGGTACGGTTCCTGCGGCGCTGAACATTAACGGGGCAGGGGAACCCGGCGAAGACAGCGCCCTCCGTGTCAGTTCCGCCCGGCTCTACCGAATTCTCCGGATTGGTGAATATTATCCACGGGCTTTGGCGATAGGATCCGCTTTAAACGGCATCTGGGCCTGGACCGCCGCGCCGACAGTGTCCGCAGCCCAGGAAAACGGCGTTCTGGACATCGCCGTCACTTTTTCCACAGGGGAAGCCCATTACCTGCTGATCCGGGGGGTGCGGCCCTTCAGCAGGATAGAGCTTCACGGTATCGACTGGCGCACGGATTCCCAGTTTGAACGGTACGATTCTTCCGGCTGGGTATATCAGGCACAGGATCAGATTCTGGTTATCAAGCTGAGACACCGCACTTCGGTGGAACATGTCAGGATTTTTTACGGGGCAGCATCTCCGGTGACGCCCCCGGCGGCAAACGCGCCTCAGCAGCAAGTTTCGGAGGAAACGCGCGGTGAATGAGGTTTTTTTTGCGGAGCTTGAAAGACAAGTAGATTTTTATTTTATCCGCCACGGCCAGAGTGAGGGGAACATCGCGGGGATCCTACAGGGCCGCCTGGAATATCCCCTTACCGCCGCAGGCCGGGAACAGGCGGCGGCACGGGGACTATCCCTGCAAAAAATGCTGGCCGATGTTGACGGCAGCCGGACCCTGTTTTACGCATCGCCCATGAGCCGCGCCGCCGAAACCGCGCAGATTATTGCAGCACAACTCAAAACGGCCCGGCCCGGCGCCGCAGCAATAGCCTTGCCGCCCCCGGTTTTTTTGGATGATTTACAGGAACTGGATCTGGGAAGCTGGACCGGAAAGATCCTGCCTGAGATGCCGCAGGCAGAACCGGAAACGTGGAAGCGCTTCCAGGCCCGCAGCTGGGACGCCGTGCCCGGCGCGGAATCCGCCGCATCCCTCTACGACCGGGCCATGCGGGTATGGATAGAGCTTCGGGAGGGGGCAAAAAAAAGCGGCGCGGAAACGGTAATCGTCATTACCCACCATGGCATTATCCAATGGCTGATAAAAACCACCTTTGGCGTCCGCACCTGGTTCCCCCTGATACCCATGTCCAACTGCGGCCTCTCCAGGTTACGGGTAGAACCCATCCCCGGCCAACCCAACGCCCACACGGCCTGGGAAATGATCAACCGGGAACTTGAAGTTTCAATTCCTTCTTCACCTTAGCGGTTTTAATATTCTATAGGGAGTGTCGATATTCTAAAAAGAATGCTCTTTTTTAACAAACTACTTTTGCTCATCTGTCTTGGAGCGCTCCTCTTCGGCTGCGCCAGAAACGGGCGGCAGGATGTTTCCGTTGTGCCCGCAGCGGAACCGGAACAGCAAGCGGCGGAGCCGGAATCGGTCGAAGAATTGGCGCCCGCTGATAATACCGCGTCTGCCGGCAGCAATACTGCGCCCTTTACCAGTACCATTGGGCCCATGGGAAGTTTTAGCGGTCCCCTGCCTTCCTTTGGGGTATATGTTCCGGAACTCAACCCTGCGAATTATCAGAAGATCGACACCACCGCCATGCAGGGCATGGGAATGGAGCCCCATTATGTGAGTTTTTTATCGGGGACGAAATTGTTCAGGGACGGGGATTATGACCGGGCCATTGCGGAATATACCCAGGCCATCAGTCTCAAGAACGATTATGCGGAGGCCTATAATTACCGGGGCTATCTCTACGGTGAAAAAGGGGACCTGGAAAAGGCAATCGCCGATTACACACGGGCCATCAATCTGCGGAGCGGCTATACCGACGCCTATATCAACCGGGGCTATGCCTACGGCGAAAAGGACGATTTGGAAAAGGCCATCGCCGATTATACCCGTGCGATTGAACTGGAACCAAAAAACGCATCGGCTTATAACAAGCGGGGCAGCCTCTATTACCAAAAGGGTAATGATGATCAGGCAATCAGGGACTACGGCGCGGCAATCAAACTAAACCCCGATTACGCCCTTGCCTATAATAACCGGGGTAACGCCTGGTACAGCAAGGGCGACCTTGACCGGGCCATTGCGGATCTTGACCGGGCCATCGCCCTGGACCCGAATTCCGCCCGTGCCTACCGCAACCGGGGCGGCGCCTGGCAGCAGAAAGGTGAAGCTGAAAAGGCCACCGCAGACTTTGCCACGGCGGACCGGCTGCAGCGTAAATGAACATCGACATCCCGAATGTATAGTATTGAACATTTTTGTAAAAAATGAATAATTATTCCTACCATGAATTTACGCACCCTGGAGAAATTCAGAACGAAGTACGGCCCCTATGCTCTGGTTGCGGGTGCTTCCGAGGGATTGGGGGCCGCCTACGCCGAAGCGCTGGCCAAACGGGGCTTAAATCTGGTACTCATAGCCCGAAAAAAAGATGCCCTGGAAGCTTTCGGCAAAGCCATAAGGGAAAAATATCCGGTGGAAGTTATTTGCCTTTCGGCAGATACGGGCGATTACGAAAAGACAAAAAATCTGGTTACTGCCCTGGATGTTTCAATCGGTCTGTTGGTTTACAATGCCGCCTATTGCCCTGTCGGGTTGTTTGAAGAAATTTCTGAAGAGCGGTTGGCCCAGGTTGTTGCGGTCAACGTCAAAGCGCCGCTGCTCCTTGCCAGGCTCTTGTCCCAAAAAATGATAGAAAATCGCCGGGGGGGCATTGTGTTGATGTCCTCCCTGGCAGGTACCCAGGGGAGCCCGAAACTGGTCTCTTATGCGGCATCCAAATCTTTTAACGCCATCCTGGCCGAAGGATTATGGCAGGAACTCAAACCCCATGGCGTAGATGTGATCGCCTGTGTTGCAGGGGCCATTCTCACCCCCGGATACCGGCAGGCCCAACAGGCCAAAGCCCCCGGAACCTTAACGGCCCCGGAAGTGGCGGAAGCAGCCTTGAAGGCCCTGGGAAAATATCCCATAGTCGTTCCGGGCGGGGTAAACAAACTGGCCCGTTTCTTTATGGGGCGGCTTTTACCCCGCAGCCTGGCAATCAAACTTATGTCCGCCAATACAGGAAGTTTAACGTGAAAACACAGATTCTCGGCTTTTTTACCCCCTGGATCGCCTATGCGGTGATCACCCTCTTGCATTTTGCCTTACCCGGCAGATGGATAAAGGGTTATGTCAAACACAGCCAAACCGGCGAAACTTTAAACTACCGGTTAAACGGCCTGTTGGTTCTTGCTTCGAGCATCGTGATTTGGCTTGTCCTGGGATTATTGCATTGGGTTCCCCTGGACTGGCTGTATCAGAGCAGATGGACAAGCCTGATTGGGGCCGTCACCCTGGGGCTGCTGTTTTCGCTGATCATGGTACTGCCATTCCCCGCCGTCAAAAAATCCCTGTTTGCCGATCTGTGGTTTGGTCGCCTGGAGAACCCCCAATACCGTAATGGCCGGATTGACGCCAAAATGTGGCTTTATTTGATCGGAGCGGTCATGCTTCAACTGAATGTGCTTTCTTTTGCGGTACATCATTTTACGAGCTACGAAGATTTTAACCCCGGTGTGATTTTGGGCGCCGCCATGCTGAGCTGGTTTATATGGGAGTACCTCAACTTTGAGAAGGTTCACCTGTACACCTACGATTTTATTGCCGAACGGGTTGGTTTAAAGCTGGGTTTCGGATGCCTTACCTTTTATCCCTACTTTTACGCCGTCGCCCTCTGGGCAACCGTTGACCTGCCCAACCCCCATCTTCCCCTCTGGGCCGATGTTTGCTTCGCCGTAATATTCTTTGCGGGATGGAGTTTGGCACGGGGCGCCAATATGCAGAAATATTACTTTAAAACACAGCCGGAAAAGGCTTTCCTCGGTATAAAGCCTGAAACCTTCACCGACGGAAAGCGGACCCTCCTGATAAATGGCTTTTGGGGCCTAAGCCGCCATATCAACTACCTGGGGGAAATATTGATGGGATGCGGCATTGCCCTCAGCGCCGGTTATCCCGCTGTCTGGTGGGTGTGGCTATATCCGGTTTACTATGTGGGGCTCCTGTTCACCCGCCAGATGGACGATGACAAGATCTGCAAGGCCAAATACGGCAAACTGTGGAATGCCTATACCAAAAAGGTAAAGTACCGCATCATCCCGTTTATTTATTAGACTTGTTCGACAACTGAAGTTATTGAACAAGTCTAATAAAAAAATTGGCAAATTTGCCATTTCAAATGTATAATAAACCAGTTTCTAATGCAATTACCGGGTGGCGGTGAAAAAGTAAAGGTTAAATTTGACTTTTGAGGTAGTATGGAGTATTCTCGATTGAATACGCATCAGAGTAATTCCGAGGAGCAATTGGTTGATAAAGCGCGATTTTCCCAAAATCCATTTCTATGATCAGGATTTTGTAGATATATACGACAAAACCTGGGCATGGATTCAGGATTGCTGGACTACAGACAGCGAGAATAGTGCAGTTCAGGGGAAATTCTTTTCATATCCGGGAAATCCGGTGATCCAGCAGGCGGATGCCATCTTTTCGTCCTTTTTTCTGGTCTACTCGAACCGGATTTACCAGGCCCACCCGACTTTAGACGTTTTTTATGAGCGCCAGGAGCCCAATGGGGCGATCCGTTCCGCCTACAGTATCGAAACCGGGCAGCCGGTGGCAGACTGGGACAACCCCGAATGCCTGGGGATCCCCCTTTTTGCTTGGGCTGAATTCAACCTGTACCACAAAACGGCCAACAAAAAGCGGGTCAAGGATGTGCTCCCCACCCTGCACCGGTACGTCGAATGGATCGATTCGGTTTTTAAACGAGACAACGGCCTGTACCAGGTTCCCCTTTCCGTTACGGGGATGACCAATTCCCCACGGGAGAATGCGGCCTATCCCCTGGACTTTAACGCCATGATGGCCGTCAACGTGCTCTACATGTCCGCCATGGCGGATATCCTCAACGACAAGGAATCGAGCTTTCAGTATAAAAGGCAGTACTTTTCCCTCAAGACCCGGATCAATTCCCTGATGTGGGACCCGGATGACGGCTTTTACCACGATATTGATATCAGCGAGACGCGGCTTCCGGTCAAAACCATTGCCGGTTACTGGCCCCTACTGGCGGAAATTCCCAATGACGACAAGGCGGAACAGATCATCAACAAGCTGTCGGACCCGCTGTTTTTTGGCTCTCCCCACCCTTTTCCCTCTTTGGCCGTGAATGAACCGGCCTTTGACGAAAACGGCGGTGGTTACCGGGGCAGTGTGTTCCCCCATCTCACTTTTATGGTGATTAAGGGGCTGGAACGCTACCAGCGCTGGGACCTGGCCCGGGACTGCGCCATCCGGCACGTCTATTTTATGCTGGACTCCATGAGCCCTGAGGGGAACCACCACAAGGGCAACCTCTGGGAAGCCTATCTTCCCTTAAAAGAGGGGCCCGCCCAATGGGAAGAAAAACCCGATTTTCCCCGGTCCCAGTACCTTACCTTCGATGCCCTTTCCACGATATGCCTGACAATCGAAAATATCGTGGGCCTTTTCATTTCCCTGCCCCGCAAAACCGTGGACTGGATCATCCCCAACCTTGAGATCATGGGGGTGGAAAACCTTTCCCTCAAGAAAAATATGATCACCATCCTGTCCAACAAGAGCGGCCGGGGTTGGGAAATTCACATGGAGAGCGAAAAATTGTACTATTTTACCATTAATATTCTGGGGAAGAAGAAGAAAACGCTGCCTATCCCGTCGGGAAAGTGTTCCATGCTCATAGACAAACTATGAGTATTAAGCCGATAGATAAATTATGATTTACTAGAGTTGTTCAATAACTTCAGTTATTGAACAATTCCGCTAAAAAACGCAAAATGCGGAGCATTTTGCAAGACTTGTTTAAGAACCAACCGGGTTCTTAAACAAGTCCACTGTCGGGGATAATTTCCTTGCCGTTGGCCCAGCAGGCCCGCTGTTTCTGCTTAAAGGGGATCCAGTCGCTGCCTTCCTCGCCGATGTACATCCAGGAACCGTCATCAAGCTGAATCCGCTTATAGAGATTGCCCTCGTAGGCGTCAAGGGTGTTTAAAATTTCCGTATGGAGCCAAAAGGATTCAACGAGAATCGATGACCCCTTCTGGGGCACGGCCCATGGGAAGGGCGCTCCCTGCCTGGAGCAGAGCTGATACCCTTCGATCTCCCGGTCCTTCTTGTTAAGCCGCTCATCCACGAGAAAGGGCTGTAAAATTTCGTGGGCATTCCCCCCGATTTTAAGCTGTCCATACACATTAACACAGACCACCCGGTCTACCCTGTTGATCCGTTCAATATACCCGAACACCGTCCAGGGACTTACAATCGTCGAAAAACCAAGCTGCTTCTTGGCGGCCTCATAATCAAGATTATATATGGCCCGGATGAGCCCCTGCTGATCGTATACCTTACTTTTATAGTAGTGAAAAGTCTTTGCCATATTTTTAATATCCTTCCTGTTATGTAATGTTACGGAGAGTCTAGCATACGCGGATAAGTTTTGCAAGAAACACCCGTTAAATATACAAAATTAATTTCAGAGAGGAAATCAGCGGCGCGGCTTTGCGAGAATGTCTGTTTTGTGGTATACTTGAGGGTATTATGACACAAGAGATGATCATTGATGAAGTGAGAAAAATCAAGTCGCCGGAATTACTTGATACCCTGTATCTTTACACACACTTTTTAGTTGAAAATCACAGGGTTCCGGTAGATGTTTTTGGCCAGAACTCAGCCCCTTATGAGGATTTTAAGTCAGAAGATGAAATGAACGAGTTTATTTCGGGGTTTGCGAAGGAATACTTCGATGATTAGGCGCGGCGAAATATGGACTGTTCGTTGGACCGGTTTGGCGGGTAAACCGCGGCCTGCGTTAGTAATTCAATCTGAAAAGTATCTACAAACGAGTACAGATATTTTGGCTTTAATTACTTCTGAAAAAGCTCCAACCTCTGATGTTCGATTAGCAGTTATCGCAGATGAGCGTAATGGGCTATTGCATGATAGTTATATTTGTTTGGATAAACTTATGGCAATTCCCTTAGTAAATATTGATAAAAGGCTCGGTTCGGTTAGTCCTGAAATCCTGCATGAAATCGACCTGCGGCTTATAAAAATCCTTGGAATCGGATTGGAGCACTGTTGAAGCTGAATGGCAAAGGTGAACCATTGCCTTAACCCCGCCCGCCCTCCTATACTTACAACACCCTATGGAAAAAACTAACCGCCTTGTCGCGGTCATCGAAATCGGCTCCACCGGCATCAGACTCCTGGCGGCGGAAATATTCTCAGGTGGGCAGTGGCGGGAGTCGGACCGGGCGGGGAAGCCCGTGGCCCTGGGCTGGGATGTGTTTACCACCGGGGAAATTTCCCGTGAATCCTTTCTGGAGTGCCTTTCGGTGCTGCAAAATTTCCGGGAACTTTTGGCAAGCTGGGGCATTGCGGACAGCGATGTTCACGTGATCGCCACCAGCGCACTCCGGGCCGCCCGGAACCGGGATGTGTTTGCGGACCGCTTGCGGCAGGAAACGGGCTTCCTCCTTACTATTGTTGAAGGGATCGAAGAAAACAGGCTGATGTATCTGGCGGTGCGTTTTGCGTTAAAGCAGGACCTGCCCCTGTTCTGGCGGGCCAATTCCATGATCATCGATGTGGGGGGCGGCTCCACGGAACTGATGCTCCTCCGCCGGGGCAAGATGGTGGCGGCCCACAGCCTCCGCCTGGGTACCATCCTGATTGACCGACAGTTCCGCCGGGGTACGGGGCTTTCCCACGGGCGCTACCTCCGGGAAAATATCAGTAATACTGCGGGGTTCCTCAATTCTGAAATGGACCTTGCCCATGTGCGGACCTTTGTGGTTACCGGTTCCGACGCCCAGGTGGCGGCCATGTTTTTGGGGACCGAATTTAATGAACACTGCCGCTTTATTGAACGGCAGGCCCTTATCGCCTTTGCGGAAAAAATTCAGAACTACAGTTCCGAAGAATGTGAACAGAAACTCCACATCCCCTACGGGGAGGCCCAAGGTTTTATCCCCGGCATCCTGGTCTACAAACTTTTTCTGGAACAGACCGATGCGGACCGGATCGTGGTGCCCATGGTTTCCATCCGGGAGGGCTTTATTGAAGATCTGGCCCGTGGGGTGGAAAGGGAATTGCAGGAGGACTTCTATTCCCAGATCATCGCCGGCGCCATAAACCTGGGACGAAAGTATCACTACGATGAAAATCATAACCGCCATGTAGCGTCCCTTTGCATGATCCTCTTTGACGCACTGACCCATGAGCACGGGATGAACCGCCGGGAACGGATGATGCTGGAAACCGCAGCAATACTGCACGACATCGGTATGTTTGTCCGCAGTTCCTCCCACGAAAGACACGGCTGGTACATCGCGGCCAATTCTGAAATCTTCGGCCTCCACCGGGACGAGCTGGACATCATTGCCAATGTGATCCGCTATCACCGCGGCCCGGCCCCATCGGAATCCGACATCGAATACATCGCACTGGAACGGGAAGAACGGGTGCTGGTATTGAAGATGGCCTCAATACTGCGCGTGGCGGATTCACTGGACCACGGCCATTCCCAGCACATCAACAGTATTACTGTGGAAAAACGCGGCGAGACCCTGGCCCTTCACGCCCAGGGCGTGCACGACCTCAGCCTGGAGCTTATGGGCCTTGAAGAAAAGGCCGGGATGTTTCAGGATGTATTCGGGTACAAGGTGATATTAAGCTGATGGGTAATTATCTAAACCGTGATCTTTCCTGGGTTGATTTTAACGCGCGGGTGCTGGAAGAAGGGCTTTGCCCGGACCTGCCGCCCCTGGAACGGTTCCGGTTCCTGTCTATTGTTTCTTCAAACTTCGATGAATTTTTTATGGTCCGGGTAGCCGCCATGAAGCGGGCTTTTCACGCCGCCATTAGTTCCGGCGCCCCCCAGGCCAAGCCCGATCCTTCGGGCCTCAGTCCTGCGGAACAACTCAAACAGGTTTCCGAAAAAGTCCGTTCGATTATGAGCAGACAGTATAAATGCCTTGAGACCGAAGTTTTCCCCGCATTGGCGGCGGGCGGGCTTTGCCTGATACGGAGTAACGCCTATACCCCTGCGCAGAAAGACTATCTGGAAATGTTTTTTATGGAGGATGTTTACCCCATCCTTACCCCCCTGCGCATTGAGGATGAGGGCCCCCTGCCTTCCATCGATAGTTTCAGTCTTAACTGCGCATTTTTTCTTTTGCCGGAAGCTATTGAAGACGCCGAAGCCGCAGCCCATATCGCCATGGTGCAGCTGCCCCCGGTGCTGAACCGGATCATCCTGCTCCCCGACGAAGGTGACGGCGTTACCCGCTGGGCCCTGCTGGACGATCTGGTACTCACCTGGGGAGAGCGGCTCTTCCCAGGCCTGCGGGTCCGTGAAACCATGATCTTCAAGGTGAACCGTGACGCGGATTTTTCGGTGGATGAAAAACGGGACGAGGATTTTATCGAAGCCATGGAGGAAGTTCTGGTGGACCGGGAAAGATCCATGGCGGTGCGGATGGTCTACTCCGCAGGCAGCGAAAGGCTGCGGGATGAACTGGCAAGCCGCCTCTATCTGGAAGCGCAGGATCTCTACGAAATTTCAGGCCCCCTCAATTTGGGGGGGCTTCTGGATTTGGTGAACTTAAAGGGCAAAGAAAAACTCCGGGACAAACCCTGGAACATTTTCCCCTGCAGCGCCTTTCATGAAGATGAACCGATCTGGGATCGCATCAGCGCAAGTGATGTGATGATCCATCTGCCCTACGAATCATTCGATCCGGTGGTCCGTTTTTTTCAGGACGCCGCGGTCGATCCCAATGTGATATCGATTAAGACCGCCCTCTACCGCACCAGTGGCAATTCTTCCATCATCCGGGCCTTGGAACAGGCAAGCCTCAACGGCAAGCACGTCACCGCAGTGGTGGAACTCAAGGCCCGCTTTGACGAGGAGCGCAACATCTCCTGGGCCAACCGCTTGGAGAAGGCCGGGGTGATTGTGGTCTACGGTCTTTCCCGCCTCAAGGTCCACGCGAAAATTACGCTGGTGATCCGCCGGGAAAATGATCGGATCAAACGTTACGTCCACCTTTCCACAGGAAACTACAACGACCGCACCGCAAAACTCTACGAGGACATCAGCCTCTTTACCGCCCGCGAGGAAATCGCCTACGATGCGGGGCTTCTCTTCAACATGATCACCGGCTACTCGATGATCCAGCCCATGCGCCGATTGGTGATCGCACCTACGGCCTTAAAGCGGCGGCTTCTGGAACTGATCGACCGGGAAATAAAACGGTCCGGTTCCGGGAACCCCGGCAGGATCATGGCGAAGCTCAACGCCCTTGCAGATACGGACATCATCGCCGCCCTCTACCGGGCGTCACAGGCCGGGGTGCGCATTGCGCTCAGCATTCGGGGCATCTGCACCCTTATCCCCGGCGTTGCGGGCCTTTCGGAAAACATCCGGGTAACCGGCATCATCGATCATTACCTGGAACATTCCCGGATCATCTATTTTGCCAACGGCGGCGCAGAGGAAATCTATCTTTCAAGCGCCGACTGGATGCCCCGCAATCTGGAGCGCCGCATAGAACTGATGTTCCCCGTGCAGGAAGAGAGCCTCCGGCTGGAACTCCGGGAAATTCTGGAATCCTATTTCCGCGACAACTGTCAGGCCCGGCTCCTTGACAGCAGCGGAAACTGGAAACGGCTGCATCCTCAAAATGGCGAAGAAAGTTTCCGCGTCCAGGCCCGGCTCCTCGCGCGGGCCGCCCGCAGTTCCGCCGGAGGGCGCACGGTGAAGCAGGAATTCGTGGTACGGCGAAAAACGATAAATTAATCGGTAGAAATTTTTTTAAGTAAAAAATGAGGAGTATAATGACAAAAGAAAAATTGGTCCAAACCGCATTGGGGAAAACACAGGCGGACCTGATACTTGGCAACGCCAAAATTCTGAACGTATTCACCGGAGAAATATTAAGCGGGGATATTGCCATCATCGAAGGAATTATTGCCGGTATCGGCACGTATAAAGACGCCCGGCAGCGCATTGACCTTTCGGGGAAATATGTGGTCCCCGGTTTTATCAATACCCACTGCCACGTTGAATCTTCCATGATGCTTCCCCTGACCTACTGTTATGAGGAAGCGCGCTGGGGGGTTACCACGGTGATCACCGATCCCCACGAGGTCGCCAATGTGGCAGGTATTGAAGGCATCCGTTTTATGATGAACGGCGCGAAAGGTGCGCCGGTAAATTATTACGTCCAGCTTCCTTCCTGCGTTCCCTGCACGGAATTTGAAACCTCAGGGGCGGTCCTTGACGCCGCTGCCCTGGCGGAACTCATATCCGATCCCGCCGTACTCGGCCTGGGTGAAATGATGGATTACCCCGGCGTGTTTTCAGGCAGTGCCGGCGTCTATGCTAAACTGAATCTTGCAACAGGAAAAATTATTGACGGTCACGCCCCTTCGATTAGCGGTAAAGAATTACAGGCCTATACCGCAGCGGGAATCGCAACCGATCATGAGTGTACCAGTATTACTGAAGCAATAGAAAAACTGCGCTCCGGCATGGCAATCCTGATACGGGAGGGAAGCGCCTGCCGTGACCTTGATGTCCTTATTAAGGGCATCGTCGAAAACAAGATCGATACCCGCAGGATCGCTTTTTGTACTGATGATAAACATATCCGGGATCTGCGCCGTGAAGGTTCCATTGCGTACAACGTAAAAAGAAGCATTGAACTGGGGCTGGATGCGGTATCCGCCTACCGCATGGCCACGATCAATGCGGCGGACATTTATAATCTGAAAGACCTGGGCGCCATAGCCCCCGGCCGCCGGGCGGACCTATTAGTCCTGAATGATCTGGAGCAGGTTTCCATTGAACGGGTCTTTAAAGACGGAAAAGAAATTGACAGAAATGCTGCGGTTAACGCTGCCACAACTAATACCGCCGCGGTTACTATGGCGCCGCCTGCGGGGAGCAAAAATTCAATACACATTGCGCCCCTGGGACCCGGCAGTTTTAAGCTTCCCCACAGTAAAACTGTTTACCCGGTTATCAAAATAAAACCCGATCAGATTATCACCGGCAGAGGTACGGTGCGCTCCGATGAAGTTGAGGCCCTGCTGCAACGCGGGGAGCTCTGCAAAATCGCGGTGATTGAACGGCACCGGGCGACCGGTAATATCGGCGTGGGCCTGCTGGCGGGTTACGGTCTTCGCCGGGGCGCAGTTGCCGCCACCGTGGCCCACGATTCCCACAACCTGATCGTCCTGGGGACCAACGACGATGACATGCGTCTCGCCGCGGAAGAAATAGTCCGCATCAGGGGCGGCTATGTGTTCGCCAGTGACGGCAAGGTACAGGGCAGCGCGGCCCTGCCTGTTTACGGCCTTATGAGCGACGCGGCCCCGGAAACCTTTACCGCCCAACTTGACGATCTGCTCGAAAATATCCACGCCGCCGGGGTCCCCAAAGATGTTGAGCCCCTGATCACTATGAGTTTTCTTGCCCTCCCGGTCATACCGGAACTCCGCATCACGGATCAGGGGCTATTCGATGTGGGCAAATTCCAGTTTATCTAAGGCCTTAATTTAAAGACCCCATAAATAATATCGTATTCATCTTCCCGATGATCGGTTTTTATTTTTTCTGTTGAATAATCGATATTTATCGGGATTAGTTTTTCATGTATGTTTCTTAATTCTTCCATCCCGTAAAAATGTACGATTTTATCTTTTTTAACCTCATAGGTATTTTCTTCGATCATTGTTCCTTTTCCATAGGTTTTATCCTCTGTTGAAAAACATGAAACAACCATCATGCCATCTGTTTTCATATGTTTTATGCAATTTTCAAGCGCCTTTTTTCTGTCATCCTTTTTAAACAAATGCAGTATATCATAACAAAATACCGCATCATATTTTTTGCCTGTTTCCATATCCAGAACAGAGCCCCGGAAAAAATTGATATCCGGGGCAAATGCTTTCCCTGTTTTTATCGCCTCTTCCGATATTTCTATCCCGTCAACCGAATAACCCTTATCTAAAAAATATTTTCCGTTTCTTCCATACCCAATGCCGGGTATTAAAATAGTTTTGGTGTTATTTTGCCTGAATATTTTTTCACATGATTTGGTAATATTACCCGGCTCCGTTCCCCAAATAAATTTTTCCTTTTTAAACCGTTCGTTCCAATATTGTTCCATGTTTTTATATTGTGATACGAACAGAAATTTTAGTCAATCTCCGTGCCAAGGCTTGATTCGTTGCGAGGGGTATGTTGATTGTTTTTAATATATGTGCGGTAATGATATTTAAATGAAACGAATCATCCTAAAGCCGAATGAAGAAAAGCGTATATTGCAGGGCCACCCCTGGGTATACGACAACGAAGTTGACCGCATCCTCGACGGCCTTGCGTCAAAGCCCGGCGGCGCAGGGCCCGCAAAACTTGTTCCTCAACCGAGGCCTGCTTCCCGAAGGGAAGCTTGGGCCGAAGGTTCCCCTCTTGAAGTGAAGGACCTGATCCCCGGCGAAGCCGTTGATGTGGAAAGTTCCCGCAAGACCTATCTGGGCCGGGCCTTTGTGAATCCCCATTCCAAAATCATCGCCCGGATATACAGCCCTTCAAAGGAAGGGGTGGACAAGGGTTTCTTCAAACACCGTATCCGGGACGCAATAGAACAACGGACCCTGGCGGGGGGCATGGTCCTTGATCTCCACCGGGACTCCGCCCGGCTCGTTTTTGCCGAGGCGGATTTTCTCCCCGGCCTCATCATCGACCGTTTCGTGGGCTGGCCCCTTAAGGATATAAAAAACGCAGTAACACTGCGGCCCCTCACTTTTGAAGCCGCCGAAGCCGCTCTGGGGCCGCCCCAATCCTGGATTGCGATCCAGTTCCTCAGCTTCGGTATGGATTCCCGGCGGGAAGAAATTCTTGCCGCCCTGGAAGAAGTACTGGAACAGGACGGCTTTATCATCCCCGATGATGTTCCGCTGGGTAAATGCGCCGGGATCATTGAAAAGTCCTTCGCCAAGGTCCGGGAACTTGAAGGGCTGCCATTACAGGAAGGGCTCATCCGCGGAAATTTTCCTGCGGAAGGAATCGTTATTTTCGAGAATAGTCTCCCCTTCATGCTGAATTTGATCGACGGGCAGAAAACCGGCCACTTCCTTGACCAGCGGGATAACCGCCGCGTTGCTGCGGCCTATGTTCAGTCTGTCAATGGCTCGCCGGTACTGCGGGTGCTGGATGCCTTTTCCTATACCGGCGGCTTCGGTATCCATGCTGCGGCGGCAAATCCCGGCGTGCAGGTCACCTGCGTGGACGCATCCGCCGAGGCCCTGGAAACGGTGCGGATTAACGCCGAACTTAACGGCCTTGGGGATCGGGTTTCTACCGTGGAGGCCGATGTCTTTGAATACCTCCGTGACGCCGAACGGCGGATCAAAGATCCGCAGGAATACTACGATCTCATCATCCTGGACCCACCGGCATTTGCCAAAACCCGTTCCGCGCTGGAAGGGGCGCTCCGGGGTTACAAGGAGATTAACCTGCGGGCCATCAATATGCTTAAACTCGGCGGGGTGCTGGTCACCTGTTCGTGCAGCCACGCACTGGACGAGACCCGTTTCCGGTACATGGTCACCGAGGCCGCCGCCGATGCGGGCAGGCGGCTCATCATGCTGGATTTCCGGCGGCAGGCGGCGGACCATCCCGTTCTTGTGGGCTACGATGAATCCCTCTATCTCAAGTGCGGGATTTATCGGGTGGTGTAGAAGGCATTACTATGCGCATTAAATTTTTTAACAGTCCGGCGCTGTTTTTCCTGCTTTTTGTATCCTGTTTTTCCGGTCCACAAAATGCCGCGAAAACATTGCAGGCGGAAACACCCGGCGCAGAAACACTGTCGGTATTACCTCCTGAACCTACTGTTGATCCCGTGGATTATCTTACCCTCATCGCAGTGGGGGATAATATGTTTCATGACGAGCTAATCCTTCCCGCAGGCGCCGCTTATGATTCCTGTTATGCGCCGGTTAAATCACTCATCGAAAAAGCTGATATCGCCTTTGTGAATCAGGAAACGGTTTTTGCGGGAAAGGAATCGGGCTATTCGGGTTATCCCCTGTTCAATACTCCGCAGGAAGCCGGGGAAGCCCTTGTTGCTGCGGGCTTTGATGTGGTGAACCATGCCACCAATCACATCATGGACAGGGGTGAAAAGGGTATTCTTAACACCATGGATTTTTGGGACATGCATCCTGAAATTGCGTACCTGGGAATACATCGGTCGCAGGAATCGCGGGATACCAAACTTGTCATCATCGAAAAAAACAGTATTACTGTGGGATTCCTTTCCTATACGTACGGCACCAATTTTATTCCCCTTCCACAGGACAAGCCCTATCTGGTTTCCCTTATTGATACCGAAGTGATGGCCCGGGAAATTGCCGCCATCCGTCCACACTGCGATTTTCTTGTGGTCTCCATGCACTGGGGTACGGAGTATGAATTCGATTACTCCCCGGTTCAGGAAAACCTGGCCCAATTCCTTGCGGACAATCAGGTGGATCTGATCATAGGCCATCATCCCCATGTGCTTCAGAAGATGTCCACCCTTAAACGAAAAGACGGCGGCACGACTCTCTGCGTGTATTCCCTGGGAAATTTTTTGGCGGCCCAAAAGACCATGCGCCCCCGTACCCTGCTGGGGGGCCTGCTTTACATCAGGATAAAAAAAGATGCCTCCGGTATAAATGCGGAGGAAGCGGGGATCATTCCTGTACTCACCCATTATGAGCGGGGATATACCGGCGCACGTGTCTATCCCCTTTACGATTATACTGAAATACTTGCGGAAAAACACGGTGCCCGGACAAGCGTTCAGGATTTAAGTCCGGGTTCCTTTAAGGCCATGGCCGAAAGGGTTCTGGGGGATGATCTGCTGGATCACGATCCCTTTAAGACGGCGCGTTAAGGCTCATCATCTACGTCTTGACATCTACGAAAAGACGCCGATATAATTTTAACCATGGTTGATGGAGCTTTAATCGACAGTTTCAATCTCCTGTCTTCGGATTTCGCCATTAAATGGAAAGATCTGATCCGCAAGTCGCCGCAGTTAAAACACTACAACGCCATGGATGATGATGCTCTTGTCCAGGCGAACACCCCTTTTTATCCCCTTTTGGCCCGGACTTTGGGCCGGGGGCTGGACCGATCTTTGGTAGGGGATTTCTATGTCAAGCTGGGGAAAAACCGGATGGAAGCGGGGTTTCCCGTTTCCGAGGTGATCTACGGGATCAATCTGTCCGAAAAGGTGGCCCTTGGCTATATTATCAACGACTATGCCCCGGAAAACTCGGTACGGATGTACCAGGCCATGGGGGTTGTCAGCCAGGTTTCGGAATTCTTCCTTTTGGGCTGCTTTTACCTGACCAAGGGCTTTCTGGAAGCCACCTATTCCAGCATGGAAAGCAAGGATGCGGTTTCCCAGGAACTGCTGAAAAAATACTTTAAGGATGACTTTTTCTTTAAGAAGGATTGACCATAAATTCGATTAATAATACAATCTGGTTTAAAAGATGATTGATTAATAGCATAATCGATTACAAAACAGAGGTTTAACACTTACATCATGGACATTAAGGAAGCTCTGGAAGAATTCAAGGTTATCTTTTCTATACCCCTCCCCTCAGGCAAGTCCATTGATATTAACGAGACGGTGGTCATTACCTGGGTGGTAATGGCGGTTCTTATTATTGGCTCCTTGCTGCTTACCCGTAAGTTAAAGGAAGTGCCCAAGGGAGGTCAGGTCTTCCTGGAAATGGCCATCGGGTTCTGTAATAGCTTTTCAAAGGAGCATTTTGGGCGGCGGGCATCGGTTTACGGGCCCTATATCGGGACGGTGTTCCTTTTTTTACTTACCGCCAACGCTATTCCCCTCATTTCACCCCTGTCCATTGCCCTTTTTGACCTTGAACCGCCCTTTGCCATCAAACCTCCGGCCCGGGACATCAATTTTACCGCAGCGCTGTCCATTCTTACCATCCTGGTCGTGTTCTTTGGGGGCCTGCGGGCGCGGGGCTTCAAGGGCTGGGCAAAAAATCTGCTCCATCCGGTGCCGATGATGCTGCCCTTTAACCTGTTGGAATACATTATCCGGCCCGTGTCCCTGTGCCTCCGGCTTTTCGGCAATATTCTGGGGGGCTACATCATCATGCTGCTGGTTGAACAGGCCCTGCCCATACCCTTTGCGGTTCCGGTGGCCCTTTCGCTATACTTTGATGTGTTTGACGGACTTATTCAGGCGGTGGTTTTTGTCTTTTTGACCACCCTCTTTGTGGGCGAAGCGGTGGAAGTTGAGAAACATTAGTTCAAGGGAACGTTAGTTTCCATATTATAGAGCATAAAGCGAGGAGTTTATCATGGATGGAAATTTATCATTTCTTATCGGCGCGGCCATCGCGGTGTTCACCGGCATTGGGGCCGGTGTCGGTATCGGTATCGCCACTTATGGGGCTACCCAGGCCGTGGCCCGGCAGCCCGAGGCTTCCGGGAAGATTCAGACCATCTTCTTTTTGGGTATCGCCCTTGCGGAAGCAACCGCTATCTACGGTTTCGTTATCGCTATTCTGATATTCACCAAGGCGTAACAAAGGGGCTCCTATGATTACCCCTTCCCTTGCCACATTCCTGATAACGATCATCAATGTCGGTATACTGTTTTTTATCCTCCGGGCCGTTCTTTTCAAACCGGTTACCAAATTTATGGAAGCGCGGTCCAGGAAGATTGAGGACGCCCTCGCCCAATCGGAAAAGGACAAGGTCGAATCCAGGCTGCTGCTCCAGCAGTACGAGGCCCGGATCAAAAAGGCCGAAGAGGACGCGGGTGAGATCATCCGCAGCGCCCGCGAAACCGCCCGGCAGCAGTCGGAAAAGATCCTTGCGGAGGGAAAGGCGGCGGCGGAGAAGCTCCTCGCCAATGGCCGTACCCAGCTTGAAACGGAACAAAAGGCCGCCATGGCCCTGTTCAAGGCCGAGGCCGCCGCTTTGGTGGTGTCTGCGGCTGCCAAGCTGATCCAGCGGGAACTGAACCAGGACGACAACCGCCGTCTGGCGGGGCTTTTATTGCAGGAATTGGGGAAATAGCCGATGTTTACCCCGGAACGCTGGGCCGCAGCCTTTATCAATGCGGTGAGCGAAGGCAATCCAGGCAGCGGCGCCAATTCCGGCCCCGGCAAGCTGGATGACGCAGCGGCGTCCGCTGCTATCGGGGAAGGCTTAGACCTTTTGCGGGCCGTAAGCCCCCTCGTCAGCGCCATTCCCGGATCGGTTTCGGGGACTTTTGCGGCGGCACAACTGGAAAGGATGATCCGCAAGGCCCTGCCTGCGGCAACGGCGAAGCAGGAAATCGTGGTCCGGTTCATCCTGCTGCTGATAAAAAAGAACCTTTTCCGGTATATTGACGCGGTTATTAAAGAAATCGAGGCTAAATTGGACCACTTGCGGGGGATTCTTCCGGTTACGCTGGAATCCGCCGCTGCCCCGGACAAGGATTTTCAGGAATCGTTGAAAAAACAGTTGATGGAAAAGACAAGCGCCAGGGGGATCAAGCTTGATACCCGGATCGTCCCGGATTTGCTGGGGGTCTGCCGGCTGCGGATAGGGGGCGATATCATCGACGCCAGTCTGCGTTCCCAATTACAGCGGATGTCCGTTGACTTGGTAAGGGGCGTTGATTTGGCTGCGCCTCAGGGAGGATTTTAATGGCGAATTTTGGAGACCTGACACGGGTTTTACAGGAACAGATCACCCATTGGGAAGGCAAGGCCTCCTCGGATTCCACGGGATTTGTGGTTTCGGTGGGGGACGGGGTTGCCACGATATACGGCCTCAACAAGGCCATATACGGGGAACTGGTTGAATTTGCCTCCGGGGCGATGGGGATTGTGCTCAATCTGGTTGAAGACGGGGTTGGCTGCGTGCTCCTTTCCGGGGAATCCTTGGTCAAGGACGGCGAGGAAGCCAAGGGTACGGGCCGGGTGGTTTCGGTGCCATCGGGGCAAAGCCTTTTGGGCCGGGTGGTAAATCCGCTGGGGGAGACCATTGACGGCAAGGGCCCCATCAGCGCCGAAGAATACCTTCCGGTGGAGTCCCCGGCGGCGCCGGTTATTGACCGGGGTTCGGTAAACCAGCCCCTGCAAACCGGCATTTTGTCGGTGGACGCCATGATCCCCATAGGCCGGGGCCAGCGGGAACTTATCATCGGCGACCGGCAGACCGGGAAAACCGCCGTTGCCATTGACGCCGTCATCAATCAAAAGGGTAAGGGCGTTTATTGCGTCTACTGCGCCATCGGGCAGAAATCTTCTTCCGTGGCGGCGATCATAAAAAATCTGGAAAAGGCCGGGGCCATGGACTACACCTTTGTGGTGCTGGCCGCCGCTTCGGACTCCGCCGCATTGCAGTACCTGGCCCCCTATTCGGCGGTGGCTATGGCGGAACACTTCATGCATCAAGGCAAGGATGTGCTGGTAATCTACGACGATCTTTCCAAACACGCCGTGGCTTACCGGACTATCAGCCTGTTACTGCGGCGTCCGCCGGGACGGGAAGCCTTCCCCGGCGATGTGTTCTACCTTCACTCCCGGCTGCTGGAACGGTCCGCCAAGCTTTCCGAGGCACGGGGGGGCGGTTCCATTACGGCCCTGCCCATCGTGGAAACCCAGGCGGGGGACATTTC
>BNUT01000004.1 GCA_025997555.1 Spirochaetia bacterium
CCGGGCAAATACCATTTTGAGACAGGCCATGTTAGGGGCCGGGTGAGTTGGAGCAGGATCTGGCCGACCCGGCGATGGGGGCGCCATTGCGTACCCAGAGCGGCGTTCCACGGTCCCATCATAGGTCATACTGCTTATACACAGCTTCCAGGGCCTGAACGACATTTTGGGTAATATCCCCGGAAAAGCGGTCCAGGAGCTTTTTGGTCTCATCGTGGACAATTTCACCCTTAAACAGCTCGTAGACCTCCACATCAAGGCCCCTGGCAAGGCAGGATAAGACCTCGGCCTTGGGGAATTGCAGGCCGCGTTCTATCATACTCACAAAGGTGATGGAAATTCCGGCTTTTTCGGCCAGATCTGCTTGGGATAAGCCCCGGCGAGCCCGAAAAAACTTGATATTCTTGCCCAAGGCATTCTTTATATCTTGTCCTCCCATGTAACCCGTCCTTAGCGTTCTATCCCATTGAACTACAAGCTCGATAGATTGACAAAAAATGGAGCATTTTATAGCATATAGAACAGAATGTTTTATATTGATAGAATGAAACGTTCAATATTGGGGTTATTTTAAAGCGAAAATGACCATGAACGGTTGTCGGCGGTCAGGGGGTGCTTTATGAGAAAAGCGGTAATTTTGACGCTTATGGTACTCATGGCTCTGGGCATTGCCGCCTGCGCTTCTTCCGGCGCCGGAGGGCAATTTTTCGGGGGTGATGGGGAAATTAGCGCCCGGGGCGCGGTGGGCGGGCTTGCGGCGTTTAGTTCCGGGCCTCTTTATGAAGGGGACGGCGGCAAGGATATACGGCTTGCGGTGCTTGCGCCGGAGGCCCAGGGCGCGGCTCCCGAATACCTGCCGGTGTATGTGCAGGGCCTGTTGAACAACAACTTCAAAAAGTACGGCAATGTTACCTTGGTAGACCGGCAGAATCTGGACCGGATAATCGCCGAGCAGGATATCGCGGCAAACAAAAGGTTTACCGAGGCGGACTTTATAAAAATCGGCGGCCTTACCAACGCCCAGTATTTTCTTATCGGCACCATCCAGAAACTTTCGGGGGATCAGTATTCGTTGCAGCTTTCCGTGAGCGATTCCAGTACCGGCGAGCGCAAGGCCGCTTTTATGAAGAACGGTACGCTGCGGCAGATAGAGGGAAACGGGGCGCTTATCAACGAGGCCAGCGCGGACCTGCTTGCCCAGTTAGGCGTACAGCTTACTGCCGCCGGAAAGCAGTCCCTTTTGGCGGGCAATACATCCGTGGTTCGGGCTGAAACCGGCCTTGCTAAAGGTATTACCGCCCAGGCAAGCGGCGCGTCCGTGGAAGCCCTGTTCAACTACACCCAGGCGATTAACTTTGACTCCTCCCAGATAGAAGCCCTTGCCCGGCTTAACGTACTTTCTTCGTCCATAAGCGGCGGCAGTTTAAGCGAACGCATCGTGAACGACCTACAGGCCCGTGACCGCTGGCTTGAGGCGTTTAAGGAAGCCGCCCGTTTTTTCAATGAACATCCGCCCTTTGAAATCACCTTTGACCCGAATCTGGTTCAGGAGGGCGAAACGGATTACGCAAAGCGGACCGCAAACCTTGCGATGCGGGTAGCCCTTGACCCCTCGGAGGCCGGTTTTGCGGCCCTTAACGCCCTGCTGGGCGGCCTTGAACAAACCGGGCGGCGCGATACCTGGGGCTTTATGGGCTGGCCCTTGCTGGATGTAACCCCAAAAACGGCGGGAACTGTGGTGTTTGCAGGCAAACAGTCGTTTAGCTTCAAACTTGATGTAACGCTGCTCAACGAGAGCGGCAAGACTATTGGAAAAAGCAGTATTACGCTGAACAGCAGTTCGTTGCGCTTTATCGCCGGGGACAGGGAAGTCCCGGCCCCCAAGGGCGCGGCGGGCATGGTGCACTTTACCGGTGTTAAAGCTGATGACCTGACGCCAACCCTGACCATTGTAATCAGCGCGGTGAACGGAATCCCCTCGGCTACCCTGAACGCCAATGGTTATATGCGGATAGATACCGGGGATTTGGAGGAAAAGGTTGCCGCTTCCAAATTCTTTGATAATGATTATTACAATGGCGACTATGACCGGGCTATTGCCGATTATACTCAGGCCATTAAGCTTGACCCGAAAGATGCAACAGCTTACAACAATCGCGGGTATGCTTACTACAACAAAAATGATTATGACCGGGCTTTTGCCGATTATACTCAGGCCATTAAGCTTGACCCGAAAGATGCAACAGCTTACAACAATCGCGGGTATATATATCTCAGCAAAAATGATTATGACCGGGCCATTGCGGACTATACCGAGGTCATACGGCTGGCCCCGAATTATGCATGGGCTTACAACAATCGCGGGTATGCTTACTACAACAAAAATGATTATGACCGGGCTATCGCGGATTACGAAGCGGCGTTACAGATCAACCCGAATTTTACCTTGGCAAGAAATAATTTACAGATAGCACAAGACGCCAAAGCGGGAAAAAGATAGATTGAAGCGTGACACATGAATTTTTGATGCCGGAACGCGATGGTGCCTGGCACTGGGGGGCTAGTAGGTGAGACTGTACCGGGAAAGTTAAAAGGAGACCGTGCAGGGGCGAGGGGCTTCCTTCAGCCCTTGATTTTGGAACTTAGCTCCGTATGGAGTAAGAAATATTGGTAATGTATCGCAGAAGGGCGAAGCAAAGGAGATTAGGATGGAAAAGAATGAGCATGAAGTGGGAACGGCAGAAAATGGTGTTAATGTTGATAGTATGTGGAATTGTATAACCTCATCATTAACGCAACAGCCGATAGAAATAGAAACCGTTCACCTTGATGGTAGTAATGGAGTTTGGTTTTTAGCTTCATTTAGGCAAAATGGAATTCTTATTGATCAAGCAGTAGTACATCAACCGTCAAACGTCAATCATTTGCGGATTTCCGAAGTTGAATTTAAAAAAAGATTTCCAGATTACTTTTCATGGAGAAACGGTACATGTCCAAGAAATAAAATCAGGGATACGGGTCAGCACAGTAGTTCTTATATCTTTGCCATTATAGAATATTTCTTAAATAGATGAGGGAGTTTCGTTCCAAACACTACATCAGGAGTGAACACAAAAGAGTAGATGCAAGACGGGAACATTAACATGCCAGACACCGGTTCGGAAAACATATTAGTGCCTGGCACCGGGCTTGCTTGGGACGCACCGAAAGGGAAGAAGGAGTGAATATTTTGGCATCCTGTGATTTGAACAAAAACAACGTTTCTACAGATTCATCCCTTCTCTTTGGGGGGCCGGAACCAGTGGAAATTAATATGCTCCGCCGCTTCAACGGGCTTAAGCTCGCCATCGGCGGTAACCAGCGAGGCGGACATGGTAGAAGCCAAGGCACAGAGAATAGCATCCGCAAGGGAAATGGAATGGGTAGTTTTCAAACGGCCGGCTTCACGGACATTGGTAAGGGGAATATCATATACAACCGTAATCGAGGAAGCGCATATACTTTGGAGGACCGTGTTCGCGTAATCGATTCCTTTAACCCGGATTCGATCATAGTAGACTTCGAGAACCTGGACAATGCTCATATAGATAAACGCCTCGCTGGTATTGGCCTGCATAATAAGATCGGCGACAACATCGGCGCCTTCTTCGTCATTAAAGAGCGCAAGCAAGGCGCAGGCGTCGAATACATAGAAAAAATCTTCGGTTCCCGGCATTATAGTACATCTTCAAGGACTTTATCGGCGCGCTTGCGCTCAAAATATGCGTCCAGAGTGTCAATGCCTTTACAGGAACCGCGTAATGCAAGCAAGGGTACGGCAGGCTTTCCCGGGGCGTCTTTACTATATTCCGCACGTTCTTGCCTGTCGTGTTCATCTATGACGTTTTCCATTGCGCCATCGGCGTGGTGTTTTCTCATGGACGCATCACCGGAATACCGGTCCCGTATATACTTTTCAATGGCCGCAGGGGTTAATGAACCTTGTTTTTTGGCGATTTCCACCACTTCGTCCGGTAATTCAAGCGTAACGGTACACATTGCAAATACTCCTGTTCTGAATGTACCACAAAAATCATCGCGTTACAAGGGCGGCGCATGAAAAAGGCTTTTGTATCAGCGGTACTCGCCCTGCTGTTCCTTTCCTGCGGAACCACAGGCCCGGCAGCTACAGGAAAAGCGCCGCTCTGGGTTACCAATCCCCAGGACGCATACCCGGATAGCGACTGGCTTTGTGTTGTCGAAACCGGCAGGGACAGGATCACTGCCGAAAACGCCGCATTGAACGCGCTCGCCCAAACCTTTCGTCTGGATGTTCAGGGGATAACCAGGGCCAATCAGGTTTTAGTGAGCAAGGTCCAGCAAAGCCGGGGAAAAGAAAACAGTGATGCTGAGCGAATCGGTACTCTGGCAATGGAGATTACCACGGTTTCGGAAGTGTCCGGTCTCATTGGTGTTCAACGGGATTTTTGGACCGACAGCCGCAGCGGGCAGGTCTATGCAAGCGCACGGATGCAAAGGGCGGAAGGCGCGGCCCGGTATGGTGCGCTGATTCAGGAAAACGAAAAACTGATTGAAACGCTCAAAGCATCCGCGAAACGGACAAGCGGAACCTTTGCTGCTTATGAAAATCTCAGCCTTGCCGCAGGCGTTGCGGAATTAACGGATAATTTTTACGTCATCCTTGGGGTACTGAGTCCGGGCACGGTGATCCAACGGCCCGCGTATGGAAACGCGGAGGCGATTCGTTCCTCTTTGCGGGAGGAAGCGGCTTTGATCGTCATTCAGGTAAGGGTAGCAGGGGATGTGGACAGCCGTCTCTCAAAGGCATTTGCCTCGGTTTTTTCCAAACGGGGATTTAAAACAAGCGCCGCATTAAGCGCCGCATCAGGAGGCTACACCCTCTCTGCGGACTTTAAAATGGAAGACGCACCGGTCACCGATTCGCGGTATCAATATACCCGGTTTGTGTTGACCGCTTCTTTAACGGATAAGGACGGCGCAGCGTTACTGTCCTTTTCCGAAACCAACCGGGAGGGACATGTCACCCAAAATGAAGCGCGGCAACGGGCGATCCGCAGTGCGGAAACGCTTATTACCGAAGGTGAGTTTGTCAGAGAATTTGACGCGTACCTTGGTTCATTATGAACATACTTTATCATGAGATAAGCCGTGAGGCGTTGTGTTACAGCGCCGGCTTGCAGATATTGTTAAGGAGAAAGAAAATGAAGAGATTTAATGGAAGGAAGGCGAGTGCATTGTACATCGCCGCAATCGCACTGTCGGTGTTGGCTGGGTGCACATCAACAGGGCCGAAACAAAAAACAGAAGTGCTCGACGATAAGGGCGCGGCGTTTGGTATTCAGACACCGGAGTGGGTCGCTGCCTACATTATGGGCGGTAATCTTGATATCCAAAAATTGTCGATCTATAAGGGGCTGTATTGTTTCGTGATTGAATATGCCGACGCGAGTAAGGATTTTGCCACTGCGTGGGTTGCCAACGCCTCAGGCCCGCAGGCGATAGCGCAGAAAGTTTCCACCACGGTTTCTTCAAGCATGTCGGCGAGTTTGGAAGGTGAGCGGGGCGCAGACACCGAGGCGAACCTGAGAAGCGCTGCGGAATCATTGAGCAATGCGTCATTTAACGGCGCAACAAAAACCGGTGATTGGTGGCAGACCGTACGGAACACCACAACCGAAGTGATAGAGACGCGGGCCTGGGCGCTCTGGACTATCAATCAAAAGCAGCTTGACGAACAGGTTGCCGCGAACATCCAGAATATCATTGATAACAATACCACTATGTCTGCTGCGGAACGTGCAATTTATACTGATCTCATTAAACAAATACGTGACGTTGGCGGCATACTGAACAATTAGGGGGAACGCACTGACCGTGCATCTGACAACAACCCGGTTTAGAAATAGACCGGGCGCTTTCACTCCCCCCGAACCAGCTTCTCCACCTGCGGCGCCCCCGGCGATAACCGTCGCTCTAATGGGCAAAGATAGCGCAGAGTTACTGTCATTTTCTGAAACCGGACGGGAGGGGCATACCACACAAAGCGATGCGCGGCAAAGGGCGATCCGCAGTGCAGAAATCATAATTACCGGGGACGGCTTTGCCAGGGAATTTGCCGCGTACCTTGATTCATTAAGAACGATAACCCATTAAAGGCGTTGTGTTACCGTGTCTGCAAGACAATACGTATTAATTTGACTTCCCCCCCATACTCAGGTATCATTTCTTATCTTTTTTTAGCGAGGTATCGATATGGGTTTTTATGATGCCGCGAACCATTGGCTTATCTATTTAATGGTGATCATCGGTATTCTTTATGTAGCCGGTCTTGCGGTTGTTTCCATGCGGAAGTCATGGAAAAGGGCGCTGGCAAAGGGGTATTCACGGGAAAAATTGATGACCGTGGTCAAGGCTTCTGTTTCCGCGACCATTGTCCCCTCCCTGGCCATTGTTATCGGGCTTTTCTCACTGGTTGCCCTTCTGGGCATCCCCTGGCCCTGGTGGCGGCTTTCGGTGGTAGGGGCCGTAATGTACGAAACCATGGCTGCGGATTCGGCTATCAAGGCCGTGGGGCTTAGCCTGGGCCAACTATCGGAGGCCACGGCCCAGGATTTTGTGCTGGTGATGTTTGTCATGTCCATTGGCATCATGTTTGGTATCTGTGTATCCCCTTTTATCTCAAAAAAGATACAGGCCGGAACCATGAATCTCAAGAGCGGGGATAAACGATGGGGTGCCCTGGGGGGCAGCATCTTTATTCTGGTGATCATCGTGGTATTCGTTACCCCCATGTTACTGGATTACAGCAAGACCGGCATCGTCAGGCTCCTCACCATCTGTACCAGTGTGGCGATCACCATTGCCCTCGGCGCCGCTGCAAAACAAGAGAAACTGTCCTGGCTCAAGAGTTTTATTCTTGCCATCAGCATGATTCTGGCCATGGCTTCCTCGGTCCTCTGGACCGGATTGCTTAATTAAGGAGCGTTAAAATGAGTGAACAAAGTTCCAATACTGCCGGGCTTGATGCCGCGGGCAAGGCCCACATTGATTCCATGCACCGTTTGGGCCGTATCGGCGCGGTTATCGCCCTTATCGTCATGCTCGGTATGCCCATTATCGCGGGTATCTACTTTGACGCCATGCCTCCGCTGCTCAAGATCATTACCGTCTCGATTGGGCTCCTGGCGATCTTCGCCCCGGCGGCGCTCTCCGAGGTTATCGCCTATACCCCGATCTTCGGCAGCTCCATCTACCTTGCCCTGATCACCGGCAATGTGATGAACCTCAAACTGCCGGTGGCAAACACCGCCCTCCAGCTTCTGGATGTGGAGAACGGCACCGAAGACGCGGATATCGTCACCTCCATCGCGGTAAGCGTTTCCAGCTTTGTGACCATCCTGATTGTCATTGCGGGGGTGCTTCTGATCCTTCCCCTCCAGCCCATACTGACCCTTCCTTCGGTGAAACTTGCTTCGGGGTATATCCTGCCCGCCCTTTTCGGCTCCCTTGCGGTAGGGATATTCGGCAGTAATCTTGGCGGCGGCATACAGACCCGGGGCCGCCTCAAGGCTCTGATCCTCCCGATGATCCTGCTGGTTGCCATTCATTTGGTGTTTAAAATTTTGGCCCCCCCTCCTCCGCTGGATCAGCTGCTCACGGTCTACCAGGGGTTCCTCATCCTGCTCCTGCTGCCCATCACCTGGTTTTGGACCAAGGGGCTTTTCAAGAAAGGACAGATTAAGGTATTTTTTCCTGGGGAGGAAATAAAATGATCGATTTGATTACCGAGTCAAAAGCTTTACAAGATGAATTGATTGCCATCCGCCGGCAGATCCACAAAAACCCGGAACTGGGTATGAAGCTTCCCGCTACCACGGCGCTGGTCCGGGAAAAGCTTACCGCCATGGGCTATCAGGTCAAAGATGTGGGCCCCAGCGGCCTTTCGGTAACCGTGGGAAAGGGGGATAAATGTTTCCTCCTCCGGGCGGATATGGACGCGCTCCCGGTCACGGAGGACACGGACCTTGATTTCAAATCGACCAACGGCGCCATGCACGCCTGCGGCCACGATCTGCATACTGCCATGCTCCTGGGGGCGGCAAAACTGCTCAAGGCACATGAAGCCGAAATCAAGGGGGTGGTGAAACTGATGTTCCAGCCGGGGGAGGAAACCCTGGAAGGGGCAAAATCCATGGTGGCAGAGGGGATTCTGGAGAACCCCAGGGTTGACGCCGCCGCCATGTTCCATGTGGCCGCGGGGTTCCCCATGCCTACCGGGATCATTCTGGTTCCCGGCGGCGGGGCCTTCAGTTCCGCCTCTGACAGCTTTGAAATTACCATCCGCGGCAAGGGCGGGCACGGGGCCATGCCGGATCAGTGCGTCGATCCCCTGCTCGTTGCCAGCCACCTTTACCAGGCCCTGCAAACCATCGTCAGCCGGGAGGTGGTCCCGGCGGAAACAGCGATAATCACCGTGGGGATGCTCCACGCCGGGGAGGCGAACAACGTAATCCCCGAAACCGCTCTTTTGAAGGGTACGATCCGCACCTACAACAACGATGTACGGAAATTCATTCTGGAACGGGTACCGGCCCTGGCCCGCAGCATTGCCGAAAGTTTCCGGGCAAAGGCCGAACCGCTTATCATTGAAGGCTGTCCTTCGGTGATTATCGATCCCAAGGTGGCCGCCGATGTGCGTGCAAGCCTTGCGGACCTGTTCGGCGCAACGGTGGTAGACCCGGCAAAGCTGGGCTTCGCCCGGCTCGGCGGCTCCGAGGACTTTTCCTTTATTACCCAGAAGGTTCCCAGCGTGATGATGATGCTGAACGCCGGCAGCCCCGAGGAGGGCTACGCCTATTCCATGCATCACCCCAGGGCGAAGTACAACGAAGCGGTCCTGTCCCAGGGCGCGGCGGCCTATGCGGCAACGGCCCTTGGCTGGCTGGAGAAAAACGGTTAGCTGATGAAATACTCGGAGCGCTGCAGGGTTTCGCCCTTGCTCCCGGTTGCCAGTTCGTCTGCGCGGTGCAGGCGGCGGGCGAGGTCCCGTGCAAGGTTCATCATGATGAGGGCAAAGGCTTTGATGTCCCGTTTGTAGATGCCGTGCAGGGTGGTGTTGGAGAGGGAGGCGATCTCCACGGTGCTTATGGCCCGGACCGTAGCCGCCGAGGGCAGCATGTCCAGAACTTCCATCTCCCCCACGGTGTCCCCCATCTGACATTCCGCCAGAACCAGTCCGTTTTTAAACACCTCCGCCCGGCCGGAAATAATGAAGCGAATCTGGTCGTTTGGTTCCCCTTCAGTGATGATATTCTGCCCCGCAGCGTATGTCTCGTGCTTCATCAGGGGCAGTATCTCATCGATCTGTTCCATTAAAAGGCCGCCGAAGAGGGAATATTTGCTTAAATGGAAAGAATCTACCATATTATCTTATCGGCCATTATACCACTAAATAATTAAAACATGCTATTCCCCGATAACGGCGGTTTCTTCCTCGTGCTCCCGGATGAGTGTGGTAAAAAGAGAGCCGTATTTTTCGTTCTTGACGGCCCCTACCCCGCTGATTTCCAGAAACATCCGTTCCGTCACGGGCCGCTTCCGGCACATGTCCCGCAGGCTGGAATCGGGGAAGATGATGTAAGCGGGAGCGCCCGCTTCCTGGGCCAATTTTTTCCGCAGCCGCGTGAGCTTTGTGAAGAGGACTTCGTCATCGGGGGGCAGTTCCAGGATAAGAGATTTTTTATGCGATGGGGGCGGAGCGGCTTCCCTGGGGACCATCATGATGAGGGGCTCCTTTGACCGGATGATCTGCTCCGAGGCGGCACAGAGGACCAGCACCGGATATTCATTGCCTTCCAGGGTAAGATAGCCCCTGTCCACGAGGTAATCCAGAATGACCCGCACCCTATGGGCATCGGTATCCGCCATGATGCCCCAGGTACTCAAGGTATCAAGGCCCATGGAAAATATCCGTTCCCTTTTGCTGCCCCGCAGGATGTCAACCACGGTTGTCTTTCCGAAGCTCCGTCCCCGCTGTTTGAGCCGGTACACGCAGGAGACGATTTTTTGGGCATCCACCCTGATGTCCGCCTCCTCAAATTTGGTCAGACAGTTGGAACAATTCCCGCAAAAGGAGGGCGGCTTTTCCCCGAAATAGGAGAGAAGCCGGGAGCGGAGGCAGTCGGTCCCGGTGGCGTAAAAGGTCATCTGTTTGAGGAGTTCAAGGTTATGAGTGATAAGGGCCTCGTCCCTTTCCTCTTCCTCGTCCCGGCCATTCTGGATAAGAAACTGATTTGTCCGCACATCCGCCCCGCTGTAGAAAAGGACACATTCCGCAGGCCCCCCGTCACGGCCGGCCCGGCCCGCCTCCTGATAGTAGCTTTCGATGTTCTTGGGCATGTTGTAGTGGATCACAAAGGAGACGTTTGACTTGTCGATCCCCATGCCCAGGGCATTTGTGGCGACGATGATGGGCTTGCGGTCATACTGAAAATCATCCTGATTTTCGTGGCGCTCGTGATCGGGAAGGCCCGCATGGTAGCGGGTTGTGGGAAAGCCCCTGTCCCGCAAAAGGCCCCAAACCTCGTCCACGGTTTTGCGGGTGGAACAGTAGACGATGCCGCTGCGGTTTTTTCGCTTTTCAAGAAATTCCAGCAGGGCGGCGGCCTTGTCCCTGGGCTTCTCCACCCCAAAGTAGAGGTTCTCCCGGTCAAAGCCGGTGGTCAAGGTATGGGGCTCTTTCAGTTTTAATGCCCGGAGGATGTCTTCCTTGACCTTGCTGGTAGCGGTGGCGGTAAAGGCCGCCGTAACGGGCCGCCTTCTCAGGGACCGGATAAATTCGGCAATCTGAAGATAGCTGGGCCGGAAATCATGGCCCCACTGGGAAACGCAGTGGGCCTCGTCGATAACCACCAAGGGAATATTTTGGGCATCGGCAAAACGCTGAATTTCCGTCCCGGAAAGCCGTTCCGGGGCTATGTAGAGAATGGAGTAATCTCCCCGTGTAGCGCCGTTGATAACTTCAACGTATTCGGCGGGGGAAAGGGCGCTGTTCAGGCATGCTGCCCGGACCCCGGCGTCGGTAAGGGCGTTCACCTGATCCTTCATCAACGAAATAAGAGGTGAAATAACCACCGTGAGCCCATCCAGCATGAGGGCCGGTATCTGGTAACAGAGGGACTTCCCCGCCCCGGTGGGCATGATCGCCAAAACATCCTGACCTGCGAGGATGGCGTCAATCACCTCCTCCTGTCCCGGACGGAATTCAGTATGACCGAAGGAATTTTTCAGTATGGTATGTTTATCAGACATGGCGCCCGGCACCGTTTGGACATTGATGACTAGACATTGAACTTGAAGAACATCACATCGCCGTCCTGCACGGTGTACTCCTTCCCTTCAATGCGGTACTTCCCCGCTTCCTTGATCTTCGCTTCCGTGCCGTATTGGATGATGTCGTTGTATGAATAGACTTCGGCCTTGATAAAGCCCTTCTCAAAATCGGTGTGGATGACCCCGGCGGCTTTTGGGGCGCTGTCCCCGGCGCGGATGGTCCAGGCCCGGCATTCGTCTGCCCCGGCAGTAAAAAAGGTCCGCAGGCCCAAAAGCCGGTAACTAGCATGGATCAGGGCGCTCAGGCCCGATTCCTTAAGGCCCAGCTCTTCCAGAAAGGCCAGCTTATCCGCCTCATCTTCCAGTGACCCCAGCTCGGCCTCGAATTTGCCGCAGATGCACACCGCTTCGGAGCCTTCCGCCGCAGCCCGCTTCCGCACTGCCTCAACATAGGCGTTGGCCTGCCCTCCCCCGGCCAAGCTATTGCCACCGGCAATAGCAGCCTTCATCCCCGCTTCATCAACATTGCAGACATAAAGCTGGGGCTTGGCGGTGATAAAGTGGCAGTCGTAGACGGCGGCCTTTTCGTCATCGCTTAGGTCCACCGAGCGGACAGGTTTGCCGTTTTCCAGGGCAGGTCCTATCTTGGCAAGGGCGGACAGCACCGTCTCGGCGCTTTTCTGCTCCGCCTTGGCCTGTACTTTTAAGGCCCGGTCAGCCCGGTCCCGCCGTTTCTGTAGGGTGTCCAGGTCCGCCAGGGCAAGCTCCACGTTGATGGTTTCCATGTCGTCGGCAGGGTCCACCTTGTTGCTCACATGGATAATGTCGGGGTCATCAAAACAGCGGACCACCTGGGCAATTACCCCCACTTCCCGGATGTGGGAGAGGAACTGGTTCCCCAGCCCTTCACCCTGGGACGCCCCCTTAACCAGACCCGCGATATCCACAAATTCCACCGCCGCAGGTATAGTGCGCTCCGGCTTGAAAAGTTCCGAAAGCTTTGTCAGCCGCTGATCAGGGACATTCACAATGCCGATGTTGGGGTTAATCGTGCAGAAGGGATAATTGGCCGCCTCCGCAGGGGCGGAGCTCAGGGCCGAAAAGATGGTGGACTTCCCCACATTGGGGAGCCCCACGATACCGCAGTTTAATGCCATGTGTTCATTGTAGGGGGACGGCGGGGAGAGGGTCAACAGGTCGCATAGCCTCACGTTAAATCTAACCATGGCTATAAATCTTCAAGGGCAACAGCGGCGAGGAGCTGCTGCCGGATGAGTGCTTTCTGACGATTGTAGCCGCATCGGAGATGTCTTGAGACAGCAAAAGCCGTTGGTAGGGGTGATATAAAAGTCCGGCCACCCTTCAAGGTTGCCCGATAAGCAATGAGGGGATTTGCGGAACCGCAAATCCCCTCGTCAATTTCAGCCCTAATGACCTGCCAGGCTGTACAGTGCCCGGACCAGTTTGTCGATTTCCTCCGGGGTGTTGTAAAACGCCAGGGAGGGCCGTACGGTACCTTCAAGGCCAAAACGGCGCAGTACCGGCTGGGCGCAGTGATGCCCGGCGCGGACCGCGATGCCATGGATGTTCAGATACTTACCCACTTCCTCAAGACCATGGCCGTCCAGCACAAAAGAAAGGACGCTGGCCTTTTGCACGGCGGTGCCCACCAGGTGCAGGCCGGGAACCTTGGACATTTCTGTCATACCGTAGCGCAGCAACTCATGTTCCCAAGCGGCGATGTTGGCCATTCCAATGCCTGAGACATAGTCCAGCGCCGCACCAAGCCCCACCGCGTCTGCGATGTTACCCGTACCGGCTTCAAACTTGTTCGGGGGCCCTTGGTAGAGAGTCCGCTCAAAGGTGACATCGGCGATCATGTTGCCGCCCCCCTGCCAGGGTCGTGCTGCTTCCAACACATCGGCCTTGCCGTAGAGTACGCCGATCCCCGTAGGTGCAAAGATTTTGTGTCCCGAGAATACGAAAATATCCGCATCTAAAGCCGTAACATTGATGGGCATGTGGGAAATTGACTGGGCCCCGTCGATGAGGATACGCACCCCATTGGCGTGGGCGATTTGAATCATCTCCGCCACCGGCGCGACGGTCCCCAGGGCGTTTGACACCTGGGTTGCCGAAACAAAGCGGGTGCGCCGATTAAAGAGCTTGACGTACTCGGAAATGATGATCTGCCCTGAATCGTCAATGGGAGCAACCCGGAGGACTGCGCCGGTTTCCTCGGCAATAAGCTGCCAGGGCACGATGTTGGCGTGGTGTTCCAACAATGTCAGGATGATCTCGTCGCCGGGTTTAAGAAAGGGCTTCACATAAGCATTGGCCGCAAGGTTGATAGCTTCGGTGGTCCCCCGCACAAAGACGATGTTGTCCGCCGAAGGCGCGCCGATGAACTTTGCAACCTTTCCCCGTGCATCCTCGTAGGCATCGGTAGACCGGGCGGCCAGTTCATGTGCCCCCCGGTGAACGTTTGAGTTTTCGTGCTCATAGTAATAGGTCAGCCGGTCGATCACCTGCCGGGGCCGCTGGGTAGTGGCGGCGTTGTCCAGCCACACGAGGTCCTTGCCGTTCACCTTTTCCGAAAGTATGGGAAAATCCGCGCGGATAGCGGCGAGGCTTTTGGGGCCAACGTAGGTAGTGAGCAATGAGTGGCCAGGAGTGGGTGATGAGGAAGCCGCCGTCACGTTTGCGTTTGATGGATCGGTTCCCTGCGGGCCTTTTGGGGCGTCTTCGGGACGGACCACCGGTTCGTAGGTGGGGGCCGGAATAGTGCCAAGCACCGTTTTCGGATTTGCTGCGTCCGCCGGAGATATCAGTTCATCAATGATCCGTAGCAGGTCGCCTTCTTGCAGGGTATACCTGCCAAGCGGAGCCTGGTTGCCCGCGCTGTAGCGGCCTGCGGTAAGTGCGGGGGAGACACCGGGCGATGAAACGGTGCCTGGCACCGTGAACTCCGGGAAGTAGGCCGCCGCCAGTCCGGCGATCTCCGCCGGGTCCGGCAGACCGTAATCGCCCGGCTGGCTAGCTGTAGTCATAGTATTCACCTACTTCGACGTCTTCCAGTACGGCAAGGGCGTCGTCGGCGAGGATGGCCGCTGAGCAGTACAGGGAAAGCAGGTAGGAGGCGACCCCGTTGTCGTCGATGCCCCGGAAGCGGACCGAAAGGCCCCGTGACTGTTCGCCGGGGAGCCCTGCCTGGAAAAGGCCGATGACCCCTCGTTTGGCTTCGCCGGTGCGGACCAGGAGGATGTTGGTTTTGCCACCCTTGCCCTTGGGATTTTTGAGGCCGTCCACAAAAAGTTTGTCCGTGGGGATGATGGGGATGCCCCGCCATGCGATGAAGTTGCCGCCCGCGATGTTCACGGTGACCGGGGGTACGCCGCGCCGGGTGCATTCACGCTCAAAGGCGGCGATGGCACGAGGATGGGCGAGGAAGAACGAGGGGTCTTTCCAGACCTTGCTGATCAGTTCGTCAAGATCGTCGGGCATGGGGCGACCGTAGCGGGGCTGCACCCGCTGGGAGTCGGCCACGTTCTTGAGGAGCCCGTAATCATCGCTGTTAACCAACTGGCTCTCCTGCCGCTCCTTCAAGCTCTCGATTGCCAGGTTGAGCTGTTCCTTCACCTGATCGTAAGGGGAACTGTAGACATCGGAAATCCTGGTGTTCACATTTATAATAGTAGAAATCGAATTGAGCTCGTATTCACGGGGCTTGGTCTGATATTCCACATAGCCCTGAGGAATGTCGATCTTTTTGGGGTCCTGGCTGCAAAGCACATCCAGAGGTGTGTCCCCTTCGGCGACCTTGTTGACCCGGTAGATGCCCGCTTCCAGTCCCTTGAACTCCAGCACCCGCGCCAGATACTTGGGGGTAAGGGCGCCGTATTGGGGCGCGGTTTTGGTGATGTTCGCCAGCTGATACGCGGCATCCCGTCCTAGTACATTCAGATTTTTGTCTGCCATGATAAACTCCTGTTTCGTGCGGCGAAATCGCCGTACAATTTATATCGAAGCGAAACGAAGTTTCGCAAAACTCCTTAATATGTAGGTAAAGTAGTATCTACTTCTCTTGCCCATGCGTTGATGCCATCCTTTAAATTGAGGAGTCGGCCCTTGTAGCCCGCTTCCCGCAGCGCCCGGATGGCGAAGACGCTCCGCTGCCCGATCTTGCAGATGAACACTGCATCCACAGCAGGATCAAACTCATCGATGCGCCGGGCCATTTGTCCCAAGGGGATCGCCCTGGCCTGGGGGAATTTGACGATGGCCCGCTCATGGGGCTCCCGCGTGTCGATGATCTGCAAGGGATCGTTCCGGTCAATCCGTTCCTTCAATTCCCTTGCGGTGATAATTTCCACCGGTTCCTCATCTTGATTTTTTTTGAGCCCGCAGAATTGCTCGTAGTCGATGAGCTCGTAGATCGTGGGTGATTTGCCGCAGATGGGGCAGTGGGGGTCCTTGTCCAGTTCCAGTTCCCGGAATTTGAGCTTCCAGGCGTCAAAAAGAAGGAGCCGCCCGATCAGGGTGTCTCCGCCGCCCACGATGAGTTTGATCACCTCGTTGGCCTGCAGGCAGCCCACGATACCGGGGAGTACCCCGACAACACCGCCTTCCGCGCAGGAAGGAACCAATCCGGGGGGCGGCGGCTCCGGGTATAAACACCGGTAACAGGGGCCTTCCTTAGCGTAAAACACCGAAGCCTGCCCCTCAAACTGGAAGATCGATCCGTACACATTGGGGATGCCCAGAAGAACGCAGGCATCGTTCACCAGATACCGGGTCTGGTAGTTGTCGGTGCCGTCCGCTACCACATCGTAGTCCTTCATGATGTCCAAGGCGTTGGCGCTGGTGAGCATCGTATTGTAGGTCACTACATTGCACCGGGGGTTGATCCCCTTGATCCGGTCCTTGGCGGAAGCCACCTTGGGCCGCCCCACATCCTTGGTCCCGTGGATCACCTGCCGCTGGAGGTTGGACTCCTCCACAAAATCGAAGTCCACGATCCCCAGGGTTCCCACTCCGGCGGCGGCAAGGTACAGGGCCAGTGGTGCGCCGAGTCCCCCGGTTCCCACCAGAAGCACCTTCGCCTCTTTAAGCCGCTTCTGCCCTTCAAGGCCCACCTCAGGCAGGAGCAGATGCCGACTGTAGCGGCCGATTTCTTCATTGGTCAGATCGGGGAGATCTCTATCTTTTATAACACTCTCGGTCATTCTGTAATTACCTGCCCCCGGCTATGGCTGGCACCAGCATGATCGTACCACCGTCTGGAACCTTGGTGTTAAGCCCATCCAATTTTTTGATGTTGGTTTCCCCCACAAAAATGTTGATAAAGGAACGCAGTTCTGGTGAACTATGTTCACCTTCGCCTTGAAACAGGTGCTGCCGGATATCGGGGTAGAGCGCCGCAAGGGCGTTGATCGCTTCCCCCACGGTCCTGCCCTCCACCGCGACTTCGCTCTTGCGCTCCGTAAAGGTCCGCAGGGCCGTTGGTACTTGTATACTTACCGCCATGATTTTATTTCCTCCTCCAAAAATTGTGTCCTGTCCGTTGTTAATTCCCAACTGGTCAGGCTTGCTGACTTGCCCTTTTCTACTGCAACAATAATGTACGAATAGAAAGGCAGGGCGTGGTCTTGATCGAAACCCGATGGTCGAGCCGGATGATCCGGATGTGAATGGTAGAAACCCAACACATCCAGCCCCTGGCTGCGGGCCTCCTTTTCGGCCCGCATGTAATCTTCGGGTTGTATCTCAAAACGGTGGTACTGTTCCGCTTCTTCCCGCTTGTTGTCGATGGGGAGGATATTTTCCACCCGGCGGCTATCGTCCTCAAGGAGCGTACCCAGGAGCACCCCGCAGCATTCGTTGGGGTAGGCATTTTCCCCCTCCCGCCTGATTGTGGCATCCCATTCGGCCTTTAGATCGATCACCGGTTTCTCCCGGTACTATTGTCTGCGGCATCCCCCGTGGGATGTTCATCCCAGAAGGGGTCAGAAAGATACCGGGAACCGCTGTCACATATAATGGTAACAATGAGTGATCCGGCGGGGACTGTTTTGGCAAGATTGAGAGCCGCAAGCACATTGGCCCCGGAACTGATACCGGCAAAGATACCTTCCTCACGGGCGAGACGGCGGGCCATGGCATAGGCACCTTCGGTGCTAACCTCGACAATGCGGTCCGGAAAGCGTTCATCGTAAAAGCCCGGCTGAATGGTGGTTCCCATGTGTTTAGTGCCCTCAATACCATGAAAAGGCGAATCGGGCTGAACCGCAATAACCTGGATGTTCGGGTTGTATTCCTTGAGCCGCCGCGAGGTGCCCATAAAGGTGCCGCTGGTACCCATACCGGTAATAAAGTGGGTGACCTTGTGCCCGGTCTGCTCCCAAATTTCAATCCCCGTGGAATTGAAGTGGGCCTTCCAGTTGGCATCGTTGTTGTACTGGTTGGGGAAAAAGTATTTGTCGGGGTGGGCCTCCGCTTCGGCCCTGGCGGCGAGGAAGGCCCCGTCTGAACTTTCCATAGGATCGGTTTCCACGATATGGGCATGGTAGCACTTCAGAATAGTTTTGCGTTCCCGGCTTGCGTTGGAGGGGAGATAAATCACCACCGGATACCCCAGGGCGGCCCCCAGCATGGCATAGGCGATCCCCGTATTACCGCTGGAGGCGTCAAGAATGGTCTTTCCTGGTTTCAGCTTTCCGGTCTCAATGCCGTCAAGGAGCATAGCCTTGGCGGCCCGGTCCTTTACCGAGCCACTGGGGTTGCAAAATTCCCCCTTGGCATAGATCGAAACACCCGCCATCGATTCCCCCTGCGCTGTAGTGGACGAGATTTTTTTCAGTTCCAAAAGGGGGGTGTTTCCCACCAAGTCAAGGACATTCATATCATATAAAACCTTAGGATATAATATATTGGGTATGCCCTTAGCTGTCAAGGCTGGGAGTATCGTGAAAGGTTTACGGCGTTTTTAATGGCGCAATAAAAAAATGCGTAGCATTTCAGGGCAATAGTAGACTGTAGTTGTCTCTGATGTACTCTAGTTGAATAATTTATTCGTATTGAGGGGTCTAATACCCCGCCCCTTGGGGCGGTTAAAAGGTATTAGCCCCCGAATATAACCACCTTTAGAGAACAACATACCCCGCTGCTTGCGGCGGGGTATTTGATTATATCATAAAGAATTAGTCAATCCCTTTGTTGAATAGAATTGATTGTAGTATACTCCAATATGCCTTATCTCAAAAGATATTGCCGTCATATCTGCTGTCATTTCTTAGTATTTTTAAGATGCACAGTAATACTGTTAATCAAAAATATATAATTTTCCACATGGCAAACACTTTCTAAATACCCCGAATTTAGCGTTTCCCGGAGTAATGCCGTATCATTCTGTGCCTCGCCCTTAATAAACTCAATAAAACTCAAATTTACAAAATCGTTTCCCCCGATAATCACCATCCACTGTATGCGGTAACTGTCGCCTTTTTTACGCTGCAACTTTTTAAAAAGTAAAAGCCCTACCTTAAAAGCGGCACAAAAAACCCCAGCACCCCGTCTAGGAAAACAATGGTCAAAAACCCTGCGGATTTTTCTCAAATCATTAACGGCGTTTCAACCTACAGGTGGGCGCTTACTCCGCCCACCCAGGGCCGCGCAACCTTGAAGCCTATGTTGCTATGGTGGCAATTTATTGGCGGCCCAAATTGTCCCTCCCCCTCGCCGCCGGGCTACGCTCACGAAAAAAGAACAAAAAAACACCGGCCTCCATGCCGGTGTTTTTTTGCCACCAGGCGGCATCCTGCCGCCCCGCCAATAAACCGCCACAGCGGGGTTCACTCCGCCCGCCCGGTGGCGTTCAACCTTCAAATCCGGCTTGCTCAGGTTGTCAAGGCTTTTTTGTAGCCAGCCCCCTACAGTAGACTGAAATAAAGTCCCATGGGCAGCGCCCCGAATTTCTCCCCAAGGCTTAGTCTACGCAGCCCTCCCCGCCTCGGCGGGGAGGGCTGAATGACGTATGCTGTCAGTGATTTCATTTTGGGTAAGTCCCTCACATAATATTTATATATGACTATTAAGTTGACTCCCTGTTCTCCTGTATGATATAATTATGAAACAGGGGGAAAGCGATGGCACAACAAGCAGCATTGACGTTATTACAATTCCAGGAGCGCTTTAAAGATGATGCGGACTAAAGTCCGCGGTATGCCGGGAACATTTATTCCACATACGATGGCCTGAGGGATTTCAGTGTCCGCATTGTGGACATACGGAGTACTATAACCATACCCGTCGGCATCTGTATACGTGTAAGAAATGCGGCTATCAGGCATCAGTGATGGCCGGGACGGTGATGCATAGAAGTCATACGCCGTTACGGAAATGGTTGCGTAAACTTTGTTTACGAGGCGATATTTCTGGCCAGTCATGACAAACGGGGGATAGCGGCGCAACGGCTGGCAGAAGAAATAGGGGTATCGTATCCAACCGCGTGGCGCGGAAACTACGTTTCCGAATGTTACAGAAAATACGCAAGGCTATGAGGGATCGGGATGCCCGGTATCAACTCGCCGGCATTGTGGAAGTTGACGATACCTACTTTGGAGGTCCGAAAAACGGCGGGAAACGGGGGCGGGGGACAGAAAAGACCAGGGTCATCGTGGCGGTCTCATTAAATGACCAGGGGAATCCCGAATATACCAAAATGGCGGTCAGCGATGATGTGACGAGCCGGAGTCTGGTCACGTTTGCCGAAAAGAATATCACCGCAGGTTCTACCATAAGCAGCGACGCATACCGCTCATACCTCAAAGCATTCTCGGATGGAACGTATACCCATGAGCCACAAAAGTTTGACGCTAAAGGTGATACGGATCACTTGCGCTGGTTACATACGGTAGTATCAAATGCGAAAGCATTTATTCTTGGGACCTATCATGGGTTGGATGCGACCCATTTTCAGGCATACCTGGACGAATTTTGCTTCCGCATGAACCGGCGGTTTTTTGCTCCACAGCTTTTTGACCGGCTTTTGTGTGCCTGTTCTTCTACCACAACCATTACTTACAAAAATCTTGTGGAGACATCTTGATAGTCATATTATATTATTTTTTTCTGTGACATTTATGTCATAAAAAAGAATATTATATATATCTGTAGGATATATATAAAAGATTGCGAGAATGAAAACACTTGGTGTCATGTGTCATCGGGCCGCCCCCCGCAGGGGGGCGGGTCAGCCCACGGCCAGCCTTTCCCGCTCTGCGGGAAGGGCTGCGTAGATAAAACTTTTGGGAAGAAGTTTTGGAAGCCGTGCTTGGATATAGGGCAGTCTCCCCGGAGGGGGGACTGAATTGTGTTTGGTCTTGGGTGTTGTTTTGATTCAGGGAGTTCCACGGTGGGCGGAGATGGGGACCAAGCTGTGGGGACTTTGCCCCTAGGATTTACTTCAGCCTCCCGCAGGGGGGCTGCTACAAAAAAGCTCTGGGAATCGGAGCAAGCCGGGCGGGAAGGTTGAACGCTACCGGGCGAGCGGAGTGAACCCCGCTGTGGCGGTTTATTGGCGGGGCGGCAGGATGCCGCCTGGTTGCAAAAAAACACCGGCAGGGAGGCCGCCCCTCCCCCTTTGAGCCGTTGATGAAGGGTTTGCGACCAGAGCGACCGCAGGGAGCGGCGGGAGCAAACCCTTCATATTTCGCGGGCGTAGCCGGCGGCGAGGGGGAGGGATAATAAGGGCCGCCAATAAATTGCCACCGTAGCAAAATAGGCTAGAAGGTTGCGCGGCCCTAGGCGGGCGGAGTAAGCGCCCCCCTCCCTGTAGGTTGAAGCGGCGTTAATGATTTGAGAAAAACCCGCAGGATTTTTCTCCTTTCTTTTCCAAGGTGGGGTGTCGGGTTTTTTTGCGCCGCTTTTGCGGGATAGCTTTTACCTTTTGAAAAACTGCGGCGCAAAAAAGGGCGGCAGTTACCGCACCTAGGGGATGATGATTACCGGGGAAAAACTAATTTGTAAATTTGGGTTTTATTGGGGCTATTAAGGGCAAGACATAAAGATACGGCATTACTCCAGGGAACGCAACCACGGGCCGGGAAACGCTAAATTCAGGGTATTTAGAATGTACTTCCCATGCGGAAAATTTTATATTTTTGATTAACAGTATTTCTGTACGTCTTAAAAATATCAAAAATGACAACAATATAAAAAAAATTAGGGTAACACACAAGCACAAAGAAACACATGACAGCACAAACTACTTGACTAATTCTTTGTCCTGTAATAAGATAATCACAGGTGAGCATAAGGGAACACGGGGAAACACAAGAGTTTGCATAAAGCGTATGTTAGGCGAAGTTTGTGCCTTGCACCACCCAGTGATTGAGCTTGTAAATTTTTTTTATATTGTTGTCATTTTTGATATTTTTAAGACGTACAGAAATACTGTTAATCAAAAATATAAAATTTTCCGCATGGGAAGTACATTCTAAATACCCTGAATTTAGCGTTTCCCGGCCCGTGGTTGCGTTCCCTGGAGTAATGCCGTATCTTTATGTCTTGCCCTTAATAGCCCCAATAAAACCCAAATTTACAAATTAGTTTTTCCCCGGTAATCATCATCCCCTAGGTGCGGTAACTGCCGCCCTTTTTTGCGCCGCAGTTTTTCAAAAGGTAAAAGCTATCCCGCAAAAGCGGCGCAAAAAAACCCGACACCCCACCTTGGAAAAGAAAGGAGAAAAATCCTGCGGGTTTTTCTCAAATCATTAACGCCGCTTCAACCTACAGGGAGGGGGGCGCTTACTCCGCCCGCCTAGGGCCGCGCAACCTTCTAGCCTATTTTGCTACGGTGGCAATTTATTGGCGGCCCTTATTATCCCTCCCCCTCGCCGCCGGCTACGCCCGCGAAATATGAAGGGTTTGCTCCCGCCGCTCCCTGCGGTCGCTCTGGTCGCAAACCCTTCATCAACGGCTCAAAGGGGGAGGGGCGGCCTCCCTGCCGGTGTTTTTTTGCAACCAGGCGGCATCCTGCCGCCCCGCCAATAAACCGCCACAGCGGGGTTCACTCCGCTCGCCCGGTAGCGTTCAACCTTCCCGCCCGGCTTGCTCCGATTCCCAGAGCTTTTTTGTAGCAGCCCCCCTGCGGGAGGCTGAAGTAAATCCTAGGGGCAAAGTCCCCACAGCTTGGTCCCCATCTCCGCCCACCGTGGAACTCCCTGAATCAAAACAACACCCAAGACCAAACACAATTCAGTCCCCCCTCCGGGGAGACTGCCCTATATCCAAGCACGGCTTCCAAAACTTCTTCCCAAAAGTTTTATCTACGCAGCCCTTCCCGCAGAGCGGGAAAGGCTGGCCGTGGGCTGACCCGCCCCCCTGCGGGGGGCGGCCCGATGACACATGACACCAAGTGTTTTCATTCTCGCAATCTTTTATATATATCCTACAGATATATATAATATTCTTTTTTATGACATAAATGTCACAGAAAAAAATAATATAATATGACTATCAAGATGTCTCCACAAGATTTTTGTAAGTAATGGTTGTGGTAGAAGAACAGGCACACAAAAGCCGGTCAAAAAGCTGTGGAGCAAAAAACCGCCGGTTCATGCGGAAGCAAAATTCGTCCAGGTATGCCTGAAAATGGGTCGCATCCAACCCATGATAGGTCCCAAGAATAAATGCTTTCGCATTTGATACTACCGTATGTAACCAGCGCAAGTGATCCGTATCACCTTTAGCGTCAAACTTTTGTGGCTCATGGGTATACGTTCCATCCGAGAATGCTTTGAGGTATGAGCGGTATGCGTCGCTGCTTATGGTAGAACCTGCGGTGATATTCTTTTCGGCAAACGTGACCAGACTCCGGCTCGTCACATCATCGCTGACCGCCATTTTGGTATATTCGGGATTCCCCTGGTCATTTAATGAGACCGCCACGATGACCCTGGTCTTTTCTGTCCCCCGCCCCCGTTTCCCGCCGTTTTTCGGACCTCCAAAGTAGGTATCGTCAACTTCCACAATGCCGGCGAGTTGATACCGGGCATCCCGATCCCTCATAGCCTTGCGTATTTTCTGTAACATTCGGAAACGTAGTTTCCGCGCCACGCGGTTGGATACGATACCCCTATTTCTTCTGCCAGCCGTTGCGCCGCTATCCCCCGTTTGTCATGACTGGCCAGAAATATCGCCTCGTAAACAAAGTTTACGCAACCATTTCCGTAACGGCGTATGACTTCTATGCATCACCGTCCCGGCCATCACTGATGCCTGATAGCCGCATTTCTTACACGTATACAGATGCCGACGGGTATGGTTATAGTACTCCGTATGTCCACAATGCGGACACTGAAATCCCTCAGGCCATCGTATGTGGAATAAATGTTCCCGGCATACCGCGGACTTTAGTCCGCATCATCTTTAAAGCGCTCCTGGAATTGTAATAACGTCAATGCTGCTTGTTGTGCCATCGCTTTCCCCCTGTTTCATAATTATATCATACAGGAGAACAGGGAGTCAACTTAATAGTCATATATAAATATTATGTGAGGGACTTACCCAAAATGAAATCACTGACAGCATACGTCATTCAGCCCTCCCCGCCGAGGCGGGGAGGGCTGCGTAGACTAAGCCTTGGGGAGAAATTCGGGGCGCTGCCCATGGGACTTTATTTCAGTCTACTGTAGGGGGCTGGCTACAAAAAAGCCTTGACAACCTGAGCAAGCCGGATTTGAAGGTTGAACGCCACCGGGCGGGCGGAGTGAACCCCGCTGTGGCGGTTTATTGGCGGGGCGGCAGGATGCCGCCTGGTGGCAAAAAAACACCGGCATGGAGGCCGGTGTTTTTTTGTTCTTTTTTCGTGAGCGTAGCCCGGCGGCGAGGGGGAGGGACAATTTGGGCCGCCAATAAATTGCCACCATAGCAACATAGGCTTCAAGGTTGCGCGGCCCTGGGTGGGCGGAGTAAGCGCCCACCTGTAGGTTGAAACGCCGTTAATGATTTGAGAAAAATCCGCAGGGTTTTTGACCATTGTTTTCCTAGACGGGGTGCTGGGGTTTTTTGTGCCGCTTTTAAGGTAGGGCTTTTACTTTTTAAAAAGTTGCAGCGTAAAAAAGGCGACAGTTACCGCATACAGTGGATGGTGATTATCGGGGGAAACGATTTTGTAAATTTGAGTTTTATTGAGTTTATTAAGGGCGAGGCACAGAATGATACGGCATTACTCCGGGAAACGCTAAATTCGGGGTATTTAGAAAGTGTTTGCCATGTGGAAAATTATATATTTTTGATTAACAGTATTACTGTGCATCTTAAAAATACTAAGAAATGACAGCAGATATGACGGCAATATCTTTTGAGATAAGGCATATTGGAGTATACTACAATCAATTCTATTCAACAAAGGGATTGACTAATTCTTTATGATATAATCAAATACCCCGCCGCAAGCAGCGGGGTATGTTGTTCTCTAAAGGTGGTTATATTCGGGGGCTAATACCTTTTAACCGCCCCAAGGGGCGGGGTATTAGACCCCTCAATACGAATAAATTATTCAACTAGAGTACATCAGAGACAACTACAGTCTACTATTGCCCTGAAATGCTACGCATTTTTTTATTGCGCCATTAAAAACGCCGTAAACCTTTCACGATACTCCCAGCCTTGACAGCTAAGGGCATACCCAATATATTATATCCTAAGGTTTTATATGATATGAATGTCCTTGACTTGGTGGGAAACACCCCCCTTTTGGAACTGAAAAAAATCTCGTCCACTACAGCGCAGGGGGAATCGATGGCGGGTGTTTCGATCTATGCCAAGGGGGAATTTTGCAACCCCAGTGGCTCGGTAAAGGACCGGGCCGCCAAGGCTATGCTCCTTGACGGCATTGAGACCGGAAAGCTGAAACCAGGAAAGACCATTCTTGACGCCTCCAGCGGTAATACGGGGATCGCCTATGCCATGCTGGGGGCCGCCCTGGGGTATCCGGTGGTGATTTATCTCCCCTCCAACGCAAGCCGGGAACGCAAAACTATTCTGAAGTGCTACCATGCCCATATCGTGGAAACCGATCCTATGGAAAGTTCAGACGGGGCCTTCCTCGCCGCCAGGGCCGAAGCGGAGGCCCACCCCGACAAATACTTTTTCCCCAACCAGTACAACAACGATGCCAACTGGAAGGCCCACTTCAATTCCACGGGGATTGAAATTTGGGAGCAGACCGGGCACAAGGTCACCCACTTTATTACCGGTATGGGTACCAGCGGCACCTTTATGGGCACCTCGCGGCGGCTCAAGGAATACAACCCGAACATCCAGGTTATTGCGGTTCAGCCCGATTCGCCTTTTCATGGTATTGAGGGCACTAAACACATGGGAACCACCATTCAGCCGGGCTTTTACGATGAACGCTTTCCGGACCGCATTGTCGAGGTTAGCACCGAAGGTGCCTATGCCATGGCCCGCCGTCTCGCCCGTGAGGAAGGTATCTTTGCCGGTATCAGTTCCGGGGCCAATGTGCTTGCGGCTCTCAATCTTGCCAAAACAGTCCCCGCCGGATCACTCATTGTTACCATTATATGTGACAGCGGTTCCCGGTATCTTTCTGACCCCTTCTGGGATGAACATCCCACGGGGGATGCCGCAGACAATAGTACCGGGAGAAACCGGTGATCGATCTAAAGGCCGAATGGGATGCCACAATCAGGCGGGAGGGGGAAAATGCCTACCCCAACGAATGCTGCGGGGTGCTCCTGGGTACGCTCCTTGAGGACGATAGCCGCCGGGTGGAAAATATCCTCCCCATCGACAACAAGCGGGAAGAAGCGGAACAGTACCACCGTTTTGAGATACAACCCGAAGATTACATGCGGGCCGAAAAGGAGGCCCGCAGCCAGGGGCTGGATGTGTTGGGTTTCTACCATTCACATCCGGATCATCCGGCTCGACCATCGGGTTTCGATCAAGACCACGCCCTGCCTTTCTATTCGTACATTATTGTTGCAGTAGAAAAGGGCAAGTCAGCAAGCCTGACCAGTTGGGAATTAACAACGGACAGGACACAATTTTTGGAGGAGGAAATAAAATCATGGCGGTAAGTATACAAGTACCAACGGCCCTGCGGACCTTTACGGAGCGCAAGAGCGAAGTCGCGGTGGAGGGCAGGACCGTGGGGGAAGCGATCAACGCCCTTGCGGCGCTCTACCCCGATATCCGGCAGCACCTGTTTCAAGGCGAAGGTGAACATAGTTCACCAGAACTGCGTTCCTTTATCAACATTTTTGTGGGGGAAACCAACATCAAAAAATTGGATGGGCTTAACACCAAGGTTCCAGACGGTGGTACGATCATGCTGGTGCCAGCCATAGCCGGGGGCAGGTAATTACAGAATGACCGAGAGTGTTATAAAAGATAGAGATCTCCCCGATCTGACCAATGAAGAAATCGGCCGCTACAGTCGGCATCTGCTCCTGCCTGAGGTGGGCCTTGAAGGGCAGAAGCGGCTTAAAGAGGCGAAGGTGCTTCTGGTGGGAACCGGGGGACTCGGCGCACCACTGGCCCTGTACCTTGCCGCCGCCGGAGTGGGAACCCTGGGGATCGTGGACTTCGATTTTGTGGAGGAGTCCAACCTCCAGCGGCAGGTGATCCACGGGACCAAGGATGTGGGGCGGCCCAAGGTGGCTTCCGCCAAGGACCGGATCAAGGGGATCAACCCCCGGTGCAATGTAGTGACCTACAATACGATGCTCACCAGCGCCAACGCCTTGGACATCATGAAGGACTACGATGTGGTAGCGGACGGCACCGACAACTACCAGACCCGGTATCTGGTGAACGATGCCTGCGTTCTTCTGGGCATCCCCAATGTGTACGGATCGATCTTCCAGTTTGAGGGGCAGGCTTCGGTGTTTTACGCTAAGGAAGGCCCCTGTTACCGGTGTTTATACCCGGAGCCGCCGCCCCCCGGATTGGTTCCTTCCTGCGCGGAAGGCGGTGTTGTCGGGGTACTCCCCGGTATCGTGGGCTGCCTGCAGGCCAACGAGGTGATCAAACTCATCGTGGGCGGCGGAGACACCCTGATCGGGCGGCTCCTTCTTTTTGACGCCTGGAAGCTCAAATTCCGGGAACTGGAACTGGACAAGGACCCCCACTGCCCCATCTGCGGCAAATCACCCACGATCTACGAGCTCATCGACTACGAGCAATTCTGCGGGCTCAAAAAAAATCAAGATGAGGAACCGGTGGAAATTATCACCGCAAGGGAATTGAAGGAACGGATTGACCGGAACGATCCCTTGCAGATCATCGACACGCGGGAGCCCCATGAGCGGGCCATCGTCAAATTCCCCCAGGCCAGGGCGATCCCCTTGGGACAAATGGCCCGGCGCATCGATGAGTTTGATCCTGCTGTGGATGCAGTGTTCATCTGCAAGATCGGGCAGCGGAGCGTCTTCGCCATCCGGGCGCTGCGGGAAGCGGGCTACAAGGGCCGACTCCTCAATTTAAAGGATGGCATCAACGCATGGGCAAGAGAAGTAGATACTACTTTACCTACATATTAAGGAGTTTTGCGAAACTTCGTTTCGCTTCGATATAAATTGTACGGCGATTTCGCCGCACGAAACAGGAGTTTATCATGGCAGACAAAAATCTGAATGTACTAGGACGGGATGCCGCGTATCAGCTGGCGAACATCACCAAAACCGCGCCCCAATACGGCGCCCTTACCCCCAAGTATCTGGCGCGGGTGCTGGAGTTCAAGGGACTGGAAGCGGGCATCTACCGGGTCAACAAGGTCGCCGAAGGGGACACACCTCTGGATGTGCTTTGCAGCCAGGACCCCAAAAAGATCGACATTCCTCAGGGCTATGTGGAATATCAGACCAAGCCCCGTGAATACGAGCTCAATTCGATTTCTACTATTATAAATGTGAACACCAGGATTTCCGATGTCTACAGTTCCCCTTACGATCAGGTGAAGGAACAGCTCAACCTGGCAATCGAGAGCTTGAAGGAGCGGCAGGAGAGCCAGTTGGTTAACAGCGATGATTACGGGCTCCTCAAGAACGTGGCCGACTCCCAGCGGGTGCAGCCCCGCTACGGTCGCCCCATGCCCGACGATCTTGACGAACTGATCAGCAAGGTCTGGAAAGACCCCTCGTTCTTCCTCGCCCATCCTCGTGCCATCGCCGCCTTTGAGCGTGAATGCACCCGGCGCGGCGTACCCCCGGTCACCGTGAACATCGCGGGCGGCAACTTCATCGCATGGCGGGGCATCCCCATCATCCCCACGGACAAACTTTTTGTGGACGGCCTCAAAAATCCCAAGGGCAAGGGTGGCAAAACCAACATCCTCCTGGTCCGCACCGGCGAAGCCAAACGAGGGGTCATCGGCCTTTTCCAGGCAGGGCTCCCCGGCGAACAGTCACGGGGCCTTTCGGTCCGCTTCCGGGGCATCGACGACAACGGGGTCGCCTCCTACCTGCTTTCCCTGTACTGCTCAGCGGCCATCCTCGCCGACGACGCCCTTGCCGTACTGGAAGACGTCGAAGTAGGTGAATACTATGACTACAGCTAGCCAGCCGGGCGATTACGGTCTGCCGGACCCGGCGGAGATCGCCGGACTGGCGGCGGCCTACTTCCCGGAGTTCACGGTGCCAGGCACCGTTTCATCGCCCGGTGTCTCCCCCGCACTTACCGCAGGCCGCTACAGCGCGGGCAACCAGGCTCCGCTTGGCAGGTATACCCTGCAAGAAGGCGACCTGCTACGGATCATTGATGAACTGATATCTCCGGCGGACGCAGCAAATCCGAAAACGGTGCTTGGCACTATTCCGGCCCCCACCTACGAACCGGTGGTCCGTCCCGAAGACGCCCCAAAAGGCCCGCAGGGAACCGATCCATCAAACGCAAACGTGACGGCGGCTTCCTCATCACCCACTCCTGGCCACTCATTGCTCACTACCTACGTTGGCCCCAAAAGCCTCGCCGCTATCCGCGCGGATTTTCCCATACTTTCGGAAAAGGTGAACGGCAAGGACCTCGTGTGGCTGGACAACGCCGCCACTACCCAGCGGCCCCGGCAGGTGATCGACCGGCTGACCTATTACTATGAGCACGAAAACTCAAACGTTCACCGGGGGGCACATGAACTGGCCGCCCGGTCTACCGATGCCTACGAGGATGCACGGGGAAAGGTTGCAAAGTTCATCGGCGCGCCTTCGGCGGACAACATCGTCTTTGTGCGGGGGACCACCGAAGCTATCAACCTTGCGGCCAATGCTTATGTGAAGCCCTTTCTTAAACCCGGCGACGAGATCATCCTGACATTGTTGGAACACCACGCCAACATCGTGCCCTGGCAGCTTATTGCCGAGGAAACCGGCGCAGTCCTCCGGGTTGCTCCCATTGACGATTCAGGGCAGATCATCATTTCCGAGTACGTCAAGCTCTTTAATCGGCGCACCCGCTTTGTTTCGGCAACCCAGGTGTCAAACGCCCTGGGGACCGTCGCGCCGGTGGCGGAGATGATTCAAATCGCCCACGCCAATGGGGTGCGTATCCTCATCGACGGGGCCCAGTCAATTTCCCACATGCCCATCAATGTTACGGCTTTAGATGCGGATATTTTCGTATTCTCGGGACACAAAATCTTTGCACCTACGGGGATCGGCGTACTCTACGGCAAGGCCGATGTGTTGGAAGCAGCACGACCCTGGCAGGGGGGCGGCAACATGATCGCCGATGTCACCTTTGAGCGGACTCTCTACCAAGGGCCCCCGAACAAGTTTGAAGCCGGTACGGGTAACATCGCAGACGCGGTGGGGCTTGGTGCGGCGCTGGACTATGTCTCAGGCATTGGAATGGCCAACATCGCCGCTTGGGAACATGAGTTGCTGCGCTACGGTATGACAGAAATGTCCAAGGTTCCCGGCCTGCACCTGGTGGGCACCGCCGTGCAAAAGGCCAGCGTCCTTTCTTTTGTGCTGGACGGCCATGGTCTTGAGGAAGTGGGTAAGTATCTGAACATCCATGGCATCGCGGTCCGCGCCGGGCATCACTGCGCCCAGCCGGTACTGCGCCGTTTTGGCCTTGAAGGTACCGTACGGCCCTCCCTGGCGTTTTACAACACCCCGGAGGAAATCGACAAACTGGTCCGGGCACTGTACAGCCTGGCAGGTCATTAGGGCTGAAATTGACGAGGGGATTTGCGGTTCCGCAAATCCCCTCATTGCTTATCGGGCAACCTTGAAGGGTGGCCGGACTTTTATATCACCCCTACCAACGGCTTTTGCTGTCTCAAGACATCTCCGATGCGGCTACAATCGTCAGAAAGCACTCATCCGGCAGCAGCTCCTCGCCGCTGTTGCCCTTGAAGATTTATAGCCATGGTTAGATTTAACGTGAGGCTATGCGACCTGTTGACCCTCTCCCCGCCGTCCCCCTACAATGAACACATGGCATTAAACTGCGGTATCGTGGGGCTCCCCAATGTGGGGAAGTCCACCATCTTTTCGGCCCTGAGCTCCGCCCCTGCGGAGGCGGCCAATTATCCCTTCTGCACGATTAACCCCAACATCGGCATTGTGAATGTCCCTGATCAGCGGCTGACAAAGCTTTCGGAACTTTTCAAGCCGGAGCGCACTATACCTGCGGCGGTGGAATTTGTGGATATCGCGGGTCTGGTTAAGGGGGCGTCCCAGGGTGAAGGGCTGGGGAACCAGTTCCTCTCCCACATCCGGGAAGTGGGGGTAATTGCCCAGGTGGTCCGCTGTTTTGATGACCCCGACATTATCCATGTGAGCAACAAGGTGGACCCTGCCGACGACATGGAAACCATCAACGTGGAGCTTGCCCTGGCGGACCTGGACACCCTACAGAAACGGCGGGACCGGGCTGACCGGGCCTTAAAAGTACAGGCCAAGGCGGAGCAGAAAAGCGCCGAGACGGTGCTGTCCGCCCTTGCCAAGATAGGACCTGCCCTGGAAAACGGCAAACCTGTCCGCTCGGTGGACCTAAGCGATGACGAAAAGGCCGCCGTCTACGACTGCCACTTTATCACCGCCAAGCCCCAGCTTTATGTCTGCAATGTTGATGAAGCGGGGATGAAGGCTGCTATTGCCGGTGGCAATAGCTTGGCCGGGGGAGGGCAGGCCAACGCCTATGTTGAGGCAGTGCGGAAGCGGGCTGCGGCGGAAGGCTCCGAAGCGGTGTGCATCTGCGGCAAATTCGAGGCCGAGCTGGGGTCACTGGAAGATGAGGCGGATAAGCTGGCCTTTCTGGAAGAGCTGGGCCTTAAGGAATCGGGCCTGAGCGCCCTGATCCATGCTAGTTACCGGCTTTTGGGCCTGCGGACCTTTTTTACTGCCGGGGCAGACGAATGCCGGGCCTGGACCATCCGCGCCGGGGACAGCGCCCCAAAAGCCGCCGGGGTCATCCACACCGATTTTGAGAAGGGCTTTATCAAGGCCGAAGTCTATTCATACAACGACATCATCCAATACGGCACGGAAGCGAAGATCAAGGAAGCGGGGAAGTACCGCATTGAAGGGAAGGAGTACACCGTGCAGGACGGCGATGTGATGTTCTTCAAGTTCAATGTCTAGTCATCAATGTCCAAACGGTGCCGGGCGCCATGTCTGATAAACATACCATACTGAAAAATTCCTTCGGTCATACTGAATTCCGTCCGGGACAGGAGGAGGTGATTGACGCCATCCTCGCAGGTCAGGATGTTTTGGCGATCATGCCCACCGGGGCGGGGAAGTCCCTCTGTTACCAGATACCGGCCCTCATGCTGGATGGGCTCACGGTGGTTATTTCACCTCTTATTTCGTTGATGAAGGATCAGGTGAACGCCCTTACCGACGCCGGGGTCCGGGCAGCATGCCTGAACAGCGCCCTTTCCCCCGCCGAATACGTTGAAGTTATCAACGGCGCTACACGGGGAGATTACTCCATTCTCTACATAGCCCCGGAACGGCTTTCCGGGACGGAAATTCAGCGTTTTGCCGATGCCCAAAATATTCCCTTGGTGGTTATCGACGAGGCCCACTGCGTTTCCCAGTGGGGCCATGATTTCCGGCCCAGCTATCTTCAGATTGCCGAATTTATCCGGTCCCTGAGAAGGCGGCCCGTTACGGCGGCCTTTACCGCCACCGCTACCAGCAAGGTCAAGGAAGACATCCTCCGGGCATTAAAACTGAAAGAGCCCCATACCTTGACCACCGGCTTTGACCGGGAGAACCTCTACTTTGGGGTGGAGAAGCCCAGGGACAAGGCCGCCGCCCTGCTGGAATTTCTTGAAAAGCGAAAAAACCGCAGCGGCATCGTCTACTGTTCCACCCGCAAAACCGTGGACGAGGTTTGGGGCCTTTTGCGGGACAGGGGCTTTCCCACAACCCGCTACCATGCGGGCCTTCCCGATCACGAGCGCCACGAAAATCAGGATGATTTTCAGTATGACCGCAAGCCCATCATCGTCGCCACAAATGCCCTGGGCATGGGGATCGACAAGTCAAACGTCTCCTTTGTGATCCACTACAACATGCCCAAGAACATCGAAAGCTACTATCAGGAGGCGGGCCGGGCCGGCCGTGACGGGGGGCCTGCGGAATGTGTCCTTTTCTACAGCGGGGCGGATGTGCGGACAAATCAGTTTCTTATCCAGAATGGCCGGGACGAGGAAGAGGAAAGGGACGAGGCCCTTATCACTCATAACCTTGAACTCCTCAAACAGATGACCTTTTACGCCACCGGGACCGACTGCCTCCGCTCCCGGCTTCTCTCCTATTTCGGGGAAAAGCCGCCCTCCTTTTGCGGGAATTGTTCCAACTGTCTGACCAAATTTGAGGAGGCGGACATCAGGGTGGATGCCCAAAAAATCGTCTCCTGCGTGTACCGGCTCAAACAGCGGGGACGGAGCTTCGGAAAGACAACCGTGGTTGACATCCTGCGGGGCAGCAAAAGGGAACGGATATTTTCCATGGGCCTTGATACCTTGAGTACCTGGGGCATCATGGCGGATACCGATGCCCATAGGGTGCGGGTCATTCTGGATTACCTCGTGGACAGGGGCTATCTTACCCTGGAAGGCAATGAATATCCGGTGCTGGTCCTCTGTGCCGCCTCGGAGCAGATCATCCGGTCAAAGGAGCCCCTCATCATGATGGTCCCCAGGGAAGCCGCTCCGCCCCCATCGCATAAAAAATCTCTTATCCTGGAACTGCCCCCCGATGACGAAGTCCTCTTCACAAAGCTCACGCGGCTGCGGAAAAAATTGGCCCAGGAAGCGGGCGCTCCCGCTTACATCATCTTCCCCGATTCCAGCCTGCGGGACATGTGCCGGAAGCGGCCCGTGACGGAACGGATGTTTCTGGAAATCAGCGGGGTAGGGGCCGTCAAGAACGAAAAATACGGCTCTCTTTTTACCACACTCATCCGGGAGCACGAGGAAGAAACCGCCGTTATCGGGGAATAGCATGTTTTAATTATTTAGTGGTATAATGGCCGATAAGATAATATGGTAGATTCTTTCCATTTAAGCAAATATTCCCTCTTCGGCGGCCTTTTAATGGAACAGATCGATGAGATACTGCCCCTGATGAAGCACGAGACATACGCTGCGGGGCAGAATATCATCACTGAAGGGGAACCAAACGACCAGATTCGCTTCATTATTTCCGGCCGGGCGGAGGTGTTTAAAAACGGACTGGTTCTGGCGGAATGTCAGATGGGGGACACCGTGGGGGAGATGGAAGTTCTGGACATGCTGCCCTCGGCGGCTACGGTCCGGGCCATAAGCACCGTGGAGATCGCCTCCCTCTCCAACACCACCCTGCACGGCATCTACAAACGGGACATCAAAGCCTTTGCCCTCATCATGATGAACCTTGCACGGGACCTCGCCCGCCGCCTGCACCGCGCAGACGAACTGGCAACCGGGAGCAAGGGCGAAACCCTGCAGCGCTCCGAGTATTTCATCAGCTAACCGTTTTTCTCCAGCCAGCCAAGGGCCGTTGCCGCATAGGCCGCCGCGCCCTGGGACAGGACCGCTTCGTTGTACTTCGCCCTGGGGTGATGCATGGAATAGGCGTAGCCCTCCTCGGGGCTGCCGGCGTTCAGCATCATCATCACGCTGGGAACCTTCTGGGTAATAAAGGAAAAGTCCTCGGAGCCGCCGAGCCGGGCGAAGCCCAGCTTTGCCGGGTCTACCACCGTTGCGCCGAACAGGTCCGCAAGGCTTGCACGCACATCGGCGGCCACCTTGGGATCGATAATCACCGAAGGACAGCCTTCAATGATAAGCGGTTCGGCCTTTGCCCGGAAACTTTCGGCAATGCTGCGGGCCAGGGCCGGTACCCGTTCCAGAATGAATTTCCGTACATCGTTGTTGTAGGTGCGGATCGTACCCTTCAAAAGAGCGGTTTCGGGGATTACGTTGTTCGCCTCCCCGGCGTGGAGCATCCCCACGGTGATTATCGCTGTTTCCGCCGGGACCACCTCCCGGCTGACGATGGTTTGCAGGGCCTGGTAAAGGTGGCTGGCAACGAGCAGGGGATCGACGCACTGATCCGGCATGGCCCCGTGCCCGCCCTTGCCGCGGATGGTAATTTCAAAGCTGTCAGAGGCGGAACTGAAGGCCCCGCCGCCGGGAACCAGAATGATCCCGGTAGGCATGGGGAACCCCGCGGCCACATGGAACATGGCGGCGGCGTCAACCCTGGGGTTCTCCAGAATCCCCTCTGCCACCATGGATTTTGCCCCTTCCAGGGTTTCCTCCCCCGGCTGGAACATCAGTTTCACCACCCCCTTGATTTCGGCTTCATGTGCCTTGAGCAGTTTTGCCGCCCCCAGGAGCATGGCAGTATGCAGATCGTGGCCGCAGGCGTGCATGGCGCCGTTGGTCGATTTGAAATCAAGGTCCGTGTCCTCCGTGACCGGGAGCGCGTCCATATCCGCCCGGAGGAGGAAACATTTATCCCCCTTTCCCACGGTTACCGAAAGGCCGCTGGGGCCCACATCTTTGACCTGATAGCCCATGGCGGTAAGCTTTTCCCGGACCAGCGCCGTGGTAGCGGGAAGCTTCATACCCAGTTCCGGGTTTTTGTGGATCTGCCGGCGGATGGCAATCAATTCATCTTGTAAAGCTTTTGACTCGGTAATCAAATCGATCATTTTATTTCCTCCCCAGGAAAAAATACCTTAATCTGTCCTTTCTTGAAAAGCCCCTTGGTCCAAAACCAGGTGATGGGCAGCAGGAGCAGGATGAGGAACCCCTGGTAGACCGTGAGCAGCTGATCCAGCGGAGGAGGGGGGGCCAAAATTTTAAACACCAAATGAATGGCAACCAGCAGGATCATCGGGAGGATCAGAGCCTTGAGGCGGCCCCGGGTCTGTATGCCGCCGCCAAGATTACTGCCGAATATCCCTACCGCAAGGGAGCCGAAAAGGGCGGGCAGGATATACCCCGAAGCAAGTTTCACCGAAGGAAGGGTCAGTATGGGCTGGAGGGGAAGGATCAGAAGCACCCCCGCAATGACAATCAGGATGGTCACAAAGCTGGAAACGCTTACCGCGATGGAGGTGACGATATCCGCGTCTTCGGTGCCGTTCTCCACATCCAGAAGCTGGAGGGCGGTGTTTGCCACCGGCAGTTTGAGGTTCATCACATTGCCGGTGATCAGGGCAAGGTAGATGGAGCTGCCGAAGATCGGGGTATAGGCGATAACCTCGGAGAGCGCCGCCGGGGCGAAGATCGCCAGGAGCCCAATCGAGACGGTAATGATCTTGAGCAGCGGAGGCATGGCGTCAAAGTAGATACCCGCGATAATGGGCATACCGAGCATGACGATAAGGGCGATAACCGCGCCGATACGGCCCAAACGGTGCATGGAATCAATGTGGGCCTTGCCCGCGGCATCAAGCCCGGCAGTATTGGAACTTTGTTCACTCATTTTAACGCTCCTTAATTAAGCAATCCGGTCCAGAGGACCGAGGAAGCCATGGCCAGAATCATGCTGATGGCAAGAATAAAACTCTTGAGCCAGGACAGTTTCTCTTGTTTTGCAGCGGCGCCGAGGGCAATGGTGATCGCCACACTGGTACAGATGGTGAGGAGCCTGACGATGCCGGTCTTGCTGTAATCCAGTAACATGGGGGTAACGAATACCACGATGATCACCAGAATAAAGATGCTGCCCCCCAGGGCACCCCATCGTTTATCCCCGCTCTTGAGATTCATGGTTCCGGCCTGTATCTTTTTTGAGATAAAAGGGGATACACAGATACCAAACATGATGCCAATGGACATGACAAACATCACCAGCACAAAATCCTGGGCCGTGGCCTCCGATAGTTGGCCCAGGCTAAGCCCCACGGCCTTGATAGCCGAATCCGCAGCCATGGTTTCGTACATTACGGCCCCTACCACCGAAAGCCGCCACCAGGGCCAGGGGATGCCCAGAAGGGCAACCAGTGAGAAAAGCCCGATAACAATGGCCAGGGAGGGGACAATGGTCGCGGAAACAGAAGCCTTGACCACGGTCATCAATTTTTCCCGTGAATACCCCTTTGCCAGCGCCCTTTTCCATGACTTCCGCATGGAAACAACCGCAAGACCGGCTACATAAAGAATACCGATGATCACCATTAAATAGATAAGCCAATGGTTCGCGGCATCATAAAAACCCATATCGATACCTCGCTAAAAAAAGATAAGAAATGATACCTGAGTATGGGGGGGAAGTCAAATTAATACGTATTGTCTTGCAGACACGGTAACACAACGCCTTTAATGGGTTATCGTTCTTAATGAATCAAGGTACGCGGCAAATTCCCTGGCAAAGCCGTCCCCGGTAATTATGATTTCTGCACTGCGGATCGCCCTTTGCCGCGCATCGCTTTGTGTGGTATGCCCCTCCCGTCCGGTTTCAGAAAATGACAGTAACTCTGCGCTATCTTTGCCCATTAGAGCGACGGTTATCGCCGGGGGCGCCGCAGGTGGAGAAGCTGGTTCGGGGGGAGTGAAAGCGCCCGGTCTATTTCTAAACCGGGTTGTTGTCAGATGCACGGTCAGTGCGTTCCCCCTAATTGTTCAGTATGCCGCCAACGTCACGTATTTGTTTAATGAGATCAGTATAAATTGCACGTTCCGCAGCAGACATAGTGGTATTGTTATCAATGATATTCTGGATGTTCGCGGCAACCTGTTCGTCAAGCTGCTTTTGATTGATAGTCCAGAGCGCCCAGGCCCGCGTCTCTATCACTTCGGTTGTGGTGTTCCGTACGGTCTGCCACCAATCACCGGTTTTTGTTGCGCCGTTAAATGACGCATTGCTCAATGATTCCGCAGCGCTTCTCAGGTTCGCCTCGGTGTCTGCGCCCCGCTCACCTTCCAAACTCGCCGACATGCTTGAAGAAACCGTGGTGGAAACTTTCTGCGCTATCGCCTGCGGGCCTGAGGCGTTGGCAACCCACGCAGTGGCAAAATCCTTACTCGCGTCGGCATATTCAATCACGAAACAATACAGCCCCTTATAGATCGACAATTTTTGGATATCAAGATTACCGCCCATAATGTAGGCAGCGACCCACTCCGGTGTCTGAATACCAAACGCCGCGCCCTTATCGTCGAGCACTTCTGTTTTTTGTTTCGGCCCTGTTGATGTGCACCCAGCCAACACCGACAGTGCGATTGCGGCGATGTACAATGCACTCGCCTTCCTTCCATTAAATCTCTTCATTTTCTTTCTCCTTAACAATATCTGCAAGCCGGCGCTGTAACACAACGCCTCACGGCTTATCTCATGATAAAGTATGTTCATAATGAACCAAGGTACGCGTCAAATTCTCTGACAAACTCACCTTCGGTAATAAGCGTTTCCGCACTGCGGATCGCCCGTTGCCGCGCTTCATTTTGGGTGACATGTCCCTCCCGGTTGGTTTCGGAAAAGGACAGTAACGCTGCGCCGTCCTTATCCGTTAAAGAAGCGGTCAACACAAACCGGGTATATTGATACCGCGAATCGGTGACCGGTGCGTCTTCCATTTTAAAGTCCGCAGAGAGGGTGTAGCCTCCTGATGCGGCGCTTAATGCGGCGCTTGTTTTAAATCCCCGTTTGGAAAAAACCGAGGCAAATGCCTTTGAGAGACGGCTGTCCACATCCCCTGCTACCCTTACCTGAATGACGATCAAAGCCGCTTCCTCCCGCAAAGAGGAACGAATCGCCTCCGCGTTTCCATACGCGGGCCGTTGGATCACCGTGCCCGGACTCAGTACCCCAAGGATGACGTAAAAATTATCCGTTAATTCCGCAACGCCTGCGGCAAGGCTGAGATTTTCATAAGCAGCAAAGGTTCCGCTTGTCCGTTTCGCGGATGCTTTGAGCGTTTCAATCAGTTTTTCGTTTTCCTGAATCAGCGCACCATACCGGGCCGCGCCTTCCGCCCTTTGCATCCGTGCGCTTGCATAGACCTGCCCGCTGCGGCTGTCGGTCCAAAAATCCCGTTGAACACCAATGAGACCGGACACTTCCGAAACCGTGGTAATCTCCATTGCCAGAGTACCGATTCGCTCAGCATCACTGTTTTCTTTTCCCCGGCTTTGCTGGACCTTGCTCACTAAAACCTGATTGGCCCTGGTTATCCCCTGAACATCCAGACGAAAGGTTTGGGCGAGCGCGTTCAATGCGGCGTTTTCGGCAGTGATCCTGTCCCTGCCGGTTTCGACAACACAAAGCCAGTCGCTATCCGGGTATGCGTCCTGGGGATTGGTAACCCAGAGCGGCGCTTTTCCTGTAGCTGCCGGGCCTGTGGTTCCGCAGGAAAGGAACAGCAGGGCGAGTACCGCTGATACAAAAGCCTTTTTCATGCGCCGCCCTTGTAACGCGATGATTTTTGTGGTACATTCAGAACAGGAGTATTTGCAATGTGTACCGTTACGCTTGAATTACCGGACGAAGTGGTGGAAATCGCCAAAAAACAAGGTTCATTAACCCCTGCGGCCATTGAAAAGTATATACGGGACCGGTATTCCGGTGATGCGTCCATGAGAAAACACCACGCCGATGGCGCAATGGAAAACGTCATAGATGAACACGACAGGCAAGAACGTGCGGAATATAGTAAAGACGCCCCGGGAAAGCCTGCCGTACCCTTGCTTGCATTACGCGGTTCCTGTAAAGGCATTGACACTCTGGACGCATATTTTGAGCGCAAGCGCGCCGATAAAGTCCTTGAAGATGTACTATAATGCCGGGAACCGAAGATTTTTTCTATGTATTCGACGCCTGCGCCTTGCTTGCGCTCTTTAATGACGAAGAAGGCGCCGATGTTGTCGCCGATCTTATTATGCAGGCCAATACCAGCGAGGCGTTTATCTATATGAGCATTGTCCAGGTTCTCGAAGTCTACTATGATCGAATCCGGGTTAAAGGAATCGATTACGCGAACACGGTCCTCCAAAGTATATGCGCTTCCTCGATTACGGTTGTATATGATATTCCCCTTACCAATGTCCGTGAAGCCGGCCGTTTGAAAACTACCCATTCCATTTCCCTTGCGGATGCTATTCTCTGTGCCTTGGCTTCTACCATGTCCGCCTCGCTGGTTACCGCCGATGGCGAGCTTAAGCCCGTTGAAGCGGCGGAGCATATTAATTTCCACTGGTTCCGGCCCCCCAAAGAGAAGGGATGAATCTGTAGAAACGTTGTTTTTGTTCAAATCACAGGATGCCAAAATATTCACTCCTTCTTCCCTTTCGGTGCGTCCCAAGCAAGCCCGGTGCCAGGCACTAATATGTTTTCCGAACCGGTGTCTGGCATGTTAATGTTCCCGTCTTGCATCTACTCTTTTGTGTTCACTCCTGATGTAGTGTTTGGAACGAAACTCCCTCATCTATTTAAGAAATATTCTATAATGGCAAAGATATAAGAACTACTGTGCTGACCCGTATCCCTGATTTTATTTCTTGGACATGTACCGTTTCTCCATGAAAAGTAATCTGGAAATCTTTTTTTAAATTCAACTTCGGAAATCCGCAAATGATTGACGTTTGACGGTTGATGTACTACTGCTTGATCAATAAGAATTCCATTTTGCCTAAATGAAGCTAAAAACCAAACTCCATTACTACCATCAAGGTGAACGGTTTCTATTTCTATCGGCTGTTGCGTTAATGATGAGGTTATACAATTCCACATACTATCAACATTAACACCATTTTCTGCCGTTCCCACTTCATGCTCATTCTTTTCCATCCTAATCTCCTTTGCTTCGCCCTTCTGCGATACATTACCAATATTTCTTACTCCATACGGAGCTAAGTTCCAAAATCAAGGGCTGAAGGAAGCCCCTCGCCCCTGCACGGTCTCCTTTTAACTTTCCCGGTACAGTCTCACCTACTAGCCCCCCAGTGCCAGGCACCATCGCGTTCCGGCATCAAAAATTCATGTGTCACGCTTCAATCTATCTTTTTCCCGCTTTGGCGTCTTGTGCTATCTGTAAATTATTTCTTGCCAAGGTAAAATTCGGGTTGATCTGTAACGCCGCTTCGTAATCCGCGATAGCCCGGTCATAATCATTTTTGTTGTAGTAAGCATACCCGCGATTGTTGTAAGCCCATGCATAATTCGGGGCCAGCCGTATGACCTCGGTATAGTCCGCAATGGCCCGGTCATAATCATTTTTGCTGAGATATATATACCCGCGATTGTTGTAAGCTGTTGCATCTTTCGGGTCAAGCTTAATGGCCTGAGTATAATCGGCAAAAGCCCGGTCATAATCATTTTTGTTGTAGTAAGCATACCCGCGATTGTTGTAAGCTGTTGCATCTTTCGGGTCAAGCTTAATGGCCTGAGTATAATCGGCAATAGCCCGGTCATAGTCGCCATTGTAATAATCATTATCAAAGAATTTGGAAGCGGCAACCTTTTCCTCCAAATCCCCGGTATCTATCCGCATATAACCATTGGCGTTCAGGGTAGCCGAGGGGATTCCGTTCACCGCGCTGATTACAATGGTCAGGGTTGGCGTCAGGTCATCAGCTTTAACACCGGTAAAGTGCACCATGCCCGCCGCGCCCTTGGGGGCCGGGACTTCCCTGTCCCCGGCGATAAAGCGCAACGAACTGCTGTTCAGCGTAATACTGCTTTTTCCAATAGTCTTGCCGCTCTCGTTGAGCAGCGTTACATCAAGTTTGAAGCTAAACGACTGTTTGCCTGCAAACACCACAGTTCCCGCCGTTTTTGGGGTTACATCCAGCAAGGGCCAGCCCATAAAGCCCCAGGTATCGCGCCGCCCGGTTTGTTCAAGGCCGCCCAGCAGGGCGTTAAGGGCCGCAAAACCGGCCTCCGAGGGGTCAAGGGCTACCCGCATCGCAAGGTTTGCGGTCCGCTTTGCGTAATCCGTTTCGCCCTCCTGAACCAGATTCGGGTCAAAGGTGATTTCAAAGGGCGGATGTTCATTGAAAAAACGGGCGGCTTCCTTAAACGCCTCAAGCCAGCGGTCACGGGCCTGTAGGTCGTTCACGATGCGTTCGCTTAAACTGCCGCCGCTTATGGACGAAGAAAGTACGTTAAGCCGGGCAAGGGCTTCTATCTGGGAGGAGTCAAAGTTAATCGCCTGGGTGTAGTTGAACAGGGCTTCCACGGACGCGCCGCTTGCCTGGGCGGTAATACCTTTAGCAAGGCCGGTTTCAGCCCGAACCACGGATGTATTGCCCGCCAAAAGGGACTGCTTTCCGGCGGCAGTAAGCTGTACGCCTAACTGGGCAAGCAGGTCCGCGCTGGCCTCGTTGATAAGCGCCCCGTTTCCCTCTATCTGCCGCAGCGTACCGTTCTTCATAAAAGCGGCCTTGCGCTCGCCGGTACTGGAATCGCTCACGGAAAGCTGCAACGAATACTGATCCCCCGAAAGTTTCTGGATGGTGCCGATAAGAAAATACTGGGCGTTGGTAAGGCCGCCGATTTTTATAAAGTCCGCCTCGGTAAACCTTTTGTTTGCCGCGATATCCTGCTCGGCGATTATCCGGTCCAGATTCTGCCGGTCTACCAAGGTAACATTGCCGTACTTTTTGAAGTTGTTGTTCAACAGGCCCTGCACATACACCGGCAGGTATTCGGGAGCCGCGCCCTGGGCCTCCGGCGCAAGCACCGCAAGCCGTATATCCTTGCCGCCGTCCCCTTCATAAAGAGGCCCGGAACTAAACGCCGCAAGCCCGCCCACCGCGCCCCGGGCGCTAATTTCCCCATCACCCCCGAAAAATTGCCCTCCGGCGCCGGAAGAAGCGCAGGCGGCAATGCCCAGAGCCATGAGTACCATAAGCGTCAAAATTACCGCTTTTCTCATAAAGCACCCCCTGACCGCCGACAACCGTTCATGGTCATTTTCGCTTTAAAATAACCCCAATATTGAACGTTTCATTCTATCAATATAAAACATTCTGTTCTATATGCTATAAAATGCTCCATTTTTTGTCAATCTATCGAGCTTGTAGTTCAATGGGATAGAACGCTAAGGACGGGTTACATGGGAGGACAAGATATAAAGAATGCCTTGGGCAAGAATATCAAGTTTTTTCGGGCTCGCCGGGGCTTATCCCAAGCAGATCTGGCCGAAAAAGCCGGAATTTCCATCACCTTTGTGAGTATGATAGAACGCGGCCTGCAATTCCCCAAGGCCGAGGTCTTATCCTGCCTTGCCAGGGGCCTTGATGTGGAGGTCTACGAGCTGTTTAAGGGTGAAATTGTCCACGATGAGACCAAAAAGCTCCTGGACCGCTTTTCCGGGGATATTACCCAAAATGTCGTTCAGGCCCTGGAAGCTGTGTATAAGCAGTATGACCTATGATGGGACCGTGGAACGCCGCTCTGGGTACGCAATGGCGCCCCCATCGCCGGGTCGGCCAGATCCTGCTCCAACTCACCCGGCCCCTAACATGGCCTGTCTCAAAATGGTATTTGCCCGG
>BNUT01000005.1 GCA_025997555.1 Spirochaetia bacterium
AAAGGAAGCGGATACCCCATAGATCACCGGGTAGAGCACCATGATCAAGAACAGGGTCATAATCGCCGTTACGATGGCATAAAAAACGATGTCGTTTTTTGATTCGGCGACTTTTATCTTCTTTTTACCGATCATGCTGTCCCCCTCCTAGAAAATGCTTGAGCCGCTGAGTTTCCCGGAACCCCAGTTTGCCAGCAGCAGCAATATAAAATTTATCACCGAGTTAAAAAGACCCACGGCGGTAGCCAGGGAAAAGTCGCTGACCCCTGCGGCAAGGCCGATTTTGTATACATAGGTTGAAATGACTTCACTGTATTGAAGGTTGAGGGGGTTCTGCATCAGGAAGGTTTTTTCAAAGCCCACCCCCATAATGCCCCCCACGGCGAGGATCAGCAGGATACTGGCCGTAGGCAGTATCGTTGGAACATCCACATGGAGCACCCGCTGGAACCGGGTGGCCCCGTCGATCAGGGCCGCCTCGTGAAGGGTGGGATCAACATTGGAAAGGGCGGCAAAGTAAATAATGGAAGACCAGCCCACGCTCTGCCATACACCGGACCACACATAAATGTGGGGAAAAATGCTCCCCTGTCCCAGGAGGTCTTTGGGCATGTTATTAGTTATTGCCATGCCCAAGGCTCCGTACAGGCCGTTCCGGTTATTGAGGATCTGAAAGATAATCCCCACCATAATTACGGTGGAAAAAAAGTGGGGAATGTAGGTAACTGTCTGGATCGTTTTTTGATAGGGCTTCCAGGGGAGGGCGTTCAGGAACAGGGCAAAAATGATAGGAATGGGGAAGCCCGCAACCAGACTGTAAATGGAAAGGGACAGGGTGTTGGTCAGAACCCTTTGGAACTGGTAGGATTCAAGAAACCGGCGGAAATTTTCAAGCCCGACCCAAGGGCTTCCAAACATACCCAAGGCGAAGTTGTACTTTTTGAATGCAAGCTGAATTCCCACCATGGGCCCGTAAGAAAAAACAGCTACATAGACAACAGGGATGACCAAAAGCAGATAAATCTGCCACCGTGCCCTTATGTTGGCCAGTAATTTTGCCCGGGCTTTAAGCTTTGCCGCATCTGCCATGATTTTCTCCTGATAATGAGGGACACGCCGGGAAATTTTCAGCGTGTCCCTGACTCAAATTACTTGGAAGCCCGATCAAAGGTGGCCTGAGAGGTGGAAAGCAAAGTCTGGAGGCCCATTTTGTTCAGCTCGTCCAGATACGCCTGCCACTGGGCATTGTTATTGATGTCCCGCTGCCCGGTAACAAACTCCGCAACGGACAGGTCCACATAGCCGGTTACGTTGGTCTGGGGTTCCATGACCTTCTCCGAGTCTGCCGCCGTGTATTTAAGCTGGGGTAACAGGTACTGGGGATGGGCAGGGATATAAATCTCAGCCTTGATAGGATTTACATAGGTGGTGTAGGGCTCCGGTTGGGTTGAAGCTACCGGCGGCTTGGTCCGGTCGACGGAGGATCGGGCATCCATCCATTTCAGTTCCCGGTAACAGGGGACGGTCTGCCGCCAGAATTTATTGGAAGGGTTGCCCCAGATGCCGGTTTCCGTCTGCACCAGAGCAAGGCTGGGATATACCCCCCGGTCCACATAGGCGTTGAAACCGGCCGTGGCTATAAGCTCAGGAGAGCGGCTCCAGTCAACATTTTCTTCGCCGAAACGGCTGACCAGGGAGGTGTCAAGATCGTAGAAGGATTCCAGGAACCTGAAGGCGACATCGGGCTTCGTTGATTTGTAGGTGATGTAGGCGGCGGGGGCGGAATTATATTGCCGGTAGGGGCTCCAGGCAACACCCTTGGGGCCCTTAAAGGGCGGCACCAGCTTCAACTGGTTGTAATTGGGATTTTCCGCCGCAGCGGGCCAGAGGGAGAAGGAGCCCGAACCGAGAAGACCCAGGACCGGCGGATTGTTGTTCAACTCCGCCCGGTATTGCTGATCGTTGTTGGTAAAGAGAGACGCCGACAGGGTTCCATCCTTATACAAGGTGTTGAGGTATTGCAGAGCAGCCCGGAACTCAGGGTCCGTAAAGGGGGCGATAACTTTTTTGCCCGTACTATCCAGGGTCAGGCTGCTGGAGTTGGGATAGTAGATAAAGGAGTTAATCAGGGTTTCGATTATGTTCTCGCCGTAGGTGCCGGTATACCGGCCTCCGATGCCCATCTCGTCCTTCTTTCCGTTCCCGTTAGGGTCCCGATCCCGGAAGGCAATAAGGGTCTGGCGCAGCTCATCGGTGGTGGTAGGCACCTTAAGGCCCAGTTTCTCGATCCACGCCATGTTCAGGTAGATGGTATTGTAAGTCATGTTTCCCGTCTCCGGGGAATGGCTTACAAAGGCGTAGATATGACCGTCCCCGGAGGTCATGGACTGGAGCATAACGTTCCGGTCCGCCTGGGGAATTTTGTTGAAGTTTGGAAGCATCGCGGCATTGTTAAAGTACTTATCCAGGGGAATAAAAGCCCCCTTGCTGCCGTAATCCAGGATGGTTGCGGCACTGAGGCCCTGGTTGATAATGTCCGGCAGGTCTCCCCCTGCGACCATCAGGGCTATTTTCGTGTTGGTTTCAGTCTCGGGCAAAAGTTCAAACTGAAGATCCACGTTGTTTTTCTGTTCGAGCCACTTGGTAAAGTAATTATCCTTGAAGTCAAGGACATACTGATTCGGCACCAGGGCGATCTTCAATGTCGTTTTTCCCGTGCCCCCCCCCCGCCGACTGCCCTCCGGCGAACAGGGTACCCGCGAGGGCGAAAAGACACATCGCCGCCGCTACAAGCCGTTTTCCGTTCATAAAAACCTCCATAAAAAACAATTTAAGAGATGATACCGTTTTATGTACAAAACAGTTAATTCAGAATAACACGGGTTGGGAATTCACGCAAGGGGAAATTTCACACTATTGGTAGAAATGGGCCTCTTTAGGGCCCGGAGAAGCACCGCTTGATAACCGCCTCAGCGGTGTTTTCGCCATCCAGGGCGGAAGAAACGATACCCCCCGCATAGCCTGATCCTTCCCCGGCGGGAAACAGGCCGGAAATGACGGCGCTCTCGAATGTTTCGGGATTCCGGGTAATACGCACCGGCGTCGAGGTCCGTGTTTCCGGCGCAATGAGGAGCGCATCGGGACAAATAAAGCCGCGCATCTTTTTTTCAAATTCGGGAAAGGCCGCCTGCAATCGCCGTACGATAAACGGCGGCAGCCACTCGTCGAGGCGGGAAGAAACAAGGCCCGGCGGGTATGAAGAGGGCGGCAGATCAGCGGACAGGCGGCAGCCAAGAAAATCAATGAGCCGCTGGGCGGGAGCTTTTTGTCCGCCTGAACCAGACATCATGGCATCTGCGTTTGCCTCGCGGTATGCCCTTTTTTCAAGCTCCTCGCGAAAAGCAAGGCCGTTACCCCCTGCATCTTCAGGCCGCACTTCCACCACAATCGCCGCGTTTGACCAACGGGAATTCCGCCCGGCCGCCGACATCCCGTTGACCACCACTTCATCCGGCGCGCTTGCGGAGGGCACCACCACCCCGCCGGGGCACATACAAAAGGAGTATACCCCGCGCCCCTCAACCTGCACGGTGAGCCGGTATTCGGCGGCGGGTAATACCTGCATTTTTTCTGTGCTAAGGAACCTACCGGTTCCATGGTACTGAATCCCGTCGATTACCGCACGGGGATGTTCGACCCGGATGCCCACGGCGAAGGGCTTTGGCTCCAGCGCGCCCGGCGCAGTCTCCGCGAGCATGCGGTATATGTCCGGGGCGGAATGGCCCGCCGCCAGAATGAGCGCCTCGCCGAACAGTTTCCCGGCGTTGGTGCGGATACCTAAAAGTTTGTTATCTTCTATAATAAGACCTGAACAGAGGGTTTCAAAGCGGACTTCGCCGCCCAATTCGCGGATTTTATCCGTCATGGCGCTGATAATTGCGGGCAGCCGGTCCGAGCCGATGTGCGGATGGGCATCCACCAAAATCGACTCGTCGGCGCCGAACCGGCACAGTGTTTCCAACACCCCGCGAATATTCCCCCGTTTGTTTGACCGCGAATAGAGCTTGCCGTCAGAAAAAGTCCCCGCGCCGCCTTCCCCAAAGCAGTAGTTCGAGTCCCGTGGTATTGTGCCGCCGCGGCCGATTGCGGCAATGTCCCGTTTCCGTTCCGGCGTGCGCTTGCCCCGCTCCACGATAACCGGTTTTATGCCGCTTTCCAGCAGCCGCAGGGCCGCGAAAAGACCGGCGGGCCCGCATCCCACGATGAGTACCGGGCCGTGACCGGCCTTCAGCGGCGCAAAAGTACGGGGAGCCGGACCTCCTTTTACGTCGGGGGGATCTTCGTTCAGGTACACCGTGAGCCGCAGGTGGATTTTGAGCCGCCCGTGCCGTGCATCCATCGATTTTTTGTTGATGACGACCTGTTTTATGTCACCGGCTGCGCACAGGAGCGTATCGGCGGCTTTTTGTTTGATTAATCCGGCGTCGAGTTCTTCACCCGGCGGCACAGTGATGGTAAGTTCGTGAATTACACCACCCCTTGGGCGATCATGGCATCCGCAACCCGGAGGAAGCCGGCGATATTGGCCCCCGCAACCAGGTTGCCCGCAAGGCCATAAGCTTCGGAGGCGTCCCGGCACTGGGTGTAGATGCTGTCCATAATCCCGTGGAGCTTGGCGTCAACTTCGTCAAAGGTCCAGGAAAGGCGCATGGAATTCTGACTCATTTCCAAGGCGCTGGTGGCGACACCGCCGGCATTGGCGGCCTTGGCGGGCCCAAAGGAGACCCCCGCCGACTGGAAGCAGGTTACGGCCTCCGGGGTACAGGGCATATTGGCTCCCTCGGCCACGGCGATACAGTGGTTTTTTACCAGAATAGCGGCGGATTTTCCGTCCAGTTCATTCTGGGTGGCGCAGGGAAGGGCCACATCACAGGGAATGGTCCAGATACCGCTGCATCCCTCGGTGTAGACCGCCCTGGGCCGGACACTGAGGTATTCCTTGATCCGGCCCCGTTCCTCTTCCTTGATGCGCTTGACCGCAGCCAAGTCTATCCCCTCCTCGTCCAGGATATAGCCGTTGGAATCCGAGAGGGCGACTACTTTACCATCCAGCTCCTGGATCTTCTCGGTGGCATAGATGGCCACATTGCCCGATCCGGAGATCACTACCCGTTTGCCCTTCCAATCGGTTTTTTGGTCTTCCAGCATCCGGGTGGTAAAGTACACCAGTCCGTACCCGGTGGCCTCCGTACGGGCCAGGGAGCCGCCGTAGTGGAGCCCCTTCCCGGTGAGAACCCCGGTAAAAGAATTGGTGAGCCGCTTGTGTTGGCCGTAGAGGTAGCCAATTTCCCGGCCGCCTACCCCGATATCCCCGGCAGGGACATCCGTTTCGGACCCGATATGGCGGAAAAGTTCGCTCATAAAGGACTGACAGAACTTCATCACTTCGGCATCGCTCTTGCCCTTGGGGTCAAAGTCGCTCCCCCCCTTGCCGCCGCCGATGGGGGTGGTGGTCAGGGCGTTCTTGAAGACCTGTTCAAAACCGAGAAATTTGATGATCCCCAGGTTTACCGAAGGATGCAGCCGGAGCCCGCCCTTGTAGGGCCCCAGGGCGCTGTTAAACTGCACCCGGAATCCCCTGTTGACCCGGATTTCACCCTTGTCATCTACCCAGGGTACCCGGAATATTAGCTGCCGTTCGGGCTCTACAAGGCGTTCTATTATTTTTAATTTGGCAATTTCCTTTCTTTTTTGTACTACCGGCTCCAGAGATTCAAGAACCTCCCTCACTGCCTGTATAAACTCCGGCTCCGCAGGGTTCCGGGCGACAATCGGCGACAAAAGGGAATCAACAAAGGCTGAACTCATATTGTACTCCTGTATAAAAGTTGGAAGCATGATAAGAAATTTTTGTATTTCCTGCAAGGATAAATTTTGTCCCCTAATCTGCCGATATTTTTAATATTATCTTGTAACCGCAGCCCCTTCCCGTGGTTGTATAGGTAAGAATCTCAAGAAGATATTCCCTCCTGTGCCGCCGCCGTTTTCCTCCTTTCGGCGGCGGCTTTTTTTGACTTATTGCCTACCCCTCCCCTTTTCGGTATGATTATTTACCATTAAGGAGCTATTATGGGTGATTATAAGGGCCTATACCGGAAAGAAGATGAGCACGATTCCTGCGGCATCGGCTTTGTTGCGGATATCAAGGGCCGCAAATCCCATGACATATTGAAACGGGGCCTCGAAGTCCTGGAACGGATGGAGCACCGGGGCGCGGAAAGCGCCGATAATAAAACCGGCGACGGTTCCGGGGTGCTCCTGCAAATACCCCACGATTTTTACAAAAAACTCATCCCCGGCCTCCCTGAACCCGGTGCCTATGGCACGGGCCTGGCTTTCTTCCCCAAAGAAAATCAGCAGATTATCACCGCCGCCATTGAGGACACCGCAAAAGCCATGGGGCTTTCGGTGCTTGCCCTGCGGGATGTGCCTGTCGAAAACGGCGCAATCGGTTCCATCGCCAAATTTGCGGAGCCGGTGGTTAAACAGTTGGTACTCGCAGGAAAGAAAACACCGAATTCGGCCCCAAATGCAGGTGACGAAGTATCGGATATTGAATTACAACTCTACATTTTCCGCAAAAAGCTTGAAAAGATCCTGCGGGCCAACGAAACCCTGCAAAAAGCCGGGGCCGAGTGTTATTTCTCCTCCCTTTCTTCCCGGATCATCGTGTACAAGGGTATGTTGATGCCCACCCAGCTCAAGGATTACTACCCGGAACTCAAGGATGAGGGCCTCAAGACCGCAGTTGCCCTGGTCCATTCCCGTTTTTCCACCAATACCTTTCCCAACTGGCCCCTGGCCCAGCCTTTCAGGATGGTAGCCCATAACGGAGAGATTAACACCGTCAAAGGGAACCGCTTCTGGATGGCCGCACGGGAGGCTCTCTTTGCCCACCCCCGCTTTGGGGACGCCCTTAAGGACCTGCTCCCCGTGATCGAACCTGACCGCAGCGATTCCGCCAGCTTTGACAATGTGCTGGAACTCTTGGTCATGTCCGGCCGTAGCCTGCCCCATGCCCTGATGATGCTGATCCCCGAATCCTGGAACGGCAAGAACCCCATCCCCCAGGAACTGATGGATTTTTACGAATACCACGCCTGTATGATGGAGCCCTGGGACGGCCCGGCTTCCATGGTCTTTTGTGACGGCCGCTACGTGGGCGGCACCCTTGACCGGAACGGTCTGCGCCCCTCCCGCTACACCGTCACCAAAGATGGCCTTATCGTGATGGGCTCTGAAACCGGGGTCCAGGCATTTAACCCCGAAGAAGTGGCCTATAAGGGTCGGCTCATGCCGGGAAAACTCCTCCTGGTGGATATGAAAGAGGGCCGTATCATCCCCGACGGCGAGGCCAAGCGGGACGTGTACCAGCATAAACCCTATTCCGAATGGGTGGGCCGTCAGGTGGTCACCTTAAAGCAGGAAATTGACGCGGCGGAAGGTTCTAGTCCGGGGGCAGAAGGGGTTGTTCAGACCGGTACATTTGTGGGCGCCATATTCGGCGATCCCCAGATTAGGAACGAAGGGGACGTGCTCTTCCTGGAACGGGCCTTCGGTTATACCCGTGAAGACCGGGACAATCTCTTGGCGGCAATGGCCCGGACCGGGGCGGAACCCACCAGCTCCATGGGTACCGATACCCCCATTGCGGTGTTTTCCGACAAGAGCCAGCGGGTTTACGCCTATTTCAAGCAGGTTTTCGCCCAGGTCACCAATCCCCCCATCGACTCCATCCGGGAAGACCTGGTAATGACCCTGACCAGTTTTGTGGGCCCCCAGGAAAATCTTTTAACCGAAACTGAAGAGCACTGCCGCCGTATCAAGGTGATGAATCCCGTCCTCACCCCTGTGGATCTCGACACTTTGAAAGAACTGAAACCTGAAACCTTTAAGTCCCGGACCCTGGACTCGACTTTTTATCAGGGAGGGAAGGATGCTGCGGGTCAAAAGCCCTCCGCATTGGAAAAATCCCTGGATTTGTTGATCGCCGAAGCCGTAAAAGCGGCAAATGAGGGGATTTCGCTCCTGATTTTATCGGATCGCTCTGCCCTGTCCCCGGAAAGCGGGCGGGTTGCCATTCCGGCGCTTTTGGCGGCCGGGGCGGTGCACCACGGGCTCATCAAAAAGGGCCTGCGGATGAAGCTTTCCATCATTGTCGAATCCGCAGAGCCCCGTGAGCTTATGCACTTTGCCCTGCTCTTTGGATTTGGCGCGGATATTATCGTGCCCTACGGGGCCTTGGCCTCCATTGCGGCGATTTGCCGGGGGGCTGATGGGGAAAAAATCGGGGATTTTGCCCACGCCAAAAAGAATTACCTCAAGGGCATCCAGAAGGCTGTCCTCAAGGTGATGTCCAAAATGGGGACCAGTACCCTCCGCTCCTACCGGGGGGCCCAGATTTTTGAAGTCCTGGGGCTGGGGCCTGAGGTGATAGAAAAATGTTTCCGGGGAACCACCAGCCGTATTGCCGGCGCGGGCTTTGCGGAACTGGAAGCGGAAATTTTGGACCATTACAAACAGGCCAAAGAAGCATACTCCATGGCCGAGGAGGCCCCCGCCGTATCGGATTATCTGCTGGACGGGGTGGGGCAGTACCGGTGGCGCAAGTACGGCGAAAAACACGCCTGGAACCCGGACACGATTCACCTGCTCCAGTGGGCGACACGCACCGGGGACTACAACAAGTTCAAGCAATTTTCCGCCGCAGCCAATACTTTGAATCAAAACCCCCATGTGATCCGGGGCCTTTTGGAATTTGCCCAGCCGGGCGCGGTTAAAGATGCGCCTTCCACGGCGATTCCCCTGGATCAGGTGGAAAGCGTGGAAGCCATTATGAAGCGCTTCACCACCGGGGCCATGTCCTTTGGCTCCATTTCCAAGGAAGCCCACGAAACCATTGCGGCGGCAATGAACTCCATCAAGAGCCGGTCAAATTCCGGGGAAGGCGGGGAGGACCCGGAACGTTACCCGGTCCGCCCCGATGGGACTTGGGTCCGCAGCGCCATCAAACAGGTGGCCTCCGGCCGTTTCGGGGTTACCAGCGAATACCTGGCCAATGCCTCGGAACTCCAGATCAAGATTGCCCAGGGGGCCAAGCCCGGCGAGGGCGGCCAGCTTCCCGGCGACAAGGTTGCGGGCCCCATCGCCCGGACCCGGCATTCCACTACCGGGGTCACTTTGATCAGTCCGCCTCCCCATCATGATATCTATTCTATAGAAGATTTGGCGGAGCTGATCTTCGATTTGAAGAACGCCAACCCTCTGGCCCGGATCAGCGTCAAGCTGGTATCCGAAAGCGGGGTGGGGACCATTGCCGCCGGGGTTGCCAAGGCCCATGCGGACAATATCCTGATTTCAGGCTACGACGGCGGTACCGGGGCCAGTCCCCAGTCCAGCATCCGCCACGCGGGGATTCCCTGGGAGTTGGGGCTTGCGGAGACCCATCAGGTGCTGGTGCGGAACGGCCTCCGGGGCCGGGTGCGGCTCCAGACCGACGGCCAACTCAAGACCGGCCGGGACATCGTCATCGCCGGGATGCTGGGGGCCGAGGAATTCGGCTTCGGTACTTCGACACTCATCGTTTTGGGCTGTGTGATGATGCGGAAATGCCACGAAAATACCTGCCCCATGGGGGTTGCCACCCAGGACCCGGAACTGCGGAAACGCTTTGCCGGAAAGAGCGAATACCTGCTCAACTTTTTTCGCTTTGTCGCTGAGGAAACACGGGAAATTATGGCCTCCCTTGGCTTTAAACACTTTGACGATCTTGTAGGCCGGGCGGATCTGTTGACCCAACGGAAAAGCGGCAAACCAAAATCTGCCGGGGTGGACCTTTCGGGCCTGCTTTACAAGGCGGAAGGCCCTGCGGACATCCCCGGTGGGACCGAGCGGCACTGCGTTCAGGATCAGATTCACAAGATCGACAACATTCTGGACCGCCAGCTTATCGACAAGTGCCTCGTGGCCCTGGACCGGAAGACCCCAACCACCTTCCGGCTGCCCATCAAAAACACCGACCGGGCGGTGGGGGCCATGCTCTCCTACGAGGTGAGTAAACGCTTTGGGGGAGAGGGCTTGCCGGAGAATTTCGTCACCGTGGACTTTGCGGGTTCTGCGGGGCAGAGCTTCGGGGCATTTCTTGCCAAGGGCATCACCTTCCGGGTTGCGGGGGACACCAACGACTATCTGGGCAAGGGCCTTTCCGGCGGTCGCATCGTCATAACACCCCCGGAGGGTTCGGCCTTCAAGACCAACGAAAACATCATCGTGGGAAACACCGTGCTTTATGGCGCAACCGCCGGGGAACTTTACGCTGCCGGGGTGGCCGGGGAGCGCTTCTGTGTGCGGAACTCCGGGGCCGTGGCGGTGGTGGAAGGTACCGGGGACCACTGCGCCGAGTATATGACCGGTGGACGGCTGGTGGTGCTGGGCGCCGTGGGCCGGAACTTTGCCGCCGGTATGTCCGGGGGCATCGCCTACGTGCTCAATGTAAACAGTAACTTCGAGTATTTCCTCAATCCGGGGATGGTAGAACTTTCGGGGCTCAATAACGATGCGGATGAATATTTCGTCAAAGATATGATCCGCAAGCACATCTATTGGACCGGTTCGGAATACGCCAAATCCATACTGGACGGGTGGGCGGAAAACCGGCCCAAGTTTATCAAGGTGCTTCCGGTGGAATACCGGAAGGCCCTGGAACAGATGATGCTGGCGGATCTGGATGCAAAGATTTACGAGATCAGGCGGCGTGAAGACATTTCGGTGGGAGTATAAAAATGGGTGATCCAAAGGGATTTTTAAAGGTACAGCGGAGGAGCGCCGGGTACCGGCCTGTTGAGGAACGGATCAACGATTACAGTGAGGTTGAAGTCCAGCTTCCCGACGAGGAACGGCGGCTTCAGGCTTCCCGCTGTATGGACTGCGGGGTTCCCTTTTGTCATTGGGCCTGTCCGATTAGTAATGTGATGCCCGAATGGCAGGACCGGCTCTACCGCAACGACTGGGTCGGCGCATGGGCCGCCTTGCAGGATACCAACCCCTTCCCGGAATTTACCGGCCGGGTCTGCCCTGCCCTCTGTGAAGCTTCCTGCGTGTTGGGGGCCACCGACGAGCCCGTGACGATCCGGCAGAACGAGCTTGCGGTAATTGAAAAGGCCTTTAGCCTGGGGGTGGTGGTTCCCCGGCCCCCCAAACACCGGAACGGCAAGAAAGTCGCCGTAGTTGGCGCGGGCCCTGCGGGGCTTTCTGCAGCCTGGTACCTGAACCGGGCAGGCTTCACCGTCACCGTTTATGAGGGTGACCGGAAAGTCGGCGGCTACCTCCGTTACGGCATCCCGGACTTCAAACTGGACAAGAGTTTTATTGACCGGCGAGTCAAAATTATGGAAGCCGAAGGGGTGATCTTTAAAACCAGGACCCGTGTCGGCTCTGCCCAATACGGATTCGGTACCCTGGGGAAAGACGGGGAGTTTATCGATCCCAAAGAACTGGAATCTTCCAACGATCTGGTCCTCCTTACCATCGGAGCGCGGGAAGCCCGTGACCTTAAAGCGCCGGGCCGGGAAAACGTAGGCATCGTCCAGGCCCTGGATTTCCTTGCCCTACAAAACCGCAGTTTGGGCGGCGAGAACAACGAAGGGCTTGAACCCATCACCGCCTGGGGCAAGCGGGTGGTGGTCATCGGTGGAGGGGACACCGGCTCTGACTGCGTGGGAACCGCCAACCGTCAAGGGGCCAAGCATGTTACCCAGATCGAAGTGCTCCCCAAGCCGCCGGAACACCGGCCCGATGAGGAGCCCTGGCCCCTCTGGCCCAAGGTGCTTAAAACTTCCAGTTCCCATCAGGAAGGGGGGGAGCGGCTCTGGTCGGTGAACACCAAGGCATTTAACGGCAAGGACGGTAAAATCGAATCGATCCACGCCTGCAAGGTGGACTGGGTGAATCAGGGTGGCCGCTGGAACATGAGCGAAGTCCCCGGCTCCGACTTTGAGATCGGCGCGGACCTGGTGCTGCTGGCAATGGGCTTTACCCACGTGGTGCAACAGGGCGTTGTGGAAGATCTGGGGCTCGTAACCGACGAGCGGGGCAATATCCGCACGCGGGGAAGTTTCCATACATCGAACCCCAAGGTCTGGGCCGCCGGAGATGCCAAGACCGGCGCAAGCCTGGTGGTCCGGGCCATTGCCGACGGGCGGGCCGCGGCGGAGGCAATTATCAGAACTTTGTAGAATGAAGATCAGATGGTAAATTTGTTTGCGTATAACTTCTGAATATGTTTAAAAAATTTTGCACGCAAACCCGATGGGTCCCATTCATGTTTTGAATTCCAGAGCAGGAAAATGTTGGTCTGGTTTTCCTTTGAGGATTTCAATTTGATTTGGCGCACCCGGCCATGGTCATAGCCGGGAGTGGGGCCGACCAGCGCTATCCCTAAATTTGCGGCAACCATGTTTGCACAGGATGCGTTATCGTAAACTTGATACCGGATATTCGGCTTATAGTCCGCCGCCTGGAATAAATTCATTACCAAAAGATGAAAACCGGTGGACTCGTGAAAGAAAATAAAATCTTCGTTTTTTAGATCACCCAATTCAAGTTCATCCTTCCCGGCCAGGGGGTGGTTGCTGTTGAGTAGTATTGCTAACTCCTCGGTGTACAGTGATAAATGCTGAATATATTTTGACATTTCCCGGTCCGGTAAAATGCGTCCAAAAACAAAATCATATTCCTCATTGGCAATGCTTTTCAGCAATTCCAGATTGGGCCCCTGTTTAATTTGGATAATGGCGTTTGGGTTTTCTTCAATAAATGGCTGAATGACAGAGGGCAGTAAGGAACTGCTTAATGAGTAGGTAGAGGCAATACGCAGGACTTGTTTTTCAGACAATGCAAGATTATTGATTTCGGTCACCGCCGTATTTATTTCATGAATGACAACCGATACATGCTCAAGTAATATTTTGCCATAGGGGGTCAGTTGTAACCGGTGTCCGCCTTTTGTGAACAAAGGAACCCCAAGCTCCGCTTCCAAATTCGATATTGCCATACTTATTGCGGGTTGCGATATATGCAATATTTCAGAGGATTCAGTGACATGACCAATTTCCGCAACTGTTTTAAAGTATTGTAATTGTTGTAAATTCATCAGTTCTCCCCCTATAGAGTTGTTCGATAACTTCAGTTATTGAACAACTTCCGCTGAAAAATGCAAAATGCTCTGCATTTTGCGAGACTTGTTCGAGAACCAACCGGGTTCTCGAACAAGTCCTGTATATCAATGTTTTTTATCAATCGATAAAAACTATTGATTAGCAGTATTTTAAGATCCCCCGTATAATCTTAATAAGAATGTTACCCGATATATTGAATTTTTGAAAGTGTTATTTATGGGGATGATTATTTGAACGTAAAAGATGAATCGGTTTTATATAAACGCTCCGTTAGTCCGGAAAGCTTCGTGTTTCTTGGGGGATTGGCCGCCCTTTTTATTCTTCTGGGAATGAGGATGGGCGGCACAAATCTGATCAATACGCTGATAAAAACCGCCTACGATATTTTGATGTCAACCGTTTTTTACATAATGGCAATTGCCGTTATCATGGGTGCACTCTCGGAACTGCTTTCGGAATTCGGTGTCGTTGCGTTGATACACAAGGTCTTGTCGCCTTTAATCAAGCCGATCTACGGGCTGCCCGGCGCGAGCGCCCTGGGAATTGTCAGTACCTATCTTTCGGATAATCCGGCTATTCTTACCCTGGCGGAGAGCAAGAATTTCAGAAAATATTTTGCCCCATACCAGGTTCCGGCGCTTACCAATCTCGGTACCGCCTTTGGCATGGGGTTGATTGTAACCACATTTGTTATAAGCATCTCCGCACCGGTGGGAGAGAATTTGTTTTTGGCCGCCTTGATCGGCAATCTTGGCGCCGTAATCGGAAGTATTGTCAGTACGAGAATTATGCTGGTCTTTACGAAAAAAGCCATTGGCAAACAGGATGATCATCAAACCGAAGGACAGGGGTTTACAGAACAAGGGTTCGCAGAACCCCTTACGGATATGCGCAGGGTGCGGCATGGATCCGCGGCTTCCCGTTTTTTGGAAGCCACCCTTGATGGGGGCAAGTCCGGCGTTACTATGGGAATGACGATTATTCCCGGCGTGTTAATCATTTGTACCTTCGTGTTATTGCTTACCAACGGCGCTCCTTCCGGGGGATATACCGGCGCCGCCTATGAGGGAATAGGATTGCTGCCCATGCTGGGGGGAAAGATCCAGTTTATCATTAAGCCCCTCTTTGGTTTTCAGGACCCCCAATGCCTTGCGGTGCCCATTACGGCCCTTGGCGCAGCCGGGGCGGCAATGACATTGATACCAAAGCTGCTCGCCACAGGCGCGGCCCATGCGGGGGATGTGGCGGTATTCACCGCAATGTGCATGTGCTGGAGCGGGTATCTGAGCACCCATGTGGCCATGATGGAGGCCCTTGGTTACCGCCGGCTTACGGGGAAGGCCATTTTTTCACATACCATCGGAGGACTCGCCGCAGGAATTTCGGCGAATTATATGTTTCGTTTGTTCACCCTGGCCGCAGGCTAAAAAATAGAATGGAGGATTAGGACCGTGGAACTGAATTTGGGTATTGAGACAAGAGACGAGTATTTGTATCTGGAACTGATGAAGGGGGCAATGACGCTGGTCAAGGACGTTATGCTGGTGAAGCCCGGAGAAAATGTTGTCATCACCGGGGATACTTCGTCTGACCGCCGGGTGGTTGATGCGGTCTCCCAGGCGGTTTACGCGATTGGGGGCATACCCACCGTCATCAACTATGCCACCGCGCCGAACGCATGTATGGAACCCCCTGCTCCGATTGGGGCGGCGGTGGGAAAGGCGGATGTTTGGATCGAGTTGGCATATTCCTACATCATGCACTCAAAGGCGTTCCGCGATTCCATGGATTTTGGAACACGCTATATCTGTTTGACCGGTATGGATGTGGAGATGATTGTAAAAACCGTTTCCCGCGTGGATTACGACGCCATGATCGAGCTTGGCGAATATATGAAGGATACCCTTGAAAAAGCGGATGAGGTTATTGTTACTGCGCAGAATGGTACCAGCCTTAAGGCGTACAACCGGGGAAGGAAGGTGCGCCACTCAGGACAAAAGGCTACCCGCAAGGGATATCCCATCATGCTGGGCGGACAGATAAGCTGGTGTCCCGTGGAAGAAACCATCGAAGGGACCTTGGTATTTGACGGCGCCCTGTGGCCCCCTTTGGAAATCGGCAAATTAAAGGCCCCCGTCAAACTTGAGTTTAAGGAAGGACGGGTAAAGGATATTTCCGGCGGAGCGGATGCGGCGGTGTTCCGCGCATGGATCGACGGATTCGGTGACGAAAACATGTACCGCCTGGCCCACTATTCCCTGGGCTTTAATCCGGGGGTGCGGGCCATTACCGGACGCATTGTAGAGGATGAACGGGTATTCGGCTGCATGGAATTCGGCATCGGCAGCCAGGGCAAGGCGATCATGGGCGCATTCTGGACAGCGGCTTCCCACACCGACGGAACGGTGCTGCGGCCAAGCATCATTCTTGACGGAAAAGTGTTTGAACAGGACGGCGTTTATATGGATGAAACAGCCCGGAGTTTGTGCAAAAAGCTGGGTGTATCGGGTTATTAGAGTTTTATATTTTTCTCTTTTTTGAGGGAAATAAATAAATGAAGGGGGATATTAAAATGTCACAGGAGAATCAATTCAAGGGTGAAGATGCGGAGGTTGATGAATTCCTAAAGGAACAATGTGCAAAACCCCATCCTCAAACATTGAAAGAGGTGGGCACGCTTTTTGTTATACTGATTACGGGCATTCTTGGCGCCATTATCGGTATGGAGCTCATGGTTAACCTTGGTATTTCCGCCAATACATCCATCATCGGCGCCCTGATTGCGGTGATGATCGGTTTAATTCCCATCAAGGCGTTTAATCATTTTCAAAACATACACCGGCAAAACCTGATAGAGACTTCTATCTCCGCTTCTACCTTTACGGCAGGCAATGTTTTCATGCTGGCCCTGGGAACGATTTGGTTTTTGGGAGAGAAGGATCTGATCCTCCCCATGATAATCGGCTGCTCAATCGGCGTTATCATAGACATTGCGGTCATGTACTGGTTATTTGACACCCCCGCTTTTCCTGCCAACGGCACATGGCCGGCCGGTGTGGCCACCGCCGAGACCATCATTTCTGTGGCGCGCCGCGGAAAGCGATCCCTGCTGTTGGTGGTGACCTCTGTGGCAGGGGCCGTGGGACAGTACTTTAGAATTCCCATGGATATTTTCGGTGTGTGCTGGATCGGCAATATCTGGGCGCTTTTGATGTTTGGTATCGGCTTACTCCTCGCCGGATATTCCACAAAAATATTCGGATTCAAAATAGGAGACCTCTATGTTCCCCACGGGATCATGATCGGCGCAGGTGTTGTAGCCCTGATCCAGCTTGGCATTTTGCTCATAAAGAAAAGTAAAAAAGAAGATGCCGGTGAACAGGCCGCCGATAAGGAAGTCTATGTTCCAACCAAAAGCTCCAAAGAAACAGGAGTGGCATTACAGAGGGGAGCCGTTCTTTTTCTCGCCGGGGCGATCATCATGGCCATTGTAGCCGGTGTATATTCATCCATGAGTATTCCCATGTTTATTTTATGGATTTTATTCACCGGACTTACTTCGGTTATAGCAGAACTGTTGATCGGTACAGCGGCAATGCATGCGGGCTGGTTTCCCGCCATGGCAACATCCCTGATTTTCCTGGTTCTGGGTATGCTGCTTCGCTTCCCGCCGGTAGCACTGGCCCTCCTGGTGGGGTATAAGGTTTGTACCGGTCCCGCATTCGCCGATATGGGTTATGATCTGAAAACCGGATGGATCCTGCGCAGACGGGGCACAAATAAAGTCTTTGAGCTTGAGGGGAGAAGGCAGCAATTCCACGCGGAATTTTTTGGTGTAGTGATTGGCATCATCGTGGCGATTTTATCCTACCAGCGGTATTTCAACGAGGGGCTCATCCCGCCCGCAGCAAAAGTATTTGCCGCTACCATTCAGGCCGGAACTTCCCCTGAGATTCTTAAGAACCTGCTTATCTTTGCGGTAGTCGGCGGAGTTATACAGGCCATTGGCGGCACAAAGCGTCAAATCGGCGTCCTCTTCGCCACCGGCTTGTTGATCGGAAGTCCCTTCGGCGGTATCGCAGCATTGACAGCCATTGCGGCGCGGGTAATTCTTAAGAAGGTCTTCGGTGAGAAAATCGAGAACACCCTTGCTATTTCCGCCGCAGGGTTCATTGTCGGATCATCGGTATTCAGTTTTGTAAATGGTACTATCGGTACGATAAAGAAACGGATATCCTGATAAGTATTTGGAGGCAATTACCATGTCTACATTGGCAGATTTAACCGGGTTCCGCTTCTATGATTTTTTTCAGCAAATCTGCGCCATTCCCCGGGAAAGCGGCAATGAGAAAGGGATCAGCGATTATCTTGTCCGCTTTGCTGCGGAGCGGGGCCTTGTTTGCAGGCAGGATGAGGCCCTGAATATTGTTATTAAAAAAAATGCGTCCCCCGGTTATGCGGGGGAGCCTCCGCTTATCCTGCAGGCCCACATGGATATGGTCTGTGAAAAAACCACGGACAGTAAACATGACTTTCTCCACGATCCGATTCTCCCACGGGAAGAAGATGGGTATATCACCGCCGACCTGACTACCCTTGGCGCGGATAATGCGGTGGGCATGTCCTATATTTTGGCGATTCTGGAGGATGCGAACATGCCCCATCCCCCCATAGAAGCGGTAATTACCACCAACGAAGAGGTCGGCATGAAGGGCATGTCGGCTTTGGATGCCTCCGATCTTGAAGGGAAGCGGATGATCAACCTCGACGCCGATGAAGAGGGGAAACTGTTTACCGGCTGCGCCGGCGGAACACGGATTTATGTGGAGCTACCGATGGTCTATGCTCCGGTATCCGCGGACAGAAGCCCCTATACCCTGCGCGTACAGGGGCTTGCCGGGGGGCATTCCGGCATAGACATAAACCGGAACCGGGCAAACGCTATCGTTCTTTTAGCGCGGGCCATTGATCTGCTGGGTAAAAAATTCGAACTCTGGGTCGGCGATTTATTTTGCGGCGGCAAGATGAACGTGATCCCCCATAACGCTTCCGCCGTGCTTTGGCTTAAAGAGGCGGATGCGGAAAAAATGATTCTGGAGACGGCCCGCATCAATGGAATTTTTTCGGCGGAGTACCGCATGTCCGAGCCTGACTTGAGTTTGATCTTCCAAAAATTTTCGCCCAATTGCGGGCAGGTTCTTTCAACACAAACCCTGCGTCATTTGCTGGCCGCTATTTTCCTGCTGCCCAACGGCGTATTGGGTTTTAGCCAGTATATGAAGGATGTGTTGGACGTATCCTGTAATTTGGGCGCGCTGGAAATGAAGGGCGAAAATGCCGTGCTTTCGCTTTTTCTCCGCAGTAATACTAATTCCAAAATGGACGACATCCTTTCCCGGATAAAATATTTTGGAGAAATATTGGGGGCAGATATAAACGTACCGAGCAGTTATCCCGCCTGGGAATTCCGTAAAGATTCTGCTTTACGGGAGCTTTGTACAAAGGCTTATTTAAAACTCAACGGCAAAGCACCTGAGGTGGCGTCCATACACGGCGGTCTGGAATGTGCCCTTATGACATTGAAAAAGTCGGACCTGGATATGGTTTCCTTTGGGCCCACCATTCTCGAAGCCCATACCAGTAATGAACGGGTCGAAATCGCATCGTTCATTAACACCTGGAATTTGCTGGTAACAATACTGGAGAATAAGGAAAAATAGCCTATTTTTCTTGACTTAGACCATAGGCGGCCTTAGTATTTACAACATGAATACATTAGCGAATGAACTTAATACCGTCTTGGATGGAACCGTTGTCGGACGGTTCCTGTCGGATCTTGGCCGCCGCCTCTATTTTCCCAAGGGGATTATTGCACAGGGCGCGGAGGCCAAGAAATTTGCCCCGGCCAAAAACGGCACCATCGGCATGGCCTTTCATAATGGTGAGCCGCTGATCCTGTCGGCCATTGCCGAAGGGATGCCTACCATTAGCGCAAAGGAAGCGGTTACCTATGCCCCCACTGCGGGGGTTGAGGAAGTCCGCAAGGCATGGAAAGAGGCGATAGCAAAAAAAAATCCTTCCATAAAGCCGGACAGTATAAGCCTTCCGGCGGTGGTTCCCGGACTTTCCGCCGGGATATCCTACACGGCGGATCTCTTTTTCGGTCCCGGTACAACCCTTATTGCCAGCGGTCCCTGCTGGGACAATTACAGCCTTATCTTTGAGGACCGCCGGGACGCCAAGGTCAGGCTGGTTTCTTTCCTGGGAAACGGTCCGGGGCTGGACCTTGACGCCATCGGCAAGGCGGTGCGGGAGGAAGCCAAGACCGGGTCCGTGCGGATCATCCTCAACTTCCCCAATAACCCTGCGGGGTATTCCCCTACCAAAGCCGAAGCGGACGCACTGGTAAACCTCATCCGGGAGGCTGCCGAAGGGGGCGCGGATGTGCTGGTGATCTGCGATGATGCCTACTTCGGGCTTTTCTTTGAGGACGATATCTACAGGGAATCCCTCTTTGGCCGACTTGCGGTTCTCCACGAGCGGGTTCTGGCAATCAAGATCGACGGCCCCACCAAGGAAGATTTTGCCTGGGGGCTGCGGACGGCCTTTGTCACCTTTGGCTGCCCCGGTTTAAAGCCGGAACACTATGACGCCCTGGGTAAAAAACTCATGGGGACCATCCGTTCATCCGTGTCCTGCTCCAATACCCCGGCCCAGTACCTGCTCATCAAATCCCTGACCGATCCCCGCTCCGCCGGTGAGAAGAAGGCCAACTTCGAGCTGCTCCGGGGACGCTACCGGGCGGTTAAGGATTTCCTTCAAAAGAACCCGAACCACCCCAAACTGATACCCATGCCCTTTAACTCAGGCTACTTCATGAGTTTCCGCTGCAAAGGCATAGATGCGGAGGCCCTGCGGAAACGGCTCCTTTCGGATTGCGCCATAGGAACCATAGCCCTTGGGTCGGAAATACTCAGGGTGGCCTTTTCTCCCCTGGAGGAAGAGCAGATACCGGAGATATTCGGCACCATCTACAAAACAGCGGCGGAGATGTAAAATAAATTATTGGCTTACTATAACGGGTTTTCTTTTGAAAACCCGTATTTTTATCATCATTATTGGAGGAGCAAGGTATGGCGAATTACAATCCCTATGACAACATGTTGTCGGTATTGGAATCGGCAGCACAAAAACTTGGGCTGGAAAGAAAGGACTATGAGGCGCTCAAGTATCCTGAGCGTGAACTCAAGGTGTCCATCCCCGTTAAAATGGATAACGGCGAATTGCAGGTATTTGAGGGCTACCGGGTGCAGCATTCCAGTTCACGGGGTCCCTGTAAGGGCGGTATCCGCTATCATCCCCATGTTGATATTGATGAAGTAAAGGCCCTGGCCGCCTGGATGACCTTCAAATGCGCGGTGGTGAATATTCCCTACGGCGGCGCCAAGGGCGCGGTAAAGGTTGATCCCGCAAAACTCTCCAGGGGAGAACTGGAACGGATGACCCGGCGCTTTACCACGGCGATTATGCCCATTATCGGCCCGGAAAAGGACATCCCCGCCCCGGACGTGAACACCAATGCGGAGATCATGGGCTGGATCATGGACACCTACAGTATGCTCCACGGCTATGCCATTCCCGGAGTTGTTACCGGAAAGTCCGTGGACATCGGCGGTTCTTTGGGCCGCCCCGAAGCAACCGGCCGTGGGGTGAGCATCATCACCCGTGAGGCCCTGAAGCACTTCAAGACGGAAGGCAAGGTGCGGATCGCCGTACAGGGCATGGGCAATGTGGGCAGCATCAGCGCAAAACTGCTCCACGAGATGGGCCATAAAATAGTGGCGGTAAGCGATGTGTCCGGGGGATATTACAATCCCGACGGCCTTGATATTCCGGCCATTATAAAATACAGCGCCGACCACAAGCTGTCCCTGGAGGGCTATACTGCGCCGGGCGTAAAAAAGATCACCAATGCGGAACTGTTGGCCTGCGAATGTGACGTACTCGTCCCCTGCGCGCTTCAAAACCAGATCACCGAAGAAAATGCCGGAGCCGTAAAGGCAAAACTGGTGGTGGAAGGCGCCAACGGGCCTGTCACGGTGGAAGCCGATGAGATTTTGGCAAAACGGGGCATTCCGAGTATTCCCGACATTTTGGCAAACGCCGGGGGTGTGGTGGTTTCCTACTTCGAGTGGGTTCAGAACATTCAGGAACTTACCTGGGAAGAGGATCAGATCAATGCAACACTGGAAAAGATCATGGTCCGCAGCTTTAAGGATGTGGAGGCAATCGTAAACGAAAAATCCGTTTCCTTCCGCATTGCCGCCTATATGGTGGCTATTTCCAAGCTGGTCAGGGCGAAGAAGATTCGTGGGGTATTTCCTTAATAGAATTGTTCAATAACTATTAAAAATGACTTGTTCGGCAGCTAACCGTTTGTCGAACAAGTCTACTGTTTTCATGGATTATCAAAATAGACAGAAATATCTTTGGGCGTTGGGCTTAAGCCCAGCACGAGCCCCAGTTTGATCCGGGCCTTTTGGCCGTTCAGCTCCCCTGCGGAGACTGCCCCTGCAGCCAGCACCTGAACGATCCCGCCTTCATAGGCATAGACCGGCGCAACCCGTCCACCGAGGCAGCGGGTCGCTATGACGACGGGTATTCCGGCCTTTACCGCATTTTTGATGCCATCCAGGGCCTTGGGCGGAACATTGCCCCGGCCCAATCCTTCCACCACAATCCCCTTTGCCTTTTTTTGGATCAGACAGTTAAAGAAAAAATCATCAATGCCGGTGTGGGTCTTTATGAGATGAATATCGTTCTCGATCCGGGGGGGATGTATTTTCAGGGGCTTCAGGTTGACGCGCCTGAAAATGATCCGGTCCTCGTCCACATAGCCCAGGGGCCCCCAAAATGGCGAGTCGAAGGTGGCCACATTACCGGAATGGGTCTTGGTCACCTCCCGCGCAGCCTGTATTTGTTCGTTTAATACCACAAATACGCCCATGCCTACCGCTTCGCCCGTTGAGGCGGTGCGTACCGCAGAAAGGATATTGATGGGGCCGTCGGCGCTTACTTCCTCGGCGTTCCGCATGGCGGCGGTGCAGCAGACCGGTTTTTTGGTTTCCAGGTAAAGGTCCAGAAAATAGGCGGTCTCTTCCAGGGTATCGGTGCCGTGGGTTACCACCGCTCCCAATACATTCTCCGCTGCCAGGGCCTCGTCTATCTGGTCCCCTAGTTTTTTCATCAAATCAAAGGTCATGTGCCCGCTTGGAATATTGGCGAACTCCCTGACCTCCACATCACAGACCGCAGCCAGGGGCGGTACGGATTTTATCAGATCCTGACCGGTAACCACGGGAACCGATCCCCCCTTTTCGCTGTCCTTTGCCATGGCTATTGTCCCGCCGGTTGTAAAAACGATGACCCTTCCTTCATGTTCCTTTGTTACTGCCGTTTTTTATACTCCTTGTGAAATTTTAAGCGCCCCCGGTAACCCTGTCAAATTTTTGCGGTTTCGCGGTTTTTTAGTTTTTATCGAATTTATTTTACTTTTTTCCGGCAGTTGTACCGGATTCTTATCGGTTTGGTGCTCGGCATCATTTTGGGGTTGGTTTTCAGGGAGAAGATACTCTGGATTAAGCCCTTTGGGGACATCTTTGTGCGGCTGCTCAAGATGATCATGATGCCCATCATCCTGTCCACCCTTATTGTGGGCGCGTCTTCGGTCAGTCCCGCGAGCCTTGGAAAGGTAGGGGTGCGGGTTATCGTTTTCTATCTCCTTACTTCTGCGTTTGCGGTGGTTATCGGACTGCTCATGGGCACAATTTTCCGTCCTTCGGCGAACTGGGAAGGGGTTGCCGAAGTAATTACCATGGTCATCAAGTGGATTATGGAGTACGCCCCCATCGGCGTCCTGGCCCTGGTTTCGGTGGTCTTTGCCGACAACGGTCCCAAGGTCATCGGGTCCCTCGGCGTGGTAACGGCGGCCTGTTTCTCCGGCTATGCCATCCATATCGTTTTGGTATACTTCGCTCTGGTCAAGTTCTGTCCCTTGGCCGGTATTTAAGGGATGCCAAGGATCCCTTAAATACCGCTTTTGTCACCCGGAGTTCCAACGGAACCCTGCCCATCACCATGAAATCGGCTGCCAATCTCGGTATCTCCAAGGAAGTATATTCCTTCTCCCTGCCCTTGGGCGCAACCATCAACATGGACGGAACCGCCATTTATCAGGGGGTCTGCGCCACCTTTATTTCCCTTTCCGTATCGGGACACATGTTTACCATGCAGGAGATGGGGCTTATCGTATTGACGGCAACCCTTGCCTCAATCGGCACGGCGGGCGTTCCCGGCGCAGGGGCCATCATGCTCCTCATGGTGCTGGATGCAGTTGGTCTGCCGATAGTATAAAGGATACTGAATTTTACCCCTAATTGCAATACAAAACTATTGCTGTAGCTGATCCGAAAAAACTGGCATAATAATAATATCTGTGTTATGATATAGATACATTTTGTTTTTATACAAGGAGAAAAAAATGCAAAGAAAAGTGTTGATTGGTTTGTTGGTTGGAATCCTTGCGGTTTCCTCTGCCTTCGCAACGGGTGGTCAGCAAAAGGCAGGCGGAAGCGCGGATGCGGGAAAGCTCGTCATCTACTCACCCAATACCGAGGATATGGTGACCAAAATTATTCCCCTGTTTGAATCGCAGACGGGCATCAAGGTTGAGATCATCTCGGCGGGAACCGGCGAATTGCTCAAGAGGGTTGAATCGGAGAAGAACAGCCCCTATGCGGATGTTATGTGGGGTGGCGGCAATGCGGTCCTCAGCGCCCAGATCGATCTTTTTGAACCATACATATCGAAGTATAATGGGGATGTTATAAAAGAATACCAGAACATCGGCGGGAAACTTACCCTCTATTGTCTGGACGGTAGTAACCTTCTGGTGAACACCAATTTAACCAAGGGCATCATCGTTGAAAGCTACGCCGATCTGCTTAACCCCGCCCTCAAGGGCAAGCTCATCATGGGTGACCCCACCAGTTCCAGTTCCGCCTTTGCGCAGCTCACCAACATACTCCTCGCGGTAGGCGGGGACTACACTTCGGCCAGGGGCTGGGATTATGTGAAAAGCCTGCTTGTCAATCTTGACGGCAAGATCGCCCAGAGTTCCTCCGCAGTACACCGCGGCGCTGCCCAGGGCGAATATGCGGTTGCTTTAACTTATGAAGATCCTTCGGTCAGTTATGTGCGGGACGGCGCTCCGGTAAAGGTCGTATACCCCAAAGAAGGCGCGGTATTTTTGGGAGCCGCCACGGCGATTGTGAAGGGCGCAAAAAATCTTGACAACGCCAAGAAGTTTATTGATTTTATCCTCAGCCCGGAGGCGCAGGCTGTCTACGGCAACGAACTGACCGCAAGGCCGGTGCGTTCAGACGCGGTGACAGGTACCCACATGGTCCCCATGAAGGATATAAAACTTCTCGTTGAAGACGGCGCCTATGTTACCGCCCACCGCACCGAAATCATTGAGCGTTACCGGACCATACTTACTTCGGTTCAATAAACGTTTTTGAAGGGCGCTCAGGCGCTTCCTGATGCCGGGCCGAAAATAATCGGCCCGGCGTTTTTAATTTAAATTGTGCGGAGGTTCCCCTCGTGAGCGTAAAAATTCAGTTTCAGAATGTGACAAAAAAATACGGGGAAACAACGGTTATTCCGGATCTTTCCCTGGAAGTAAAAGAGGGAGAATTCTTTACCCTTCTGGGGCCTTCGGGGTGCGGCAAAACAACCTTGCTGCGGATGGTTGCGGGATTCAACTCCATAGAAGCGGGAACTATCAGTTTTAACAATAAGGTAATAAACAATTTGTCGCCGGGGAAGCGGAACATCGGCATGGTTTTTCAGAACTACGCCATCTTTCCCCACATGAATGTAAAACAAAACGTCGCCTTCGGCCTTACCAACCGCGCTATCCCAAAAGATGAAATTGAAAAGCGTGTTGAAAAAATACTTGATACCGTAAAAATTACAGAATACAGGGACCGTATGCCCGAAAGCCTTTCCGGGGGGCAGCAGCAGCGGGTCGCCCTTGCGCGGGCCATTGTCATTGAGCCTGACGTGCTTCTCATGGACGAACCCCTCTCCAACCTGGATGCCAAACTGCGGGTGGACATGCGGAACGCCATTAAGGAAATACAGAACGCCATTCAAATTACTACGATTTATGTTACCCACGATCAGGAGGAGGCCATGGCGGTTTCCGACCGGATCGCCATTATGAACAGGGGTGTTATCCAGCATATCGGGAGCCCCCGTGAAATTTACCGTCGCCCCGCGAATCTTTTTGTGGCAACCTTTATCGGGCATACCAATGTGCTGGAGGGAACCCTTAAACGGGAGGGGAACACGGCGCGGCTGTCCATCGGAAGCTACGCCGAAGATTTTGAGAGCTCCCTTGCCGGAGGGGACGGAGAAGCGCCGGTCAAAGTGTCGGTGCGTCCCGAAGAATTCTACATCGCCGAAGGGAAGGCCGACAGCGGGCTCAAGGGGAAGATATTCAACGCCATGTTCCTTGGCCTGAACACCCATTACTTTATTGCCCTGGAAAGCGGGCAGCATGTTGAAATTGTTGAACAATCCGCATCGGAAAAAATTTATAAAAACGGTGAAGATGTTTTTCTTAAAATACACCGGGACAGGATCAATATATTTGATGCAGGCGGCGGGCGTAACTTAACCGCAGGTGGAAACAAATGAAGGAGCCCCGCAAAAAAGACGCCTGGACAATAATCACCGGCGCAGTATTTTTAATCTATATTGTGTTTCTTTTGTATCCCCTGATCACCCTGTTTGCGAAAAGCCTGATCGGCCCTGAGGGTTTTTCCCTTGGGTCTTTTCAAAAGTTTTTTTCATCAAAATATTATTATGGTACGATTGTAAACAGCTTAAAGGTTACCCTCAGCGTCACCCTTTTGACAGTTGTACTGGCGGTTCCCCTTGCCTATGTGATGAACACCGTCAAGATACGTTTTGCCGCAGCCATTCAGATTCTTATATTGATATCCTCCACCAGCGCGCCCTTTATCGGCGCCTATTCCTGGATATTGCTTTTAGGCAGAAGCGGGGTCATCACGGTTTTTTTCCGGGATGTTTTCGGCATTGCCACGCCGGACATTTACGGCTTTAACGGAATACTGCTGGTGCTGACCTTGCAGCTTACCCCGCTTATTTTTATGTATGTTTCCGGGGCCCTTAAGACCGTGGACAGTTCTTTAATCGAAGCCTCCGAAAGCATGAACTGTACGGGGGTAAAAAAAATGGTCCGGATCACCGCCCCCCTTATCCTGCCTACGATTCTTGCGGGGAGTCTTTTGGTGTTTATGCGCGCCCTGGCGGATTTCGGAACCCCCATGCTGATAGGGGAGGGCTACCGCACGATCCCGGTGCTCATCTTTAATGAGTTTATCAGTGAGATGGGGGACGACGACAGTTTTGCTGCGGCGATCAGTATTATGGTCGTAGTATTCGCCACTTCCATATTTTTGGTGCAGAAATTCGTTGCGGAAAAGAAATCCTATACCACCACATCCCTGCGGCCCATTCAGCCGAAAAAAGAAAAGGGGCTGCGGAATATTCTGGCCCATGCTTTTATATATATCTATGTAATCCTGGCTATTATGCCCCAGGCTTATGTGGCCTATACTTCTTTTCTAAAAACCAGGGGAAAGATGTTTGTCCCCGGTTATTCCCTTGACAGTTATATTACGGCCTTTTCAAAAATCGGAGACGCCATCACCAATACCTTTGTGCTGGCCCTTTCGGCCCTCGCAATCATCGTGGTCATTGCGTCACTGGTGGCCTATGTTACGGTCCGCAGGCCCAGCGCCCTGACCAATATTCTTGATATTGCTACGATGTTCCCCTATATCGTGCCCGGTTCAATCCTTGGTATCGCCCTGCTGATGACCTTTAACAAGCAGCCCATGTATTTAAGCGGCACCGCGTTTATTTTGGTCCTGGCCTTTACGATTCGCCGCCTTCCCTATACGATCCGTTCCAGCAGCGCCATCCTGCATCAGATTAGTGTTAGTACGGAAGAAGCGGCCATCAGCCTGGGGGCTTCCAAATTCAAAACCTTTACCCGGATCACCGTTCCCGCGATGCTCCCCGGCGTGTTCTCCGGGGCCATACTCAGTTGGGTATCCATACTGACGGAACTGAGCACTTCGATCCTTTTGTATACCACCGCAACCCGCACCATGACGATTGCGATTTATACCGAAGTTCTCCGGGGTAACTACGGAACCGCCGCCGCCCTCTCATCGATCCTTTCGCTGATAACCGTCATTTCACTTTTGATCTTCTTTAAAGTGACGGGGAAGCGGGAACTGAATATGTAGGTTCGATGCATTATCAGCTTGTAAATAGGGCGGGGAAAAGTGACATCCGCTCTTTGGGACGCCGACGCTACTATTTCAGCGATAACACCAAAAATACAACAAGAATTGGGACTTATCCCCACAGGTTCAAAGTCTGTTCGCGGCGTAACGGGGACTCAAGAAGTTGACATTGTTATACTGACCTTAGAACTTCCGAACAATCTGCTAAAACAGAATGTCGAAGTCACTGTTTGTGATTTTAGCAGCGACATCGGAATGATTATTGGTATGGACATTATTACCCTGGGAGACTTTGCACTTTTACACGGGAATAAGCGTACTGTCTTTTCTTTTACGACACCGCCACAACAATAATCGTAATAGTGTCAAGAAATAGTTATTTGCAGAAGTTGTTCAATAGAGTTGTTCAGAAACTTCAGTTTCTGAACAACAACCGCTTAAAACGGCAAAATGCGGAGCATTTTGCAAGACTTGTTCGGCAACCAACCGGGTTGTTGAACAAGTCCAATAACTGAAGTTATCAAATGACTCTAATAAAAAAATCAGGGCTGTCGAAAAAAAGGCAGCCCCTTTTGTTTTACTCTGCCATTGAATCTACAGAGGATGATACCGAATATGCCGATGATGTTATCGATGGGGACATTGTTGACGCTCCCCGTGTGTAGCGGATGTCTACCGGGGTATTGGGGAAGCTTTCATCTGCTGCTACGCCCACACCAGCATAAAGACCGAATTTTGTATCGGCACTTAAGGTGTTGATAATCGGGCTGTTATCGGTAAAAGAAGTAACAAGTGTCCCATTAAAATAAATGTTGAAAGTAGCTGGACTATTAGTGGTCCGTACTACCTTGAGTGTGTTGTTCTGGTTAAGGCCGCTATTTAGTGCTGCCGCCATGGGCCACGCTACACCAGTCGTTGCCGGTAAGAAATCCGTCCATACACCACCAACCCGTTTTCTTACCTGATAGCCCTTATTGGTGGTAATAATCAGACGATAGTAATCACCGCCGCTACTGCTGTTTCCGCCGAAAATCATTCCATATCCGTAGGAACTGTTGCCGCTGAGCCTGTTTACCATTACTTCAAAGGTTCCAGGGACGATTGAACCATTAGTAAAATGCGATGTAAAACTATAGCCATAATATTGCGAGTCATTGGTGTAGAATTGTGCGCCGCCATTGCCATCCGTGGGCGGTTCAAACCGGATTGTCTTTATCGGCAAATTCTGAGGGCCTCCATTCCCCCCATCAGTGGGGCAAGCGGTGAAAAGCAGACCGCAAAGGGCCGGAGCCAGGAGGCCCATAAGGGCCGGACCGAATTTTTTCATGATCGTATCTCCTTGTTCAAATTAGTTTACTTCACCTTTCAAGTATTGAAACGCCTTTTCTATACCCCATCCGACAGGATAAATTGCCGCATAGGTATTTTTATTTACATAAAATTTTTCAACCTGGGAATTTCCATCGCTGTAGACATAATTGTCTTCAAGGTAAAATTTTGATATTGATACTGCCCGGTCATTATAAAAAACCAGAAATATAAGCGTTACGGAAGTTGATTCCCTTAAAACAGCCTCCAGGGGCTTTTCAATTTTGGATAGATCCACGCCGCCTCCGGGTGTGGCGGCGGACATTATACAAAGGACAGTAACAGGGTTATCCGTTGTTACCGCAGGGCCGTCCAGTTTTGCCGCCAAACCTTTGGCAACAGACTTGTTTACAGAATTTGAAAATTTTGCGGTAGCAATTTTGACAAAATCATAAGCCTCGTCAGTGGTGGGGAAGCTGCGGCTAAAATTTGAAGAAGGGAAGAAGTAGTCAAAATCATGTTCTTTCGCCAAATCAGCGTAATGCGCATCACGGGCCACTGAAGCGCACCCTGCCAGCCCTAAAGAGAAAATCATCAAAATAATCCCGAATGTCTTTTTCATACCATACTCCTTTAGTAGTGAATATATATCCTTATTATCCGCTTGAAAAGAAAATTTTGATAATGTCCCGTTTGTAAAGATTGAAATTCAGCTCAAAAAATCGGGGGGGGGGGGGGGGTAATTCTTTACTATATAAGGAATTACGTGATCTATCCGCAATCCTTTGTAAGTAACTCAAATTCATTATGTTATAAGTATAGCCCCGCATTATCAGCTTGTAAAGAGGACCGGAAAAAAAGTACAATCTTATCATGCAAAAGCGAACACTCGATCTTCGTACTATAAAAGCCCTTGCCGTTGATCTTGACGGGACCGCCCTTGCGCCCGGCGCGGTCTTAACGGAGCGTACTATCCGGGCGATCAATGCCTGCCGGGAAAAGGGCTTGGCCGTCATTATTGCCACCGGGCGGGCCATAGAGGCGGCTGAACGGTTCAGGCTGCCCCTAGGTGTAACCGGTCCCATGGTTTACTACAACGGCGCGGTGGTGGCGGACATGCCCGGCGGCAAAATCCTCAGTGCAACCCTGCTGGACCTTGAGGCGGTGAATTTCTGCATCGATCTTTCCCGCAGTACCGGGGTTTATTATCAGGTCTTTCTGCCGGGAACCACGGAGAATCCCCGGCAGCGGCTGGTGGCGGAACGGCCCGGCGCAGAAAGGGATATGTACCATAACCACACGGGGATACAGGCGGAGATTGGGGACCTGAAAGAGGCTATTGCCGCGCCGGGCCTTACCGGCTGTATCAAGAGCATGTTCCTGGCGGAGCCGGAGGTGCAGGATGCGATACGGCCCAAAATCGAAGAACGATTCGGAAAAAGTCTTTACATAGCCCGGACCCTGCGGACCTTTCTGGAAATCATGAATCCCAATGTTTCCAAGGGCGAGGGGCTCAAGATCGCTTTGCAGCGCCGTGGTTTGGAAGCCGCTCAGGTTATCGCCTTTGGGGACGAAGAAAACGACCTCCCCATGTTCGGCGCAACCGGCTTTGCCATTGCCCCTGCTAACGCCAAGGAATCGGTGCGTAATGCGGCGGACCTCGTAATCGGCCCCAATACGGAAGACGGGGTTGCGGTGTTTCTGGAAAAAACTTTTCTTTGAATTTTCACTGATTTTGCTTGACAAATCCATTAAATCATAGTAAAACGCTAGGTATTCTATGTTGAAATTTATTCAAGGAGAATTTTATGGCCAAGAATTACAAGTTTGAAACCCTCCAGGTCCATGTGGGACAGGAGAAGCCGGATCCCGCCACAGACTCACGGGCGGTGCCTATTTACCAGACATCATCCTATGTCTTTAAGGATTCCGCCACAGCGGCGGGCCGTTTTGCCCTGAGCGAAGGGGGGAACATCTACACCCGGCTCATGAACCCCACTTGGGACGTCTTTGAGCAGCGGATCGCCGCCCTGGAACACGGGGTTGCCGCGCTGGCCACCTCCTCCGGGGCTGCCGCCACCACCTACGCCATCCAGAACATTACCCGCTCCGGGGATCACATCGTCTCGGACTTTCAGATCTACGGCGGCACCTTCAACCTTTTTGCCAACACCTTCAAGGATATGGGGGTGGACACCACCTTTGTGGACGGCAGCGTCCCTGAGAATTTTGAAAAGGCCATAAAGCCCAACACCAAGGCGATCTTTTTTGAAACCCTGGGGAACCCCAACTCATCGGTGGTTGATATTGAAGCGGTGGTGAAGATCGCCCACAAGCACGGCATTCCCGTGATCGTGGATAACACCTTTGCCACCCCCTACTTGCTGCGGCCCATCGACTACGGTGTTGATGTGGTGGTCCACTCGGCGACCAAGTTCATCGGCGGACACGGCACTTCCATCGGTGGCGTCATCGTGGACGGTGGCAAATTCGACTGGGCGGCCAACGACAAGTTCCCCGGCCTCTCCAAGCCGAACCCCAGTTACCATGGCGTGGTCTTTACTCAGGCCGTGGGACCCGTTGCCTACATCATCAAGGCCCGGACCACATTGCTTCGGGACACCGGCGCAGCCCTCTCTCCCTTCAACGCCTTCCTCTTCCTCCAGGGTCTTGAAACCCTCTCCCTCCGGGTGGAACGGCACGTAGAAAACGGTCTCAAGGTGGTGGACTTCCTCAAGAACCATCCCCAGGTTGAAAAGGTGAACCATCCCGCCCTGGCTGAACACCGGGATCACAAACTCTATCAAAAGTACTTCCCCAATGGCGCAGGATCGATTTTCACCTTCGAGATCAAGGGCGGTGCGGACAAGGCGAAAAAATTCACCGAGTCCCTGGAACTCTTCTCCCTGCTGGCAAATGTGGCGGATGTGAAGTCCCTGGTTATCCACCCGGCCTCCACCACCCACTCCCAGGTTGATGAGAAGGACCTCCTGGTGCAGGGGATTAAGCCCAACACCGTGCGGCTCTCCATCGGGACCGAGCACATTGATGATATTATTGATGATCTGAAACATGGATTTGATGCGGTAAAATAATACTGAGCTTGTTCGAGAATCCGGTTGGTTATCGAACAACTCTACTACTGCTGTGATAAAAAAGACCGTCCAAAAGGGCGGCCTTTTTTATCACAGCAGTATTGTTTGTCCTTTTTCGCGCCGGTGATTTGCAGGATGAACACAATCGCTATCAGGCCGATTCCCGCAATGTCGGTGACAAATCCGGGATCGATAAGGCCCAAACCTCCCGCCAGCGCCATGATCCGTTCAATGGGGGGCATGTGTTTAAACATATAACCCTTAATGCCGCTTGCGATGCCCCACATTCCGATAAGCGAAGTGATTATAATCTGTACCACTTTGAGCGCGTTGGCGGGATCACCCGGATTGGGAAAAATGAAAAGCATGGCGGGGTTATGTCCGCCACGATGCCAAAGTAGAATACGAACATGTGCGCCGCAAGGATCGGCACTTTTACTCCCGGTGATATTTCCATGGCCATTACGATAGGCGCAGGCCATTGCCACACCGATGGTGTTCCGTGATCCTGCGGCAAGGGCATCTGCAAAGGTTGCCGGTGTAAACCAGTTCATAAAACTTACCAGTACCAGTACCGGTAAAAACAAATATCCCTTTGCAAGAAGCAGGGGAAAGAATTTAAGAATGGATTCTCTAACTGGCGCACATTCGATTCCTTGTCAAATTGCTTGGTAAGCTCCTCGATTTCTTTATCCGTCAACTCTTTCTCATGAATCATAGTATCCTCTCAACACGAAATGTAAGGTGGGCATTCCTGCCGCATAAATCCCGTAAACTTATTTCTTCATCCCCGAAAAAATGTATGATCGGAAACAGTACCTACAATAAAATTCAATTCATTAAAGGATTGCGTAAAGCCGCTTATTACCAGTGCGTTGCTCCGGCGAGTCAGCAGCTGCCCCTCTGATAGATCGGTCTGCATACCGGCGCCGAAATTATAAAACAACGTAGAAACCGGCTTTATCCGGCGGCCTTCGATACGGAATGTATCCCGTACTGGCGTTTGGTTCACGCTATGTATAAATTCTACCGCGAATTCATCGCCTATTTCTTTGCAAAAAAATACGCCCCGAATTGGAATCAACATACCCCGCCGCAAGCAGCGGGGTATGTACCCCTCGCAACGAATCAACAATCACAAGCCGGGGCGGAAAAAACACAAACACCGTATGTTATGCGCTGTTTTATTTTGTTTTTGCAATATATTTACTTTCCGTTTTCTTTATAATATTCTTTCCTATTTTTTGACATGGAACTTCAATAATATTATATGATATAGTTCCAATTATTATAGTAATTGGAACAACTATAATATATCTAATACTATAATTTACTATACCATTATTTACATGATCAATAAAATGAAACCTCGTCAATAATAGACTTGTTCTCTAACTCATAAAATGATATAACAAGGCATGGGAAGAGGGAAACAGGCGTCTGACGCCAAAGCGGTAGTATTTAAGCGGCTGTACGGGGTAAAACCGGATACATTTGAAATGATGATGGCTGTTCTCCAAAAAGAATACACACTGTTGCATAAAAAAGGCGGAAAACCGCCCAAGCTGACTGTCGAGGACAAGCTGTACATAGCTCTGAAATACCTGCGGGAATACCGGACAATGGAAAGTATCGGCGCCGAGTACGGCGTCGGCAGGAGCGCCGTCTGCGAGCCGATACAGTGGGTAGAAGATACGCTGGCGAAGGATAAAGCCTTCCGGCTTCCCGACAAGAAGGTACTCAAAAAGGAGTCGCCGTCCATTGAGTACATTGTAGTAGATGTGACGGAAAGTCCGATAAACCGGCCCAAAAAACCAAAAAGAATGGTACTCGGGCAAGAAAAAGCGGCATACGATAAAGACGCAGGTAATCATTGAGCAAAAGAGTATGAAAATCATTGATGTACAGGAAGCCAAAGGCAGTGAGCATGACTTCAAGGTGTACAAAGACACCATCGGGAAATCGGTTCATCAGTATATCCGCATAGACGCCGATCTTGGGTATCTTGGGATAGAGAAGCTGCATCCGAACAGCCGGATACCGAAGAAGGCGAGCAAGAAGCATAAGCTGACCGTGTGGGAGAAAGCGTACAACAAACGGCTTGCCCGGAAGCGGGTGGTCATTGAACATGTGAATGCCCGAATAAAAACATTCAAGAGTATGACATATCCATACCGGAATCATTGCAGTCAGACCGAAGGTCTGCGGCATTTGTTAAGAATGTCGATCATTTGTGGCATTATTAACTTTGAACTTCGGGTTTAATGTAGTTAGCGAACAAGTCTAATATTATTTCTAAAACAAACACCGGTAATTGACTTGGCAAATACAAAAACAAATAATTACCCCATAAACGATCTGATGTTGTTGGGTCAAAATTGGACAATATTTCAGCTAAAAAGTGCTTGAAAACAATACTCACAAAGAATAAACACAAAGCATGATTAATGTTTTTAATATTCTTAAACAATAAAGGCAATATTGCATAGAACATCATTTCTACGGCAACCGACCAACCACCGGGGACCAAACTTGTAATCCAATACGGATTAAATCCGTGCAAAAATAAAACATTAGAAACAATATTTGCTATTGATATGCCTTTTGCATCTCCCAACCAATATCTTGGTCCAAACCCATCTAGGACTAAGTAGACAATAATAGCAATATAATACATTGGCGCAATTCTAAAGAACCGTCTGATGAAAAAATATTTTATAGGTTGATGTTCAACCCCAATTCTGGTTTTTAGAGATAAAAACAAAGTAAAGGCACTTGCTAAATAAAAAAGTTGAACCCCGCTTGCACCATTTCCAAGTAACGTGATGAGGCTGATTTTTGGCATGTCAAACGTGCCATATTGACATGTATGTACAGCAACAACGCCTAAAATAGCAATCCCACGCAATACATCAATGTAATCAAAACGAGTATTACCCTGCTGGTTGCTTTCATTGATACACAAAATTCTCCTTTTGTCAAGTGGATATTACCCCATAATTTTTTTATTATATATTCCTAGAATATTTTTGTCAATATATTTTTGCAACTACGGCAAAATAAAATTGCGCATAGCGTATGTTATGTGCAATGTGCCCTAAAATTTGTTTAAAAAATATGAATGGATATTGACAAAAAAATAAATATTGAAGATAATGATTTAATGGAGTTTTTTGTGAAAAAAGGAAAAATAATATTTTTATTTATTATAGCCCTTAGTTTGATATATTATATTATTATAAATCATGGAACATATAATATTTTTACAATAAAACAGGAAACAATTGATAATATTTCTTTAAGATTTGATGATAATTCATTAACAAAAGAAGATAAGAAAACATTAAAAAGAATATATGATAATATAATATTCTTTGGATGGTTTATTTACCCGGAAGCATCAAATATATTAAAACACTATATTTATGGAAACGGTAATGATTTGGAAATAATATCGAGATATTTCTTTAAATCAGCAGTTATAAAAAAATCATTGGAAAACAAGCAAAATATAGAACTTATTGGCCCTATAACTTTAAGAATACAAGATGATCCACGAATTGCTTATGCGATAAATGGATTTTATATAAAAAACAAAAACAACGTGGAAATATTTCAAAAAATAGATTTTGCAAAAATAAATGATAGACATACCTATACAACATTTAATATATTAAATAGAGAAATAAAAATACCTGATAGGTTAATAAGGACATTTGAAACAGATGGAGGATGTAAAGAATTTACTGTAAGAATAATAAATACAAAATAAAAATGTCGTATAGCTTTCACGTTATATGCCATTTGCCCTAAAATTTATTTAAAAATCATGCAAAAAGCATTGACAAAATAACAAAAAAATGGTATAAAAAGTTATGGCTGGATTAAATCATCAAATTATTTATAGGGCTGATGAATCATTATTTGAACACGAATGGAAAGAAGTTAAATACGATCCATTAAGAATAAATGATAAAAATATTTTAGAAAATGAATATTTTGAAATTTATGATGACATATTAAGATATTTTCATGATATGTTTTATTGGGTAAAAATGTATAATCCATCAAAAAAAGAGTCTACAAAAGGATTTTGTAATTGGGATGTTACAATAATAAAGGGGGAAAAAAATTATCAAAATTAAATTCAATCACCAATTCAATAATGGAATTACTTAAAAATTCTCCTAAAAAAATGATACTAACTGGGGATTATTATATAAACAAAGAGCGTTATAAAAAATTAAATATAGACAAAGATATATTAATAAACAAATTAAAAGTATTTAGTGCGTTTTCTGATAATGCAATGAAGAATAATGTATATATTTTACACTTGGGAATATAATAAAATAATGGGGTACGGGCAAACGGCATATAACATACGCTATACGCTGCGCCGTAGTAGCGGCTTGGCCTACGAAAAAAACGCAGTCGGCCTTTGGCCTTTGTGCGTTTTTTATCCGGCACATTTTTGCAGTTGCTGGAAACCTACGGTTTCCCTTATCGCACTGCAAAAACGTCGCAAACATTTCACGTTATGCGCCATTTTTGTGAAATTTTTTGTAAAAATACCTATTGACAATAGATATAGTTGATATTATAATGGTTAATATGAAAAAGAAATATTTGATGTTGTTATTTTTTATTTGCACTTGTCCTCTTTATTCACAATACAATTATGCCAATGGGAATGGAACAATTATAGAGGAGAAAGAAATTGATGGAGTAAAATGGATATTTCGAAAACATGAGCAGTATTCAGAAGTTTATAATGATGAATGCTTAACTGTATATGATAAACCAGGTTTAATAAATACAAAAATATTATTTAAGCTTGATATGTTAGAAAAAATTAATATTTATGAATTGGCAACTGAAGAAAAAAATAATCAAATAAAATTATGGCTTAGAATTAGAAATAATGGTGGAAACGAAGGTTGGATTTATGGTGGTACACATGATCCCTATTCAGATGGGATGGGGGAAATATTAGAAAATATTGACACAGGAGTTAAAACATGGACTGTAATGAGAATACGTGATGATAGGTTATTAGTAGCAGATGGATTAAGGGTTCGTGACAAACCAGGATTAGTAAATACAAATGTATTATTTCAAATTAGAAGGGTTGATTATCTTGATGTTATTATAGAAAGAAAATGGGGTGATTACTATTATGGAATGTATGTAGATATAATCGCAATAACGAAGGAAAAAGATACAATAGATAGTATTACTGATTATTGGGTAATGATTAAAGATCGACAAGAAAGAATTGGTTGGGTTTTTGGTGGCTATTTGGAAATGGGCGATAAAGGTGGTGCAAAATATCATACTCCCAATATATATGTTTCATATGAATTGACGCCCCCATAATAGTAAGGCACAAAAATGGCACATAATATACGCTATACGCTGCGCCGCAGTAGCGGCTTGGCCTACGAAAAAACGCAGTCGGCCTTTGGTCTTTGTGCGTTTTTTCTTCGGCACATTTTTGCAGTTGCTGGAAACCTGCGGTTTCCTTTATCGCAACCGCAAAAACGTCGTATAGCTTTCACGTTATGCGAAATTTGGAATGCAACGTTTTTGTAAAATATAAAAATAATGTAAGAAATTATATAAAAACATATTGACAGAAGATAAAAAATATGGTAAAAATCATATTGGAGATATAATGGATAAGAATATATTACCTGATCCTACTGTAATTTTTCCGGTGCCGAATATAAAAACGGTTACTTATGTAAAACCAACAATTAAGAATAGAAATATAATTGTAGGGGATTTTACTTATTTTAGTGATACAGATTTTGAAAGTCATGTAACTCATCATTATGATT
>BNUT01000006.1 GCA_025997555.1 Spirochaetia bacterium
TCGGCAGGGAAGCTGATAATACGAAAAATTCAACAAAAATTTCAAAAACAAAAAAAAGCCTGGCAGAGGGAAAACCGGTTATCATCGGCATGAATACCCCCAATTCATTTATTGATGCAAAAAATGTCTGGCAGCCCCGTGAAAACAACAGCATGTGGTACGGCGGGCACGCCATGTGTGTTGTGGGTTATGATGATGCCATGGAAGGCGGCTGCTTTGAAGTTCTAAACAGTTGGGGGAAAAAATGGGGCAACGCGGGCTTCATCTGGATACATTATGAAGACTTTGCCCGTTTTGTCAGCGAAGCTTATGAGATGATCGAAAACCTCGCAGCCTTTGAAGACGGCGCAAAATATTCCGGTTTCGCCAATATACAACTGTACAATTCCGATGAAACAATGGCGGTAAATCTTACGGACGAAGGTTTTTATAAAACAGACAAAGCCTGGCCTTCGGGAACGGAATTCCGCTTCATCCTTGGAAACAGTACCCGATCCTATGTGTACGCATTTGCCGCCGCTTCGGCAAACAAAGACACCAGCCGTATCTTCCCTGCGGATAACGCAACATCTCCCATATTGGACTATGCGGAAAGCGCCGTTGCCTGGCCCGGTGAACGCCGCTGGATAAAACTGGACGACACGGCGGGAACCGATTACCTGGTTGTCCTCTTTTCAAAACAGGCACTGGATCTTGATCGTATACGTTCACGCTTTGCGGAAGCTCAGGGCTCCTTTAGCGAACGGACGGCCCGTGCAGTGGGTCCCTCATTTATCAGCGCTGAGAACGTACAGTATGAGCAAAATGAAATCCGCTTTAACGCTGAATCACAGAATTCGGCCTCAGTATTCGGCCTGCTCTTGGCTATTGAGCACACAGGCAAATAATCAACAACCCCAAGAACCCGCTTGCGCGAGGCAAATGGCGCATAACGTAGGGCCAAGCCGCTACTGCGGCGTCAGACTGCGGACCAGCGGTCTGAACGGTCTGCGCGTATAGTGTATGTTAAACGATGTTTTTTTGTCCTCTTCTATCATGGATGGCGGACTATTCATAGTATTATTTTTTTAAAGTGTGTTTTAGCATTTTATTTTCTATCGCTCCAATTATCTTTTACCCTATGCAAAAACCACTTTTTGCTAAATCTATAGACAAATCGATCATACTGATTAAGCATACCGGCATCCCAAGTAGTATCAATAATGTAGCATATATCGTCTATAACTACCAAATTATATGCATGACAAAGAGTTTGATCGTTTATATAATATGCATCCAGACCACTTGCGGTTGCTACATAATGAAATAATAGCGCATAATCCATGCACACTCCATTTCTCCTATCAATTACATCTTTTACCGTAAAATATGGTATATATCTGTCGTGAAAATTTTTTAATTGAACAGACGAGTAACTTCCACTACTTAGCATATTATTATATTCCTCAATCCTGTGCAATCTTGCCGCTTCATATTCAATATTATCAGTTATCCAGTCATGAATATATCTAGCTTTCATATATTCATTGTTAGTTTTCGCAACTTGCACTAAAACGCCCGATAATGACTTATCTGTATAGAACTCTAATGTTGCATTTAACGCATTATTACGATTTTGGTTATTAACAGGACTATCAAAATCTTTTATAAAATTATTTCTATTGGAATTATATATATAGATAGCCCTATTATCACCAGCTATATCCTCTATTGTGGCACTGTATTCAATATTAAGTGCATTAAACTCTTCTTCGGTAAGTTGTGGATAATGAAATTCTTCTTTTTGAGGTGCTGGCTTCGGAGGTTTTGGGATATAAGAATGACCAAATGCAAAAGTAATACCTAAAGATAACCGATTGTCATAGTTTTCGGGGAAGTTTTTTGATAAATTTAACTTATATTCGCCATATATTCCAAACGATTTAAAAAATATTTTAGCTCCAAATATCGCATTAGTAGTAAATCAAAACCCGGATTCTGAGCCAGCACCTAGTAAAAAATTAAATGCTATTCCACTATATGGGAATGCGTGAACATATTTATTTCCAAAATCATACCCATACCATATTGCTGTACCAAATTTATTGATGCCTTGGAACGCACCATCAGAATACATTACCATTTCTGGTCTTAACGCAAAATTACCCCATATACCCATATAATAGATCCAACTATAACTTAAATCAAGTGAAAACCCATCCTGGTCTGTTATGGAACCGCTCATCTCAAACATATTCGTATAGTCATTATCATTGAATTGTGCAAATACTGACTGTAGATTAAATAATATGAGAATTACCAATAATTTATTTTTCATTACTATAACCAACCTTTAATATTCATTACCACAAAGGGTACAAGCCCGAATGGTATATTTTGTAGTGCAAATGGCTACCACCCCGCACAAATGATGATATAATATACTTTATCCCTTCTTTTAATAAATATCAACATATAACGGATTATGGCTTACTCCTTCCCAGCTCAAGTCAATGAATAACTTACTTTATTTTACCTCGATACAAAAGATATTTCCCCACAACGTATCTATCCCAATTAGTCGGTGCATCTGAATTGATACTGTCTTGTATGGATTTTATTTCCGCTTCGACTTTTGCAGTATATTCAGGTAATATTACTTGATAATCAGCAAGTTTCGTTTCATATTCAAGCACCTTTTTTGGGTATTCTACATTAAGCTCTCTATCATATTGTACAAGTGCTTGTTCGTATTTGATTTGAGCTTGTTGATAAGAAGCCAGTGAATTTTGATAATTCTGTAAATCAGAATTATATCTTTGCACTGACTGTTGATAACTATTATAAGCGTTTAGCTTATTCTGATAAGCACTGTTATCCGAGTTGTACTTTGAAAGATCGGATTGATATTGGCGATAATCTGCCTCGTATTTATTTTTAGCAGCTAAATAATTTCGATATTCTGAAGTATTATAAAACTCCTGCTGCTTACTCATTTTTACCACAGCTGCTGCTCCAGCACCGGCTTGCTGGGCGTTCGGGTAATTGCGATTAAACCATGCATCAAATGAAGGCTCGGTAGGACTACGAGGTTCGGATGGTCTCACAGGAGCGCTCCCGGCTGGTTTTTCAACAACTGGAGAAGGTTTTGTTGGTTCTCTTGGTTTTGTAGGAGCGGAAGGTTTAGTTGGAGCAGCAGGTCTGTTAGGACCAGCCGGTACCTGGGGTCTTGACAAATACTGGTATTCAATCTTAGCAATCTTAACTGTCTGTTCAGAAGCAGTGTAACTGGCCTTTGTCTTTTCTCCATTGCTATCAACCGCATAGGCTGGATTTGTAAGATTTGCAAGAGATGCACATCCGCTCAATATCGACCCAAATGCCAGCAACATCGCCGTCATTCCCACAAAGAGCAATTTGTCCCCATTTTTTGCAGTTTTCATAAAAACCTCCAAATATTGAAAAAAGACTCTAAATATAGAGTTGCTTCAAGTATATACCCACTCTAATTTTAGAGTCAAGTGAAATGGAGCAAGAAACTGAGAAAATTTTAGAAAATATCCGCAAAAAACGGACCGATAGGGGGATTTCCATCATAAATCTGGCAAATGAAGTGGGCATCTCACATAGCCATCTCTACTATATAGAAAGCAAACGGGTAGTTCCATCCATTGACATAGTTATAAAAATCGCCAAATCCCTCAATTTGACCCCAAAAGACTTTTTTGACTAAAATCTATATGGCAACAAAATGGTGCCTGACACCACGCTTCGCGCTGCTCTTCCCAAAGCCTGTCTCCATATAGGGAGCGGGCTTTTTTGTTGCCTAAAATAACGGCTTAGTCTATTATTATAGGGAAGAGCAGGAGCGTTAAATGATTGTTTTGAGTTCCGCACGAAAACACGGAATAGCGGAACTTGATATGTTGGCGGTTATCGCTGAACCCTACGTCATTGCCGAACTGCGGGAAACACCGGAGAAACTGCTTGAGGAGGTTTTACCGTGAGTAATGGCGGACCATTGTCCGAGGGAAGAGTGATTTGGAAAAAGGGCGACGGACCGATGCCGGAAAAGGTGCAGCATGTCGTTGATGCGGCGCGGGGTGAACTCTTATTGGAAACATTGCATCTGCCCGAAGCCGTTGAAAACATCCTCCGCTATAACGCGGATAAGGAAGCGCAATCGGTTAGCGACTACGTTTCCCACATCCTGGTTGAGCGTCTGGTAACGGCATCGGTTTGAATAACAATGGTGCTTGGAACCGGGCGAAGCGAAGGCCCGCCTCCGTATGGGGCCTTCCCCTCACGGAAAATTCTTAAAAATTCTTTTGTGTTCAGATCCACCGCCCCCATTTCGGTTTTGTAGGGCAGGGGCATACCGAGGTCCCAAAAGGCAAATCCATTGTCCCGGAGCCAGCGGGCGGTAAGGATCATCTGGGCTTTGCCGGCGTTACTTTCATCGTGGTAGCCGGAATAGCTGGTGTAGACCCGGCCGGTAATAGTGCCGAACTCACCGGCCCTGAGTTCGCCGTCCCGGTAAACACCGAAGGAAAAGGGCCGCGCCGAAGGATCATTTTGTTCCCGGATTTTTCGCAGCGCATCGCGGAGGGGTTTGGTGAGCCAGCCTTCGCCGTACACTTCGGCGCAGCGGTTGATGATAAAATCAAAATCGCAGTCCACCGAAAGTTCGTAGCGCTTGAGAAAACGCTGAATGGTTTTGCCTTCGTGGAGGTTCTCAAAAAAAAGCGCCGAACGGATAAGGTGATGACAGGGCTCAAGCAAAAAAATCGGCTCATCATTACTTTCCGTTCCGAAAACAGGCAGTTGTTCTGACATGACCAAAAATCCCGCGCCGATAAGCCGGGCGATAAAAGCGGGATCAAAATCCAGGGCCACGCAGTATTCTTCGCCATACCCGGTGGCGATAATGGCATCCATAATTTCATCAGGATCATCCTGGGGATGAATGAAGATGTGCCCCGTTGAGATATAACGAATGACGCCCATGGATTCATTATACTTCTTTATGATACCATTCTGCTATGACAATCCGGGAACAGCTTGATGAAATAGCCGCAGAGCGTATCCTCATCCTTGACGGGGCCATGGGCACCATGGTCCAGTCTTATAAGCTGAAGGAAGGGGATTTTCGCGGTGAGCGCTTTGCCTCCCACCCGACACCCCTCTTGGGCTGTAATGATCTTCTCTGCATCACCAAGCCGGAAGTCATTTCCGGCATCCACGAAACGTATTTGGCGGCAGGGGCGGACATTATTGAGACCTGCAGCCTCAATTCCACTGCGGTGTCCCTAGCGGATTACGGCCTGGCGGACATGGCCTACGATATAAGCCGGGCCGCCGCAGAGCTTGCCCGGAAAGCGGCGGACAAATTTTCCACTCAGGCCTGGCCCCGCTTTGTGGCGGGGAGCATCGGCCCCACCACCCGCAGCGGCAGCATCTCCCCGGACATGGACGACCCCGGCAAGCGGGGCGTCACCTGGGACGAGCTTGTGGCGGCCTTCTACGATAACGCCCGCGGCCTCCTGGATGGCGGCGCAGACATCCTGCTGGCGGAAACCCTCTTCGACACCCTCAACGCCAAGGCCGCCGCCTTTGCCATTAACCGATTGCTGGAGGAGCGCCATCTTGATGTGCCCCTCATCCTGAGCGCCACTGTTTCCGACACCGCAGGCCGGCTTCTTTCGGGACAAACCGTGGAAGCTTTCTGGGTCTCGGTGGCACATGCCAATCTCTGGGCCGTGGGCCTGAACTGTTCCTTCGGGGCCGAAAAGCTTAAACCCCATATCGCCACCCTTGCTGCTATTGCCCCCTGTAAGATCAGCGCCTACCCCAACGCCGGGCTGCCCAATCAGCTGGGCGCTTACGACGAAGGCCCCAAGGCCATGGCCGCCAAAATCGAAGCTTATCTTGAGGAAGGGCTTGTCAACATCGTTGGCGGCTGCTGCGGCTCCACCCCGGCCCATATCGTCGAAATCGCGGCAATGGCGAAAAATTATGCGCCGCATAAGGCGGCAAAAATGGTGTCAGGCACCTTTTTGGCGGGGCTTGAGCCCCTCCGTATTGGCCGGGATGGGGGGTTCATCAACATTGGGGAGCGGACCAATGTGGCGGGGAGCCGTAAATTCCTCCGTCTGATCCAGAAAGAAAAGTACGATGAGTCCTTAACGGTAGCCCGTGAAATGATCGAAAAGGGGGCCGGTATCATCAACGTGGGTATGGACGACCCCCTGCTGGACGCCGGGCAGGCGATGACCCGGTTCCTCAATCCGGCGCTCTCGGACCCCGACATTGCCCGTGTGCCCATCATGATCGACAGTTCCCGGTGGAACGTAATCGAAGGAGCCCTCAAATGTATCCAGGGGAAATGCCTGGTGAACTCCATCAGCCTGAAAGAGGGGGAGGCTGAATTCCTCCGCCGGGCCCGGATTGCCCGGAGCTTCGGCGCGGCGGTGGTAGTGATGCTCTTCGACGAACAGGGCCAGGCGGTGAGCTATGAACGAAAAATCGAAATCGCCATCCGGGCCTACGGCCTCTTAATCGCTGACGGCTTTCCCCCGGAAGATATCGTATTCGACCCCAACGTCCTCTCAATAGTAACCGGCATCAGCGAACATGACGCCTACGCCATGAACTTCATCCGCGCCTGCTCCTGGATTCGGGACAACTGCCCCGGCGCGCAAATCTCCGGGGGTATCTCCAACCTTTCATTCAGCTTCCGGGGAAACGAGACGGTCCGGGAAGCGATGCACGCGGTTTTTCTCAAACACGCTGTCAATGCGGGTCTCACCATGGCGATTGTAAACCCCGCAGCATTACTGTCTTATGATGATATCGAACCTGCGCTACGCACCGCCGTCGAGGACGTGATCCTCAACCGTAGTCCTGAAGCATCAGAAAAACTGTTGGCCATCGCAGAAAAAATTTCTGCTGAAAAACAGAATGACAGTAATACTGTATCCTCCACCGCTCATTCCGATGATTGGCGCGCCCTCGATCCCGAAGCCCGCATTGTCCACGCCATGGTGAAGGGTGTCGATGACTTTATTGAAACCGATGTACTGGAACTTCGCCCAAAATACAGCCGGTCCCTGGAAATTGTGGAAGGCCCCCTGATGAATGGTATGCGGGAAGTAGGTGATCGCTTCGGCGCGGGAAAAATGTTCCTCCCCCAGGTGATCCGCAGCGCACGGGTGATGAAGAAGGCCGTTGTGGTTCTGGAGCCCTTCATTGCACAGGAGAAGGTCGAAGCCGCCGCCGCAAAGGTATTACTCGCCACGGTGAAAGGTGATGTTCACGACATCGGCAAAAACATCGTGGGGGTGGTTCTGGGCTGTAACGGCTATGACATCATCGACCTGGGGGTCATGGTTCCCACGGAAAAAATCATTGAAACCGCGATACAGGAAAAGGTCAGCGTCATCGGTCTTTCAGGGCTCATCACACCGTCCCTGGACGAGATGGTTCGCACCGCGCAGGAGATGGAAAAGCGGGGCCTCAGGATTCCTCTGATCATCGGTGGGGCCACCACGAGCCTTGCCCACACGGCTCTGCGAATTGTCCCGGAGTATTCCGGTCCCGTGGTTTATATTCGGGATGCCGGCCAGTGTCCCGAGGCAGTGCAGGCACTTCTTTCAGAAACCGAAAAACCCCGCTTCCTCGAAAAACTGGAAGCAAGCTACCGCCAGGCAGTAATGCAGCATGAAACAATCACTTCCCGCATCGAACTCCTTCCCCTGGAAGCGGCGCGGGCCAACAAAATTCCATCGACATCTTTCCGGCCCCCTGCGCCCAAAACAACGGGCATCATCGAACTAAATGATTATCCCCTGGAAAAGGTGATCCCCCGCATCGACTGGAATTTTTTTCTGCAAAGCTGGGAGATGGGTAATGATAGTAACCAAAAAGAAGCCCGTGACAAACTCCTTGATGATGCCAAAAAACTTCTGGACAAAATTCAGGCCGAAAAAATTCTGCGACTCCGGGGCGCTGCGGGTATTTTTCCCGCCGCTTCCGATGGGGATGATGTTGCCATTTACGATCCGGATGGAAATGCGGCGACTCAGGCCGGTACGGAAATAGTCCGGTTCGCCTTCTTACGGAATCAGGATAAAAAGCGGGCCGGGGCCTTCAACCCCTGCCTTGCGGATTTCATCCCACCCGCCGTAATGGGCTCCGCCGAAAGCAACGGCCCCGCAGGCCGGATCGGCCTGTTTGCCCTCAGCGCCGGGTTCGGCCTTGCGGAAGCTGCTGCGGAATACAAACGCCGCCATGATGACTACGGCGCGATACTTCTCTCCAGCCTTGCCAACAGCCTCGCCGAAGCTTTCAGCGAAGAAGTCCATCAGCGGGCAGCGGCGGACTTTTGGGGATACGCCCCCACCAGCAGTATCCGCCCTGCTTTTGGCTACCCCGCCTGCCCGGATCACCGTGACAAGGAAACCGCCTTTGCCCTGCTGGAAGCGCAGCAACGCTGCGGCCTCCGTCTCACGGCATCAGCCATGATCGACCCCGCCGCCTCGGTCTGCGGCATGTACATAGTACACCCCGGCGCGTACTATTTCGGCGTTGGCGCAGTAGGGGAGGATCAGATGACGGATTGGGCCGGGCGGAAAGGTATCAGCGTGGAGGAAGCAAGGAAGCGGGCGAGAAGAATTTAGGGGTCCTGCAGCAGGGAAGTGCTATTGAAACAGGGCAATTATTTCCGGTTTTTTATCAGTACTTCGTTTACATTGCCTCTGCCATCGGCGACTGAATTAATTGCCCGTTTGGCTGATACGGTAATAATATCAAAAGATTTATCCTTGTAAATATCCCGTATAAAGGGAGTATCAGAATTACTTAATAAGCAGGGTATATCTTTTTTTGTTAAGTATAAAAAAGTATCCCTAAGCCGGATTTGTTCATCGTCATTAAAACCATCTGCCTGATACCCCGTAAAATTTGTCTTGTCCTGACTATGATAGGGCGGATCAAAATATACAAATGATTTGCTTGCAGCTTCTTTTGCCACGGCTTCAAAATCTCCATTCATGATAGTAATACTGTTTGAATTTAAATAAAGATGTACTGCCCATAAAACCGGTTCTTCACAAATTGCAGGGTTTTTGTATTTACCATAAGGAACATTAAAAAGTCCCCGGGAATTTACCCGGTAAAGGCCGTTATAACAAGTTTTATTGAGAAATATGAGACGACCGGCCTTTTCTATGTCATTCAGGTGACTAAATTCTTCTTTGTCTCTATCCTGTGCGCGCATATCATAATAATAGGTTTCATCGTTATGCTCTTTGTGTTTTTTTAATTCCTGAATGAGTTCCTCCACATGATCTTTGATAACCCGGTAGGTAAGGATGAGCTCGGCATTAAAATCATTGATCACCGCTTTTTGGGGCTGTAGATCAAAAAGCACTGCTCCTGCGCCGACAAAGGGTTCATAGTAAGTAAGATTATTAATATTTTCAGGTATATGTTTTCTTATTTCCGGCAGAAGCTGCCGTTTTCCTCCGGCCCATTTCAGGTAAGGTTTGAGCAATGGATTTTTTTTTGACGTTCTCAATTTCCTCCCTAAATTATTATACGGTATGCTTTTGGTGCGCCTAACCTTTCACGGAGCCAAGCAAGACACCTTTGGCGAAATGCTTCTGCAAGAAAGGATACACGAGCAATATGGGAACGGTACTGAAAACAATAACCGCCATTTTTATACTTTGCGCGGGAGGCGGGGCCAATTCATAGTCCGCCCCTTCTATTCTCCCCTGCGAATAGGCGACTATCTGCCGCAAGATAAGCTGTAATGGCCATTTCCTCATGTCGTTCAGATAGATGAGCGAATGAAAGTAGTCGTTCCAATAGCCCACGGCATACATAAGGGTAAATGTCGCTATGACAGGCATGGAAAGCGGCAGGGCTATACGAAAGAAAATCGTCATATCGTTGCATCCGTCTATTTTCGACGCTTCCTCCAGTTCCTGCGGAAGCTGCTGAAAAAAGTTTTTCACCACGATGAGGTTAAAGGTGTTTATGGCGGCGGGTAGTATCAGGGCAGTGAAACTGTCCAAAAGCCCCAGATTTTTTACAACCAAAAAAGTAGGTATCATGCCGCCGGAAAACACCATGGTAAACGCAACGAAGTTAAGTATTACATTTCTCCCAACCAACTGTTTTTTTGAAACGGCGTAAGCCATGGTAAGGGTAAAAAGCATACTGGTAAGCGTGCCGACAAGCGTTACATATACCGAAACAAGCATGGAACGGGGCAAAGTCGGCGATGAAAAAACGTATTTGTACGCATCGGTTGTAGGGTTGTGCGGCACAAGAAATATTGAACGGCTTATAATCTCCGCTGAATCGGCAAAAGACGCGCCTACGACATACAAAAACGGCAGAATGCACAAAACGCCGTACAGTATAAGAAAAATATAGTTGCAAACGTCAAATATCCTTGATGCCGTCGTATCATTTCTTAACATGATAAGGTCCTTTTAATCCAAGCACTCTATTAGAATATGCCGGTTTCGCCGGCTTTCTTGGCGATATAGTTAGTACCGTACACCAAAATCATGCCTATTACCGACTTGAACAGGCTCACCGCCGTTGCAAAACTAAAGGAACCGCGCGTTATGCCCTGTTCGTAAACGTACACGTCAAAAACATTGGCCACCGAACGGTTGAGCGAGTTTGTAAGCAGGTAAATCTGATCAAAACCCGTGTTAAGCACACTGCCCATTCTCAGTATAAGCAGGATGATAATCGTACTTTTTATGGCGGGCAGTGTTATATGCCACAGCTGCCTGAAACGTCCGGCGCCGTCAACTATGGCAGCCTCGTACAACTCCATGTCCACACCGGCCAATGCCGCAAGGAAAATAATCGTCCCCCAGCCCGTTTCTTTCCAAATTGTCTGTATAATGACTATCGGCCTGAACCATTTTGGGTCTTCCAAAAAACGTATTTTATTTCCTGTCGCCGCCTCAACAAGCAAATTGACAATACCGCCGTCGGTAGTAAGAAGCATATAGAACAGGCTGTACACGATAACCCACGACAAAAAGTGCGGAATGTAAACGAGGGTCTGCACAGACCTTTTGTACCAACTGTGCCGTACTTCGTTCAACAGCAGGGAAAGTATTATCGGCGCCGGAAAGTAAAAAAGGATGTTCAAAAAAGATATATAAAGGGTATTCGTAAACAACAGGGCAAACTCACGGTGCGTAAAAAAGTCCCTGAAGTTCTTTAAACCCACAAACGGACTCGCAAGAAAGCCCGTGTACGGGTTATACGTCTGAAACGCAACGATGATGCCGAACATGGGTATGAGTTTAAAAACAAAATAATAAACAAGTCCCGGTAAAAGGAGCAAATAAAGCCACCTGTCACGCAAAACCCGCGCCAAAACGCTGTTCTTATTGTTCACGGACACACCCCCTGCAAAAGGACCCGGTTCCAAATTTAAACCATCGGGAACCGGATTATCTGCCTTATTTTTTCATGCTGTTGTACTCGTCTATAAGCGCCTGACCGCCTGCGGACAACCATGTATCCATAGCGGCTCTCCAGCCCGCTTCGTTTATCTGTCCGACTACATACTGAACACGAGCGTCGCGGCGGATAGTGTCAAGATCGGAACCTTTTTCTGTATACACTTTACTTGAGTTGCTGAAGGTAATACAGGGGTTAGCCACAAGTATACTCATGTCACTTTCGTTTTGAACATCCCATACCTGCTTACGGATACGGCTCAGTTTTTCAGGCGTTGGATTGTTTGTAACGTTGGTCATAAACTGGTTCAAACCTTCGTTTACATTGTTGGCCGCTTCCGCATCCGAAAGACCTGTGCGGCGGACAGCGTAACCGTCAACGATGTCAAAATGAACGCCAGGAACGCCGTAAGTAAACAAGTTCCCGGCTTCAACGACATTTGTTCTGTCAATGAATTGAAGCGCCCGGCGCATATCTTCTACGGTTTTTGCACCGCTTTTTGATATGGCAACCAAACCGCCATAGCCGGATGTCGGCAGGTTATACAAACCGGCGGGGCTGGAAACAGAGTTTATCACCCAAACGGCATCGGTATATTTCGCCGCGTCAAGCTGAAGCAGGGCATTGTCGGTGCGCTGCGCCTGATCGGCAACGTCTATATGCATACCCGATCTGCCGGAGTTGATATCGTCCGCCCAAATCGCGGTGTCGCGGCTTGCAAAGTCATCGTTAATAAGCCCTTCGCTGTACAATTTTTTGGCGAAATTCATGGCGTCCAGATAACCCTGGGTGAACATATAGGGAACATACTTGCCGTTTTGTTCGACCCACTGGTTACCGCCGCCAAACCATGCGGTTATAATATCGAGCGGCCCGTCATATTTACACCATGTCATACCATAGGTGTCTTTGATACCGTTTCCATCCGGATCATTTTCAGTGAAATATTTAAGCAGCTTGTAAATGTCGTCGGTCGTTTTCGGTTCAGGTATGCCGGCCTTAGTCGCCCAGTCCCGGCGGTAGGTGATGCCGTTACGGGCAACCACGCGGGCGCGGGGCACACCGTAAAGCCTGCCGTCTATCGAAAGATTGTTTATGGTTATGGGATTCGTCTGCTTCAGAAACTCGTAGTTTTGAATTTCGTCGGTAATATCCCAAAACGCTCCGGCGCGTATGTTGTTTATTACGCTTGGCGTAAGTCCCGTAAGCGCCACAATAGCCGGTAAACTGCCACCGGCCATCATTGTGTTCAGTTTGTCTTCATAGTTGGAGTTGGAAACCCACGTAAAGTTAATACGTGAATTCGTAATCTTTTCCATTTCAAGTTTAGCCTGCGCGTTATCGGCTATCGGCTGCCCGGTAAAGGTAATGCTCAAAACCGTCGCGTCATAAACGCCGTCTCCCGCTGCTTTGGCGTTCTTGGCGTTGCAGCCGGTAAACAGAAGCGCGCCTGTAAAGCACATCACTAACAATAGAACCATCGTTCTTTTCATAATCTTTCCTCCATGTTTTCTCGAACGGTTATAAACTAAATTATGGTAAATCCACCCTTATAACATGTCAAGAAAAAAATACGGCCAAAGTAGCACAAAACAAGCAGATAAAAGGACAATTACGTCAGCGTCCAACGGTGAGGCAAATTTGGTGTCAGGCGCCTTCGCCCTGGAAAATGAAAAAGGGGCGTGGTTTGCCCGCCGTAGGCTTTCCGAAAAGCCGGGAATGTCATATAAAATATTTGATAAATAAGCTTAGGGCACATTGACATAACACTATATTTGTGATATAATGCTATTATATGTTCTAAATAAAGGAAAAAACTATGAAAAAGATACATGGTGTATTTTGCGTTGCCGTTTTATTGATAGCGGCAATGGTTACATTTATAGGTTGCGGTAGCCCAGGCGACGGTAGCTCGGACGACAGCCTCACAGGCGGCGCCTTCGGGAAGGCGAAATATGCCATCGGCGATACCGGCCCCGGCGGCGGGATAATTTTCTATTACAACAAGCAGGGTTTTACCGTAGGTACAGTCATGGATGGCGTCTACAATGGTGAAACCTACCACTACCTTGAAGCAGCTCCGGCGGATATAGGCACAACCCCTAAGTCGTCGGGTAAGGGCATACTTCTTGCGTGGAGTAGCGGCGGCATCTATGACGATTATCATATACCCGGCCCGTGGATGAACGGCATCGGGCTGGGCTATGCCTTTACTGAGGCGATACTGGCAGTAGATACTGCCGCCCCTGCGGCGCTGGCCTGCAGGAACGCCACCTATGGCGGCAAAACCGACTGGTTCCTCCCCAACCATAATGAATTGGAAAGGATGTACAAGAACAGAGCCACTATAGGCGGCTTTGCCAATGCCCGGTACTGGTCTTCTACGCAGAGCAACAGTGATGATTATCGGAGCAATGGTTGGAGCGCGTTTACATCGGATTTCGGCGGTAACTATATCTACGGTAGCTATGTCAACCTCTACAAGTGGAAAACCTATTACGTTCGTGCTATTCGGGCTCTTTAACTGTTTAACTATGTAACCCTTGGAGGAGAACCACGAAAAAGACACACGGTGTATTTTTTGATTTTGTCGTTTTATTGATAGCGGCTCTGGTTACATTTACAGGTTGCGGTAGTCCGGGCGACGGTAGCTCGGACGACAGCCTCACAGGCGGCACCTCCGGGAAGGCGAAATATGCCATCGGCGACACCGGCCCCGGCGGCGGGAGAATTTTCTATTACAGCAGGCAGGGTTTTACCGTAGGTACAGCCAAGGATGGCGTCTACAATGGTGGAACCTACCACTACCTTGAAGTGGCTCCGGCGGATATGGGCACAACCCCTAAGTCGTCGGGTAAAGACATACTTCTTGCGTGGAGTAGCGGCGGCATCTATGACAATTATTTACTACCCGGCCCGTGGGGAAACGGCATCGGGCTGGGCTATGCCTTTACTGAGGCTATACTGGCAGTAGATAAAGCCGCCCCTGCGGCGCTGGCCTGCAAGAACGCCACCTATGGCGGCAAAACCGACTGGTTCCTCCCCAACCATACTGAATTGGAAGAGATGTACGACAATAAAGCGGCTATAGGCGGCTTTGCCAATGACTGGTACTGGTCTTCTACGCAGGCCCACGGTGATGGTCGGCCCGATGCTTGGAGCGCGGATGCATCGAATTTCGGCGGTAACTATATCTACGGTAGCTGTGTCAACCACTCCAAGGTCAATACCCATCGCGTTAGGGCTATTCGGGCTTTTTAACTGTTTAACCCTTGGAGGAGAAAACTATGAAAAAGATACATGGTGTATTTTTTGGTTTTGCCGTTTTATTGATAGCGGCTCTGGTTACATTTACAGGTTGCGGTAGCCCAGGCGACGGTAGCTCGGACGACAGCCTCACAGGCGGCGCCTCTGGGAAGGCGAAATATGCCATCGGTGACACCGGCCCCGGCGGCGGGATAATTTTCTATTACAGCAGGCAGGGTTTTACCGTAGGTACAGCCAAGGATGGCGTCTACAATGGTGGAACCTACCACTACCTTGAAGCGGCTCCGGCGGATATGGGCACAACCCCTAAGGCGGATAAGGGCAACCTTTTTGCGTGGAGGAGTAGCGGCGCCACCTATGACGATGCTCTACTCGACGCGAAAGGAATCGGCATCGGGGTGGGCTATGCCAATACTGTGGCGATACTGGCAGTAGATAAAGCCGCCCCTGCGGCGCGGGCCTGCAAGGATGCCACCTATGGCGGCAAAACTGACTGGTACCTCCCCAGCGAACGCGAACTGACCTGGATGTGCGCGAACAGAGCCGCTATAGGCGGCTTTACCAATGATTGGTACTGGACTTCTACGCAGGGCGCCATCAATTATTATTTCGCGTTTGGCCAGCATTTCGGCGACGGCATCCAGTTCCACACGTCCAAGGTCGATACCCATCGCGTTAGGGCTATTCGGGCTTTTTAACTGTGTAACCATGTAACCCTTGGAGGAGAACCATGAAAAAGACACACGGTGTATTTTGCGTTGCTGTTTTATTGATAGCGGCAATGGTTGCATTTACAGGTTGCGATAGCTCGGACGACGGCCTCACAGGCGGTGCCTCCGGGAAGGCGAAATATGCCATCGGTGACACCGGCCCCGGCGGCGGGAGAATTTTCTATGTAAGCGGCCCCGCAGGTTTTTCCTCAAACGGCGTAACCTGCCACTACCTTGAAGCGGCTCCGGCGGATATGAGCACAACCCTTACGTGGAGCAGCAGCAGCTATAACCATGTTAATATATCCGGCGCGACCGAAGTCGGCATCGGGCGGGGCTATGCCTTTACTGAGGCGATACTGGCAGTAGATACTGCCGCCCCTGCGGCGCTGGTCTGTAGGAACGCCACCTATGGCGGTAAAACCGACTGGTATCTCCCCAACGAACATGAATTGCGCATAATGTACGCGAACATAGCGGCTATAGGCGGCTTTACCAATGACTATTACTGGTCTTCTACGCAGGGCAATCCCAATTATAGTTCCGCGTGGGTACAGAATCTCGTCAACGGCGACCAGACCAACCACGGCAAGGCCAATACCTATCGCGTTAGGGCTATTCGGGCTTTTTAACTGTTTAACTATGTAACCCTTGGAGGAGAACCACGAAAAAGACACACGGTGTATTTTTTGATTTTGCCGTTTTATTGATAGCGGCTCTGGTTACATTTACAGGTTGCGATAGCTCCACACGCCTTTCCTCCCCTTCCTTCCCCTATTTGCACGGTACTATCACCATAACGGACGGCACTAATCCCGTAAACAGCGTAACGATAGGCACTCCGCTTACCGCCGTCTACAGCGGGAGTGAAACCGTCAGCTACCAGTGGCGCAGGTACGGAACCGCCACTACCACAGTCGGAACTAACCCGACCTACACGCCGTCAGATGTCGGTCGCTACTCCGTAACCGTAAGCGCTGGGGGCTATAAGAGCAAAACCGGCGACCCCGTTACCGTTGCGCCGCAATACGTCATCGGCGACACCGGCCCCGGCGGCGGCAAAATCTTCTATTATAGCGCGGGGGGTTTTCTCTCAAACGGCGTAACCTGCCACTACCTTGAAGCGGCTCCGGCGGATATGGGCACAACCCTTACGTGGAGTAGCGGCGGCATCTATAACGCTTATAATATCGGCGAGACAAGAATGGACATCGGGGGCTATGCCAATACTGCGGCGATACTGGCAGTAGATGTTGCCGCCCCTGCGGCGCTGGCCTGCAGGAACGCCACCTATGGCAGCAAAACTGACTGGTTCCTCCCCAGCGATTATGAATTGCGCATAATGTACATGAAAAAAGCGGCTATAGGCGGCTTTACCAATGCCTGGTACTGGTCTTCTACGCAGGCCGATGCCTCCAATTTCTATTCCGCGTGGGCATGGAATTTCAGCGGCAGCGGCGCTCCGTACAACTCCTCCAAGTACAATACCTATCACGTTCGTGCTATTCGGGCTTTTTAACGCCTTAACTATGTAACCCTTGGAGGAGAACCACGAAAAAGACACACGGTGTATTTTTTGATTTTGCTGTTTTGTTGATAGCGGCAATGGTTGCATTTACAGGTTGCGATAGCTCGGACGACGGCCTCACAGGCGGCGCCTCCGGGAAGGCGAAATATGCCATCGGCGACACCGGCCCCGGCAGCGGGATAATTTTCTATGTAAGCGGCGCCGTCAGCGGGTTTTCCTCAAACGGCGTAACCTGCCACTACCTTGAAGCGGCTCCGGCGGATATGAGCACAACCCTTACATGGAGCAGCAGTAGCTATAACAATGCTAATATATCCGGCGCGAACGGAGTCGGCATCGGGCGGGGCTATGCCTTTACTGATGCGATACTGGCAGTAGATACTGCCGCCCCTGCGGCGCTGGCCTGCAGGAACGCCACCTATGGCGGCAAAACCGACTGGTACCTCCCCAACGAATATGAATTGCGCATAATGTACGCGAACATAGCGGCTATAGGCGGCTTTACCAATGACTATTACTGGTCTTCTACGCAGGCCAGTGCCGCCAATTCCTGGTCCGCGTGGGTAGAGAATCTCAGCACCGGCGCCCGGATCAACCACTCCAAGGATGAGCCCTATCGCGTTAGGGCTATTCGGGCTTTTTAACGCTTTAACTGTTTAACCCTTCAAGGGTTCTGTTGCTTCTCAACAGACCCTGCCGCATTTTGTATGTAAATATGTTGTAAATAGTATGAGTAAAATAAATTGAAAAATATATAAAAGCAAAACCAACTGCACATAACGTGAAAGGTTTGCGACGTTTTTGTGGCCCGAATAAGGGCTTGCGAAGCAAGACCAGGGCCATCAAAATGTGGGTGGAGTGAGCCGTGGGAAGGAGCGTAGCGACTGACCTAGGCGAACGGAACCCGGAGGGGCTTTAGCCCCGAACCGCAAACCGTATGTTTACGCTTCGGCATTACGGCCTCGGGCGTCGTAAACAGCCGGAACGTCAAGCGCCACCGGATTTTATATAACCGGCAGTGTCACACAATACCGGGTAGTGTAAGGTGTAAAGGCGGACCGGAGCAGCACCCGTGAAAAACCCTCGGTCCCGGCGGGGAGATCGATGGTAATACGAGAGATTGGTTCCTGCGCGGTGAGTTCTTCTGCGTCATGCGCGGCCTTTTCCAAAAGCCGGGAAAGAAGGGCCTCCCCGATGCCGAGCCCCCGGTATTCGGCCCGTACTTCCAGGGCATTGATATGCAAGGCCGGGCCCTTGTGTACCGCAGAAATATACCCGGCAAATTCCCCCCCCCCGGTTTCCGCAACCAGGCCGACGTCCGGCCCTGCTCCTGACTCTGCTGCCGAGGAATCTTCTTCAAGACCGATCCCCGCAATGCTGTTCTCCGCCGCGTATTTCTGGTATTCCCCGACACAGAACCGGTGGAGTTCCTCCTTTGCGGCGGCATCGTTTTCTTCGGGCTCCCGGAAACGGAAATCCTCCAGCATCAGGTCTGCGGTGTCTTCCGGCTCCCCGCCGATACGGGCCAGCCCCCATTCTTCCCGAAGGCTGTTGTACCAGCGGATAATCTGCCGCTTCATCTCCCGTTCCTTCCGGGCGAACCAGAGCTTTTCCGCCTCCGGGTAGCGGCCGAGGATGTCCTTAAAGGCCCGGAAGACCCCTTTGCCCTGGTTCAAGGCGGCGGTCAGTTCCATGCGTACCGGGGGATTGCGGAGCCCCGCAGCAAAACGCTCCATCAGACGAAACCCATCAGCGGATTCCCATTCGGGCAGACCGATATACCGGTCCATAGGCTGATCTTCTTCGGCCTCTTCTTCAAAATCCTCATCGTTTTGATTAACCACTACCCCCGTCTGGGTGTCCACCAGGAATTCCCCATCCTGATCCTCCATGGCAAAGAGGATGTCGTTGATCAGCGCCTCGGTCAGCTCAAACTGCATAATCATATTATAGAATATATTTCGCCTTCGGGGTATATTATTATAATGACGTGCTTCGCCGAATGGCGAAGCGATAAATCATACCTATCGGAAAACGGCCCGGAGGGACGTATGGAAATCATGAAACGGACCATCGACTGCGGCGCGCTGCGCAAGGCCGATGCGGGCAAAACGGTTATTTTGAACGGCTGGGTGCACCGGAAACGGGACCACGGGGGCATCAGTTTTATCAACCTGCGGGATCGTTACGGCGTTACCCAGGTTGTCGCGGATACCAACGCTGGCGGCACAGGCCTTGACGCGGCGATCTTGGCGGAACTGCGGAATGAATACTGCATAGCCGTGGAAGGCACGGTGCGGCAGCGGCCCGACAACATGGTGAACCCCGATATGCCCACCGGCGAGATCGAAGTTGCTGCCGCAAAGATCGTGGTCCTCAGCAAGTCCGAGGTGCTGCCCTTTCAGATTGATGATGAATCGGACGCAAAAGAGGAGACCCGCCTCAAGTACCGCTATCTGGACCTCCGTTCTGCGGGGATGCAGAACCGCATCCGCCTGCGGAACGAAGTTTCCTTTGCGGTGCGGGAATGGATGATCGCACGGGGCTTTTACGAGATTGAAACCCCCACTTTTATCAAGTCCACCCCCGAGGGCGCACGGGACTATCTGGTCCCTTCCCGGCTCTACCCCGGCAAGTTCTACGCCCTGCCCCAGTCCCCTCAGCTTTACAAGCAGATTTTGATGGTGAGCGGCTTCGACAAATATTTCCAGATTGCCCGCTGTTACCGCGATGAGGACGCCCGTGGTGACCGCCAACCAGAGTTCACCCAGATCGATATTGAGATGTCCTTTGTGGGCCGTGACGATATCCTTGCCATGGCCGAGGGCCTTATGGGCCATGTGTTCAAAAAAACTTTGGGCGTGGACCTGCCCGCCCATTTTACCCGGCTCTCTTACGAAGAGGCCCAGGAAAAATACGGCAGCGACAAGCCGGACCTGCGCTTCAATATGCCCCTGCAGGATTTCGGCCCATTCGTTGCCGCCGGGAGTTTCCAGGCTTTTAAGGATGCCCTGGCAAACGGCGAGGCGGAAAAACAGGCTGCCTCGGCCAAGGGAATTACCATCGCGGGGGGCGGGGTTAAAGCGTTGGTGGTAAAGGCCGCAGCCATGAACGCCGCCAATAACGGCGCGGCCTATTCCCGCAAACAAATTGAAGAACTGGAAGCACAGGCGAAAATCTACAAGGCCAAGGGTATGGCCTGGATGAAGGTTACAGCCCCGCAAGGCGGGGGTGCATCCGCTCTTGAAGGCGGTGTTGCAAAATTCTTCGCCGATAACGCCGCGAATATTATTACCGGCCTCGGCGCGAAACCGGGAGACCTGATCCTCATCGTTGCCGATTCAAAACGCAGTATTGCTAATATCGCCCTCGGCGCGGTGCGATCAAAACTCGGCAAGGATTTGGGGCTTTACACGAACGCTGTCGGCAAACCGGGGACCGCCGCGCAAAATCCACAGCGTTTCGAATTCGCCTGGATCGTGGACTTTCCCCTCTTTGAATTCAACAAAGAAGAAAACCGCTGGGAAGCGGCCCACCACATGTTCAGCTATCCGCAGGAAAAGTACCACAACATTCTGGAAAGCGATCCCGGCGCGGTAAAGGGCGATCTCTACGACCTCGTCCTCAACGGTTATGAGCTTGCCTCGGGCTCCATCAGAATCCACGATCCGGATTTGCAGAAACGGATCTTCAAAATCGTGGGCTTTGATCCCGCGGACGCGGAAAAGAAATTCGGCTTCCTCACCGAAGCATTCAAGTACGGCGCACCCCCACACGGCGGCATCGCCCCCGGCCTTGACCGGCTGGTGATGCTCATGGCCGGGGAGACTTCGATCAAAGAAGTGATCGCCTTTCCGAAAAATTCCTTTGCCGTCAGCCCCATGGACGACAGCCCCGGCGATGTGGACCAGAAGCAGCTTGATGAACTGCACCTGCGAGTGGTGCAGCCGAAAGAATGAATTTCGATCCGGTTTTTTCGCCCTATGCTTCCCGGCGTTATCCCATTTACGCGAAGGAGGGGATGGTTGCCGCGTCTTCGCCCCAGGCCGCCGCCGCAGGTCTTGAAGCCCTGCGCGCGGGGGGCAATGCCTCGGACGCCGCCGTGGCAGCCGCAGCAGCCCTTACCGTGGTGGAACCCACATCCAACGGCATAGGGAGCGATGCCTTTGCCATCATCTGGTCAGGCGGAAAACTGCACGGCCTGAACGCCTCCGGCGTGGCTCCGGGTAATATCTCCATAGAAAAACTGCGGGCCGCAAATCCGGGCCTGGAAAAGATGCCCCAGATCGGCTGGGCCCCGGTGATGGTTCCCGGCGCGCCCAAAGCCTGGGCCGCCCTGAACGAAAAATTCGGGCGGCTGTCCCTGGGCAAGGTCATGGAGAGCGCCATAGGGTATGCCCGCGAAGGTTACCCTATTGCGCCCAACCTCGCCGGCGCGATTGCCAATTCCGCCCTCCGCTTCAAGACCCAGGGCTCGCCGGTTTTTGAGGAATGGTGGAAAACCTTTCTGCCCAATCGGGAAGATCCCCGTCCGGGGGATATGCTGGTGCTCAAAAACCATGCGGATACCTTACAGGCCATCGCCGACACAAAGGCCGACACCTTCTATAAGGGGGAACTGGCGGATCGCATGGTGGCGGACAGCCGCGAATTCAACGGCTATTTCAGCAAGGAAGATTTTGCCCATTACGATGTGGAATGGGTTCAGCCGGTTTCAGTGAATTACCGGGGTTACGATGTCTGGGAACTGCCGCCGAACGGGCAGGGCGTAACCGCCCTGATGGCCTTGAATATCCTCAAGGAATTTCAGTTTTGTCAAAGGGAAAGTGCGGACACCTTCCACAAACAATGGGAGGCCATGAAGCTGGCCTTTAGCGATGCCCTGGCCCATATCACCGATCCCCGCTTCATGCAGGAAGATTACCGCGAATGGCTGAGCCCTGAATACGGCGCGCGGCGGGCAAAGGAAATCCGCGGCACGGCCTCGCTGCCATCTGCTGAACATCCGCCCAGGGGCGGCACGGTGTACCTCTGTACCGCCGACCGTGAGGGCAATATGGTCTCCTATATCCAGAGCAATTATATGGGCTTCGGCAGCGGCGTGGTGGTCCGGGGAACCGGCATAGCCCTGCAAAACCGGGGCCACGATTTCTCTCTGGACCCAAAAGCGGCAAACGCCCTTGCGCCGGGTAAAAAAAGCTATCACACCATCATCCCCGGCTTCCTGACCAAAGACAACAAGGCCCTGGGGCCCTTCGGCGTGATGGGCGGCTACATGCAGCCCCAGGGTCATGTGCAGGTGGTAACAAACCTGGTGGATTTCGGTCTGAACCCCCAGCAGGCGCTGGACGCTCCGCGCTGGCAGTGGCTCCAGGGCCGTGCTTTCTCCGTGGAAGATCGTTTCAGCGCCGAGATAGCCCGCGCATTGGCCGCCATGGGCCATGAGGTAAATATCTCGCTCCAAAACATTAGCTTTGGCCGGGGACAGATAATCCTCAGGCAGGAAAACGGCGTACTGATAGGCGCCACCGAAGGCCGCACCGACAGTAATATTGCGTGCTGGTAGCAGGGAGGAAAACTATTTTGAAAGAATATTTCGATTTGCTTTTTACTTTTCTTAAACTCGGGGTGCTCACCTTCGGCGGCGGCTATGCCATGATCCCCGTGGTGGAACGGGAGCTCATCAAAAAGAAAAATTGGACCGACATGGACGAGGTGATGAACTATTACACCATCGCCCAGGTGACCCCCGGCATCATCGCAGTGAATCTTTCTACGTTTATCGGGTATAAGCGCAAAGGTCCGCTTGGCGGTTTCCTCGCCACTCTGGGCTTTGTGCTGCCCGGCGTTGTTTTTATTACGATTATCGCCATCTGCCTTAATAACTTTGCGGATCTTCCTGCGGTGCAGCACGCTTTTACGGGTATCAGGGTTGCGGTTGGGGCGCTGATCCTGGACACGGTGATCAAGATGGTGAAGGGGGTCTTTAAAAACTGGAAGGCACTCATTATTTACGTTATTGCCTTTGCGCTTTCAGCGGTTAGTACCCTAACCGATGTGTGGAACGTGTCGCCGGTGCTGCTGGTTGTCGCTTCCGGGGTGCTTGGACTTTTGGTGTTCCGGCCTGCCAAAAAGATTGAGCCCAAAGGGGAAAGCAAATGAAATTACTTTATCTTTTTGTGCAGTTTTTTAAGATCGGGCTTTTTTCAATCGGCGGTGGTTACGCGACTCTGCCCTTTCTCTACGAGATGGCGGATAATGTGAAGGGTACGCCTGATGAATGGCTTACTGCGGAAAAAATTGGTGATATGCTGGCGGTGGCCCAGTCCCTGCCGGGGGCTATCGGGGTAAATCTGTCGGCCTATACGGGCTTTCAATATGCCGGACCTTCGGTCCGAGGTATACCCGGCGGCCTGATTGCGGCCTTAGGGCTGGTGAGTCCTTCCGTTATCATCATTATTATTATTGCCCGGATTCTCAACGCCTTTAAGGAAAGTAAAATTGTGGCTTCCCTTTTTGCCGGGTTCCGGCCCGCCGGGGCGGGACTCCTCTCCGCCGCCGCATTGGGGGCCCTTGCGGTCTCCCTGATAAACCGTAGCGCCGAAACATTCACAGCAATGCTGCGCTGGAAGGAATGTATCCTCTTTGCGGTTCTGTTTTTTCTTGTGTACAAATTCAAGAAGCACCCGATGGTTTATATTGCCATAGCGGGCGCCGCCGGGGTGGTGTTGGGGCTGTGATCAGGACGCCAGATGTTCCGCAAGTAATTTCTTTTTGTCTTCCGGTATCGGTGTGGACTGTTTGATATTAAAATCGTAGTGGACAATAACGGCGCTGCCCTTGGAACAGAGCCGTCCCTGCTGCCAGGCTTCGTGCATCAGGGTAAAGGACTTGGTCCCGATGCGGGTGACAACGGTGCGTATCTCCACCTCGTACTGGTAGAAGAGTTCATCCAAAAAATCATAATCCGTATGGGCCATGATCAGGGGCCATGTTTTCAGGGAGAGGCTTAAGTCCGGGGCGAAAATTTTAAAGAGGGGATTCCGCGCCGTTTCAAACCAAAAGGCCAGTACCGTGTTGTTAATGTGCCCCAAGCCGTCCACATCGCCGAACCGGGGCTGAATAGTAACAGTAAACATATTTCACTCCTGTTTAAATATTAATAGTGTTTGTTGGCATATTCAACCCAGCCGCCTGAATCCACCAAAGCTTTTTCAAAATCCTTGAGCACAAAGGGTACGGTTTTTTCTTTGTTTTCCGATTTAAAAGTGAGGCCACCCTTCTCGGTATTCACCGAGAGAATAGTTGAATGTCCGGCAAATTCTGTGAATAGTTCATCAATAATTGAGGCGGGCAGTTCTGCGGCGATCATCCCGCAGTTGTACATGTTCTGCCTGAATATCCGGGCGAAGCTTTCGGCAATAACAATATTGATGCCGTTCACTTCCAGCGCCCAGGGTGCATGTTCCCGCGAAGAACCGCAGCCGAAGTTGACCCGCGATAGAACCGCCCCCTTGCCGGCGATGTCCTTTTTGGGATCAAAGGCGGGGAGCTTTAAATCTTCCAAAAGATTTGATTTAAGAGCATCCTTGGAACTTTCGTTTAAATATTTTGCCGGAATGATCTCATCGGTGTTGATATCGTTCCGGTCTAAAAAGAGGACCGCGCCGCCAAATTGTTTCATATTTTAAATATCCTCCGGATTAATAATACTTCCCGCAATAGCCGTGGCCGCCGCCGATGCGGGGCTCATCAGATGGACCATGCCGCCCTTGCCCATGCGCCCAAAGAAGTTGCGGTTCGTGGTGGAGGCGCAAACCTCTCCTTCGGCGAGGACACCGTTGGACATCCCCAGGCACGCGCCGCAGGTGGGGTTGGTGACGCAGAAACCGGCGTCCAGAAATTCCTGGATAAGCCCTTCCTGCAAAGCCTGGTTGAACACCCCCGGCGTGGCCGGCGACAACACACCGCGAACCGTGTCGGCAATTTTGCGGCCCCTGATGACCGCTGCCGCAGCCCGCAGATCCTCAATGCGGCCGTTGGTGCAGGAACCGATGTAGACCTGATCCACCTTGGTCCCCTTGAGCTCCCGAATGGTTTTAACCTGATCCGGCTTATACCCCACCGTTGCGGAAGGCTCCAGGCCGGAACAGTCTATATCAACAACACCGGCGTACACCGCATCATCATCGCTGCGCCATTTTGAAAAATCCGTCAGGGCTTCTTCTTTGGTAGAATAACTGTTATCCCCATCGGGGCCAATGAATTTCCAGAGGTAGTCCACAGTAATACTGTCAGGCATACAGACCCCGCTGGTGGCTCCGGCCTCCACCGCCATGTTGCAGATGGTCATGCGGCCTTCCATTGAAAGGGCGTCGATCACCGGGCCCCGCAGTTCCATCACCTTGTCGGTGGCCCCGGCGACACCGATCCTGGCGATGATCCCCAGAATCACGTCCTTGGCATAGACCCCGCTTTTCAGTTTACCGTTTAAATTGATCCGCAGGGTTTCCAGTTTGCGGAAGGCGCAGACCCCTTTCAGGATGCCCACTTCCAGATCCGTGGTGCCCACCCCGGCGGCAAACGCGCCAAAGGCCCCGTGGGTACAGGTGTGGCTGTCACCCATGATCACCGTAAAGCCGGGACGGACAAAGCCCTTTTCCGGGAAGATGGCGTGGCAGACACCGTTCCGGCCGATGTCGAAAAAGTCTTTGATCTGATGCCGCCGGGCCCAGTCCCGCAGGACCTTCCCCTGATCGGCGGTCTTGGAATCCTTGGCGGGGCTCACGTGATCGATCACTGCCTTGATCTTCGAAGGGTCAAACACCTTGTCCAGATTTTTCGATACGAGATCGTTGATGGCGATAGGGGTGGTTATCTCATGACAGAACACCCGGTCCAGCTTCAGCACCCAGGTGTCCCCGAAGGGCCGGTCCGCCACGCGGGTCTCAAAAATTTTCTCCGCCAGGGTTTTACCCATTATTTCCTCCTGCTTCGCCTTTAGGCGGTGTGATAATCCAAAACAGCTTGAGTTCATTCTTTCCGGGATTTGCCACGATGTGTGGCGCATCGGCCCGGAAGCTCACCGAGTCCCCATTTTCCAGGATATGGGTGTGGTTCCCCATGGTAAGCTCCGCCTGGCCCGCTTCCACGATTCCCAGCTCCCAGCCAGGGTGTCCGTACTCGGCGCTGCCGGTACTTGCTCCCGGTTCCACCGTGATGGCGTAGGCTTCGATGCCTTCCCGGCCCTTGTCCTCCACCTGGGCCAGCCGTTCATAGTGAACGCCGGGCCGGGTGGTAAAGGATGACCGTTCATCCCTGCGGACCACCTTGACCGAGCGATCCCGGCGGTAATCCGCAAAGAGGTACTCAAGGTCCAGGTCCACAGCATCGGCGATGGCCAACAGGGTGTCGATGGCGGGGGACACCCGGTTCCGCTCAATCTGGGACACCAAGCTTTCGCTCACCCCCGCCTTTTCCGCCACTTCCCGCAGGGTCAGGCTGCGGCGTTCCCGGACGGCCCGGATTTTTTCGCCAAAACGGTAGTTTATGCGTTCCTCTTTAATCATGCTGTAGTAACTGAAGTATAGATTAAGTCTGAAAAAACTGTCAAGAGGGGAAGTACCGCATCCTTCACTTCGTCACTTTTTCTATTAATTCTTTGAATTCCCGTTGTTTCCCCCGTGAAAGTACCTCCACGCCATAGAGGGCTTCCTCGAAAAGTTCGCCGCAGCGGATGATCGCGGCGCAGGTTTCTTCGGCGTCCGGTAGTGATACTGCCCGCGCAAGGGCGGTGCAGTATTCGCCGGGGGCGCGGGAGGGTTTCCAGGAAACATTGCGGGTTTCGGTTCCCCATAGGATGAGCCGGGCAAAAAGGGTGAGGCTGTTTTTCATGGCCCGTCTTTTTGCCTGAGAATAGGCGGCAAGCAGATCCGCTGTCTTGCTTCTGATCGCTGCGGCGCCGGGACGGTTCATTTTATACGAGTCGTCATTTTTTTTAAGGGCAGAAAAGAAATAAGTGAGACCTTGCCGCACTGTATTGAACCATTGCAGGACAAGGCGGGCCAGTTTGAGCCGGAATGGAATTCGGCCGGAACCGGCTGAACGGGAAAGGAGAGGTTTGATCATAAACCAGATAAAGCCCAAAATCAGTAAAACTATTGCGGCATATTTTACATAATCCCAGAAGGGCCCCGGTTCAGTGGGCTCATCCCCCAGAAGTTCCTGTAAACTCCTTTGAGGGGATGCTTCGGGGGACATCAAATTTTGGTTCTCAAAGTTTGTGAATTCCGTGGGCTTATTGAGCCGGGAGAGGAGGGAGAAAAGCCATGCAAAGAATCCGGTGATGATCGAAATGGGGAGGATGTTATTATCGGCAGAAAATAGTATTGCGGCGGCGGATGCGGAGAGTGAAAAAAACAGTATTGCTATTATCCGTTTGGACCGCTCCGGGGCGCTTACCGCGATTCCCTCACCGGCAAAATATTGTTCTCGCTTGAACAGTTCAAGGATGGCAAAGATGCAGGCGGCGCTTACATAGAGGGTCACCAGCAGAATAAGAAAAGTCAGGGGAATTGCGATTTTCAGTATTCCCGATGTTATTGCCAGTGCGCCCACAATGACAAGCTGGACTCCGTAAATTTTGATGAGCTTCCTGATGCCGGCATCCGCATCGCCCATGAGGGAAGAATCTTCCAGCATGATCCGTTGGAGATTTTCCCCTTCGTACTCCCGCGTGTGGGATTCAAAAAGTTCGCGGTCCTTGAAGATTTCCCGCAGGTAAAGTACGAAACCCCAGACATACAGCGCGGCGAGCATCCCCAGAAAATTGGCAAGCCCCGGCAGGAAGCGGCGGCCTAAAGTCATATCAAAACGCAGCAAGGAAGTGATGATATATGCCATCGCAGTAACGATAATCGCACCCCGGATATTCGCTGTCGCATGATTGGTCCGCTGGTTTTTCATCATCCCCGCATAAACAGAAACAGTAATACTACAGAAAAAAACCGCGACAAAAATGCTGATATACGGAAAGGAGATGCCGGGCAATAAATGGGTAATGATTCTGCCGATCAGCGGAATGCCGGCGCCGAGTACGGACCAGGGGATATACACCGCAAGGATGCCGTAGAGGGGATTAAACGATTTCATAGCCCCCCTCCTGCATCTGATAGCGCCGGGAATTTCCCGGAACCGCCGCGCCAAGATGCCGCTCATCAATGATGAGGTATTCCAGGGAAAGATGATGCCGCTTGAGGCTGTTCAAGGCAATGTACTCTTCATCAGAAAAATCCGGCCCCGTGTAAACCAACCGGGTTCCATAGGGCAGAAACTTCCCCCGGTCCAGCATCAGCCGGGCGCTTCCCCGCAGGGGCCGCTGTTCCGCACCATCATTCTTAGGTTTGCTTGCCCGTTCAAGGCCCGCAAGCCGCTCCAGAATAGGAAGCAGGGTGAAGGAGCCGGGTTTGATAAAGGTGAAACCCTCTCCTTCATGGGGATTGTAGAGCATGATTCCAAGCTCCTGCCCTTCGCGGGAAGCCATCAGGCAGAGACTTGCGGCGGCTTCGATGGACCGCTCAAAATAAAGTTCCCGCTGCCGCAGGCCGTATTCGTAGGGGTCCAGGTTGAGGAAGATCACCAGCGGGTATGAGATGGCCGCTTCGTATTCATTCACCAAAAGGGCGCTCATGCGAGCAGTGGCTTTCCAGTTGATCCGCCGCATCTCGTCCCCGGCCTGGTACTCCCGCAGGGAGCGCCGCCGGGTCACGTCCTCGTAGAGCGGGTTGGAAATGATCCGGGTTCCCTGGGGAATGCCGCCGGGGTGGGTCAGGCTGATATGCCCCGGCGGGGGATACACCACCAGCCGGGTGGTCTCCGGTGCGGCGGCAAAAAAGGGAAAGAGCCCCAGGGGGTCGCTCCCCCGGACCGAGGCGGGGCCGACGCTGAAAATCCCCCGGTTGGAACAGTGGCCCTGCCAGCTTATGACCAGCCGGGAACGGCCCCGGAGGGTGCAGAGCCGCTTGTTGTTCCGAAAGACCGAAAACCGCCCCGGAGAATCAGATGCCGCCAGCATAAATGCGGGGAGCCGTCCCCGGTTTTCCACCATCAGTTCCACGACGGCCCATTCGTAGCGGAAGTTCCGCAGATCCCCCTCCCGACGAATAAGATAGAGATTCCGCAGTAGATATTCGCTGTACATTCTGGAGCCAATGATGATAAAAAGCAGAAAAAGTGAAATAAATTGAAGGATAAAAAAGGGCGAGAAAAGATACACCAAAATCAACGCCCCGGCACCGGTTAAAACAGGGGTTGTCCTGCGAAGCTTCACCTCCGCCCATTGATTTGTTCGGTTCATCAGGAAGTCCGATACTCGGGGATTGGCGTCCGGTCCAGGATCGATTCGATGATCCGGTCGGAGACAATGCCCCGGACAAAGGCTTCGGAGGACAGGAGCATCCGCTGGCGGAACACCGGCGGGGCCAGGGCTTTGATGTCCTCCGGGACCACATAATCGCGGTTATGGAGGGCGGCGTAGGCCTGGGCGGCCCGGTACAGGGCCAGGCTGCCACGGGGGGAGATGCCCACCCGCAGATTCGGCTCCTTCCGGGTGGCCTCCACCAAGGCCAACAGGTAATTCTTCACCATGGGGTCCACGTGAATTTGTGTCACCTTTTCCTGGAGGGGTGCGATTTCATCGGCGGAAGCCACGGGCTTGAGGTCCGTGATGGGGTGGGTGATACGGCGCTGATTTTCCAGGATCAGGGCCTCCGCCTCCGCGCTTGGGTAGCCGATGTTGAGGGACAGAAGAAAGCGGTCCTTTTGGGCTTCCGGCAACGGGAATGTCCCCTCAAATTCAACGGGGTTTTCCGTGGCAAGCACAAAGAAGGGCTCCGGCAGGGCAAGCCGCTTTCCTTCAACGGAAATTTGCCCCTCCGCCATGGCTTCCAGCAACGCCGATTGGGCTCGCGGGGTGGCCCGGTTAATCTCATCCACCAGCACAAACTGGTTCACAATCGGGCCGGGCCGGTACACAAACTGTCCCCCGGATTCCCCCTGCTGCTGCCACACCGAGACCCCCAGAATGTCTGCGGGGAGCAGGTCCGGGGTGCACTGAATCCGGGCAAAGCTCAGGCCCACGCTGGCCGCAAAGGCCCGGGCCAGAATCGTCTTTCCCGTACCGGGCACATCTTCCAGCAGCACATGGCCCCGGGCCAGGAAGGCGGTGATCAGCATATCAATGACTTCGGTCTTTCCCAGAAAGACCCCTTCGATGTTACTGCGGATACGGGCGGCAAATTCGGCGACTGATTGTTCTTGTTCCATGAGTTTAGTGTATCATAATACCGGGACTAGGCTACAGAGGAAAATCCCTATAATCTGAATCAGGCATGAACAAAGTCCTGCGGGAAAAAATAATGGAAGCCTTCTCCTCGGTGCTGTCCATTACGGCGATTACGCTGGTAGTGACTCCTTTGTACTTGTCCCCCCAAAAAATGCCAAGGACCACTACGTTCCCGCGATTTTTGGCGAGAAAAGCAAAAGCCTACAATTTGACGCCTGTCCACTCCTGCGTTACCTCAAAGGGCGTAGCCCGACTGCGTTTTTTCGTAGGCCAAGCCGCTACTGCGGCGTCAGACTGCGGACCTACGGTCCGAACGGTCTGCGTGTATAGCGTATGTTATACGCCGTTTTTTGCTTTACATATTATTCTTCGTTATATTCTTTACAATACTTAGCAATTCGTCATAGTCTTTTTCATATCCACCCCTACGACTTGGATGGTAAAAATCAATCAAAACCATATTGTCTACTTTATATAATTTGTCTGCAATTGGAACTATATTTGAAAATAGTTTATTACAATATTTAAATGTTCCGCCACATAATATAATATTTGGTTTTACATAGTTGCGAATTTGGTCATTTAACCATTCACAATCCCGCTCAACATATTTTAGTATATCATAATCATTACTATATACTTGATTTTCAACTTTCTTTTTTAAATTTACCCATGCGATACTATTATTTTTCGCTTCTTTTATCTTTAAGGTATTTTCATAAGACGGGTTCCTCCCATTTATTACTTCATCAATAATATAAGTCCACATCCGCATCCTGCGAAAAATTGTATTACTTCCACCGCTACCCGCAAATTCACAACCACGAATTTCATCAAAATCGCCATAGGTCTCTTTGAGCAAAAACATTATTTTTGGTGATGCCTTATCCCAATACTCATCTATAAGAACACCGTCAAAACAAAAGGGCTTATATTCCGGTCGAGCATACTCCAAATCCGCTATAAAGTCATCATAAGTCATTTTTTCTTCAAAATCAGCCATTATAATGCTTCTCCAGCAATTCTTTGATGCTAAGTCCATCCTTTTCTGTACGTGCATTGTCATAATAGTAAACAGCGCACTTGGCGATGACATCGGCTATTTTCTCATAATCCTTGGCAAATGGTTCTACTGTGTCAGGCTGAGAAAAAATAAACGGTTTATTGATCCAGTCTTCATTGCTAATATCTATAGGCTTCGGGTCCATATTGTCAATTACTTTCGCGATTGGAATGGTCATATCAGTCACGGAAGAAAGACCTTCCAATTTGATCGACGCACAGTCACCGTAATATTTCTTGGAACGAAAATCATCCAGAGATTTTGCTTTGCGGCCATCAAGAAAAATTTTAAAAGATATAGGTTCTTTATAAGAAGTAATGAATTTACCATTAACCTTGTTCCCAAGCCTGCCGGGCGTTTTACTAAACGGACCAATTATAAATTCACAGCCAGAGTGATCCTTGAATAATAGCCGCAGATATTCTGCCTGAATTTTGATATTCTGAAAATAACATAAACTGTAATCGCCGGCGATTAATTCTTGATGATCCTTTGTGACCAAACTGGCGTTTACCTTTGTTTTTATTGTTTCTTTAAATTTCTCGATTTCAGGATTGACAGGGGGTTTAACAACAGTATCAACTTTCTGGCCATTCGGTTCTATACCTTGATCGTTTGGTTGGAGGAAATCGGTCTCTGGTTCGACATCATGGCCGGCCTTTCGCATAATCTGATTGACATTATCGGTTATTTTTCTAATCTCTTCCGGATCGATTTCCCCGCCCAAGCCAAGTTCTATACTCAACTTATTGACAATATTAACAATAATTTTCAACATTTCCGGATCTTCGGGTTTATCCTCATTGATTAATTCTCCAATTTTACAAAGATCTTCGCCGATGCTTTTATCTTTATCTTTGCCTTTGTAGAGCATTACTTTACTATAATAGTCAGATGTTATTTCTCTGAAATCTTCTCCACGTATCTCTCGGTTAGCATATTTTTCCCATAATTTATCAATAAAGTCCTGAAAAACTTCTGCTTTTTTTCCACTAATCCGGCTGTCGTTCTCTTTCCTTGCCTCCATTTCGGTCTGACCGTTCAAAAGCACCACGGTAATCAATGCGGTAACTATCGCACCCAAAAAAGTTGCCATAAAATTGGACGGCAGATCATTAATGCCGAAGTCGATAATCTCAAAATTGGCCACAGCCAAGCAGAACACCATTAATCCCAATAACACAATAATGATTGTAATTGGTAACTGTTTTATCTTCTTCATTTCCTTCTCCTTTTATCAGAACGATTTCAATAAACAGATTGCAGACAAAAATATCTACAATCATTGGTTACTTGAAATACTGTTCTTTTATATTTGTAATAGTTTGCCATACTGCGCCAATTAAATTGGTTAAGTTATCATTCCAGTTGGCTTTATTTTCAGGTTTGAAATCCTCGCTGATATTGTATACAAACTCTATTTTGTAATTTTCGTTTCTGATCGGTCTTATTTTTCCCATCGACTTTAGTTGGGAATTTATTTGCGGCATGATAGTATCATAAAAATCTTTATGCTTACTATGACCTAAATCAGAAGAAAAAGCAACAAATTTTCCTAATGTATCAGCTTTGTATAATACAAGATTTTGACCAAATTCAGGACATATGGAATATGACCCACCCTCAAAATCAACTGTAATTGACTGGAGAACCGAGGTAAAATTAATCCAGGCTGTTTGATTTTTAAAACTATCTTCTATTGTCTCTTTATCAACAGAGTATGGTTTCCAGTTATCACATTTCTCATGTTCATGACGCGTATCAACGAATATATCAACTAATGGGTGGATAATAGTTTTATTATTCTTTAAGCAAAAAATACCATCAAAAAAACCACAGGATAAGCATTCCTTTTTTGCTATTTTAAATAAGCCCAGAACTGATGAAAAACACCAATAGCTTCCCAAGCGTCTTTTATCAAAATTACCCATGGCTGAACACCACTTGATTCCGGCAGTTGAATTTAGAAAATGACATTTCAAACATGAATTGGCCATATAACACTCCTTTAACAGAACAACTTTATTCAGCAGATTGCAGGTAAAAATGCCTGCAATCTGCTGAAACAATTATAATGTCGGCTCATGCCTTTTGTTAGGGCTTTTCGAACATGATCCTTGCGACATTTGGGATAGGTTCGGAAATTCGCGGCCACAATGTTTACATACATATTTGGATTTCTCAGAACCTTCATACAATTCATGCTTCTTTCCATTAGGATTTTTTGAGCATATTCCCTGTGATAATTGAGTAACATTGGGGAACTTTTGACCGCACCATTTACAATAAGCATTTGCCATAATATGACCTCCTTAAAATATACATCGCCTCGGCGCTGTATTTATCCGATGGGTAACACCCACCGTCTTTAAGCCATCCAAAGACGGCATAGTCACCAAAAATTCATATATTGTCATATAGTCCATAATATCCCGCAAAATGACAATAGTCAAGTGTTTATATGGACAATTAGCATAAAAAATATGGACTTGAAGCAGGTATTCATTTACAATATGCGGAAATTCAGGAATGCCAGAGATATTTCCCAGATGAAACTGGCCGAACTCTGTGAGACCGCGCCAAATTATATTGGCGAAATAGAGATCGGGCGGCGCTTTCCTTCATTAAAATTAATTGAGAAAATTAGTCAGGCTTTGGAAATAGAACCATACCGTTTTTTTATGGAAAATTCAGATAAAAACTACCGTGAACTGGACGAGGTCATAGATTTGCTCTCTAAATTGCCCGATCAGGTCAGGCTGCACGCCATAAACCGCATCAGTGCCCCTTTGGAGCAAGGGAAAAATAAACCGCTTACTTAAGCATCATCAAAACTTCATCGCCGTGGGCGCCTTCCAATACTTGTTTTACAGGATTTACGATTAAGTCCATGTCTTCAAGGGGGATTGCGCCGAGCAGTATGTTGGTCTCACCGGGCACCACCAGGGCATTACACACGGAAGATCGGTCTTTCCAATAAATTGTTACCGGAGAGGTTCTTTTGCAAAATGCCTTCCCGCCGCCCACTACGGTTGCATTGCGTAAACCCTCTATTCTAAGCCCAAGCCGCTCGCATACCGCCTCGGTTATCACCAGGGTTCCCGCCCCGGTATCGACCATTGCGGTTACTGTTGTTTCCCGGACATCCTGTTCTTTGATAAGCCCTTCCTCAACTCTTACTCTATCATCAGCATTTTTCAGGGTGATTTCTGTATAGGTTATTCCCATATTGTCCTCCGATACTTCTAATTTACTATAAATCCGAGTAAAAGGCCATAATCTCCATTCTACCAATTCTTCTATCTTTCCAAAGTATCGGCTTTACAAAATTTTACAATCAGACGATACTATATATATAGGAGAATAATATGAAAAAAATCTTATCCGTTTTTGTAATGTTAACGGCTCTGATTGCCGTTTCCTGTAAATCTACCGGGGCTACCAGCGCCGTTGATCCCCAAGAGCAGGACAAAATAAACGATTCTTTTGAATCGGTTTATGATGAATACCGGGACGACATCATTCTGGAAGGCGCAGAGCAATACGTCGTAAAGTCCGGGGATTATCTTTCGAGAATTGCATTGAGATTTTACGGCCCCAATGTAGCCAATGCCGATTACTTCCCGCTGATCATGCTGGCCTCTTCGGGGGTGGTTGCGGACCCCGAATTGATAGAGCCCGGTGACCGGCTTACCATTCCGAATCTGGAAAGAAATTTGAACGATCCCTCTGCCAGGGGTGCAATAAAAAAATTCCTTAAGGATATAGCCCATGTCTATGACCAAAAAATTGCCAGGGGCGAAAGAAACCGGGAGCTCTACGACGGCTTCCGAAACCGCTTGACAGCCCTATCGGATTCATTGTAAAAAGAAGGCGGCCGGATAATCCGGCTGCTTTTTTTATATAAAAAAAGCGAAACTTTCAACGTAGTTGTACAACTGCGTTGTCCAGGAGTATTTTATGTCAGAACGAAGGTATTTTTTCACTTCCGAATCGGTTGGCGAAGGCCATCCCGATAAACTATGCGATCAGGTCTCAGACGCTATTCTGGATGCCTGTTTTAAAGAAGACCCCCAAAGCCGGGTTGCCTGTGAAACCTATGCATCAACCTCTCTGGTATTAATCGGCGGTGAAATTACCACCAATACCTTTGTGGATTTTCAGAAGGTGGTTCGGGATGTAGCAAAAGAAATCGGCTACACCAATCCCGATTACGGTCTTGATTATCAATCCATGGCGGTGCTGGACATGATCCACAGCCAGTCCCCGGACATCAGCCAGGGTGTTTCCGGCGTGGGCCTTGACGAATACAAGGGCCAGCAGGGTGCGGGCGACCAGGGCATGATGTTCGGCTTTGCCTGTAACGAAACTGCGGAGCTGATGCCCCTTCCCATCACCCTGGCCCACAAGATTCTGATTAAGGCCACGGATCTGCGTAAAAATAAAACGATCAAATGGCTGCGGCCTGATGCCAAAAGCCAGGTGACGGTGGAATACGAGGGCCATAAACCCATCCGCATTGACGCGGTGGTGGTTTCCCATCAGCATGATCCCGATGTTTCCTACAACGACATCAAAAGCGGAATCATCGAGCAAATCATAAAGCCCATCCTGGAACCCACGGGCCTTCTGGACGCGAAAACCAAATATTACATCAACCCCACCGGCCGCTTCGTGGTTGGCGGCCCCTTTGGCGACACGGGGCTGACGGGCCGCAAGATCATCGTGGACACCTATGGCGGCATGGGCCGTCATGGAGGCGGCGCATTCTCCGGCAAAGACCCCACCAAAGTGGATCGCTCCGCCGCCTACGTGGCCCGCTACGTTGCCAAGAACATCGTGGCCGCCAAATTGGCCGAACGGGCCGAAGTGGAGCTTGCCTACGCTATCGGCGTCCCCTTCCCGGTCTCGGTCTATGTAGACACCTTCGGGACTGCCACCGTAGACGAAGGGCGAATCGAAGAAGCCGTGAAAAAGGTCTTTGACCTGACCCCGGCGGGGATCATCAAGAACCTGAATTTACGACAGCCCATCTACCAGAAAACCGCCTCCTACGGCCACTTCGGCCGCTCGGAGTTCCCCTGGGAAAAGGCGGACAAGGTGGAAGATCTGAAGAAAGCGGTTAACTGATAGTCAAAAGTATAAAAGCGAACAAAAGCCGCACAGACGATTCGTAACGGATGTCTGTGCGGCTTTTTTTTATTCCTGTAGGACAGAACACTAGTTCCCCCAATTCGCCGTGGTATCCCCTACGCCGCCTGTGGAGCTGTCATTGTAGGTCCAAACGCCGTTCTCATTCTTGGCGTAGAGTGTAATCTCCTCTCCTGCAGTGGCATTACGCCTTATTCTATGGGCTAGCGAAACCGCATGGCCGCGGCTGTTCAGGGCAGTATTTTCGGTACTGCCCGGCGTATGGGTGGTATCGGTATCCCCATAAATGATCCCGCCCGTTTTGGTGAAGGTTGCGTTTTCGCCGCCGACATACAGCCCACCGCCCGATTCGGATTCGCTCGTATTGCTATTGCCGCTTATCTCGCCGCCCTCCATGATGAAGGTTCCCTGCCAGGAATCCACCCCGCCACCGCGTTTGGTGGTGTTGCCGCTTATCTTACCGCCCTTCATGGTGAATGTTCCGCGGAGTCTCACCCCGCCGCCGCAGCTGTTGGCTGTGTTGCCGCTTATCTCACCACCTTCCATGGTGAAGGTTGCGTTTCTGCCGACTTGCACCCCGCCGCCATTGCCACCATTATTTTCGGTGGCTGTGTTGCCGCTTATCTCGCCGCCCTTCATGGTGAAAATCGCGTTTTCGCTGACATTCACCCCGCCGCCACTACCACCGATGCAGGTGTTGCCCGTAATCGCACCGCTTTTCATGACAACTCATTGGTACAAGTGGGCGGAGGCGGCGAGTTTGTCATGAAAAGCGGCGCGATTACGGGCAACACCTGCATCGGTGGTAGTGGCGGCGGGGTGCATGTCAGCGGAAACGACATTTTCACCATGAAGGGCGTGGAGATAAGCGGCAACACAGCCACCGAAAATAATTGTTGC